>CAJPOL010000007.1 GCA_905372265.1 uncultured Treponema sp. | reverse complement strand
TTGCCGAATGGATTGACGCTGCCTTTTACGCTGTGTTTTTTGTAGTACTCGTCAATATTTTTATTTTTCAGATATACCGGATTCCTTCGGAATCGATGGTACCTGAATTTATGATAGGCGATACGGTTGTCGGCTTTAAAACGGCGGCAGGGCCCGCGTTTCCGCTTTCTTCCTTTAAACTTCCGCAATGGAAGAAGTATAAACGGGGTGATATTGTTATCCTGAGCAACCCCAACTACCCCGATACGCCTGCATCCCGGCTTAAAACGTTTTTATCGCAGATCGTGTATTTTCTCACCTTTGCTCAAGTCAATCTCAATACCGATGATTACGGCAAACAAAAAGCCGATCCTCTTGTAAAGCGTATCACCGGAGTTCCCGGAGAAAAATTGATGATGGTTGACGGCGTACTCTATGCAAAAACCAGCAGTGATGCTGAATTTGTCCCAATCGAAGACGACCGGCAATACGCTCATTGGGACCTCAATGCCTTACCGCAATCGGAACAGCGGTTAATCAAAGATATAAAAATCAGCGCCGATGAATTGCTGATGATGGAAAGCGTGGAAGCGCGCAGGAAAGCGTTGAGTTTTTCGGATGCTGCCCGCCAAGCGGAAGCATTAATCGATACGCTTGCTGCCTTTAAAGCGCATCGGGATACTGCGACAGGTACGGACTTTTTGCAAACCGCAGAGTATGAGCTGATGACGCTCTTTTCCGCTAACGATTCTATCAGCCGGAAGATAGCGACAACTAACGGAGGACTCGCATGGTTCCGTTCGTTTATGACCGGTTGGCTGCCCTACTGGCAAAGCGATGACAGCTTGACCGCCTCGCTTTACGAAAAGCGTTTTGCCCAGCTGAATACGCTGATAAAACTGTGTTTCGGAAAACTCATCATCCGTAATATCGAACTGTTCCGCGCCAATGCAACGGCGGAGGATTTTCTTGCCGATGGGCTGCGCACGGCTCTTTTACAGGAAGCGCAAGAGTACGCCTTTTACATGGCATGGACTAATCAGCGGAACATGAATGTCTTTCCTGCCGGCGAAGATGAATATATACCGGAAAATTGCTTCTTTATGATGGGGGATAACCGTTTCAATTCCACTGATATGCGCCATTCGTACTTTTTTAAACTTGAAGCCATCGATGCGTATGATGCCCTGCCGGTACTGTTTCAGAGCAATAGCTCGCCGAAATATGTTCCTGCATCAAAAATATTGGGAACGACGGTGTTCCGCGTGTACCCGTTTACCCGTTTTGGAGCTTTATAATGGTGCAGCCTGAAGCGGTACAATCTCAGATCAATACCCTTTTTAAAAATCTCGGCTTTCCGTCGCTTGTGATGCACGAACCGAAATCGCATTTTGATTTTACTGCTGCAAGCAGGCGGATATTGGTGGTCGGCCCGATGGGATCGGGAAAAACCGAATATGCCGGTCATGTTTGGCGGGATGCGCAGGTGGCGCGGTCAAAAAGCGCTGTCGTACGGCAGTTGACAAGCGGCGCCAATTCCCAGCAAGACCTTTTTGATCCTGAAAGCGGGATAGGATCGGCGGATAGGCGCTCTACCTTTTTTGCCCGCTACGCCTTGGATAAGGATCGATTCCCCGATTATCCTGATGACGCCCTCGCATACCGGGGCGGGTATCAGAAGTGCGGAGAAAATATTGCAACAGTCGGTACCTCATTTGCACTTGAGGCGCTCTTAAAAGAAAAACCGCACATCGGTACATGGATTATCGATGAAGCGTCGTTTTATGATGAGCGGCTTGCCTATGTGATTAAGAAAGAGAGCGAACAGCGCGGATTGGTTTTTGTCATGCCGACCCTGCTTTTGAACTTCCGCGGTGAAATTTTTAATGCAACGGCACGGCTTCTTGTCGAAACTGCAACGGAAATTTATCCTTTTTCCGCCTATTGTGAGCATCCCGATTGCCTGCAAAACGGTTACAATACCTACCGTTACTATAGCGTTGACGGAGTTGAATGCCCTGCGCTCTATTTTGATCCGCTCATCATCATCGGAGGAGACCGTAAAAAAGAAGACCCCTTTGAGCCGAACTATTGTACGCGCTGCGACAAGCACCACTTCTTACCCGGTAAGCAGTATACTTTTTTTACGCTGAAACCGCTCGGTATCGAAGCAAGCCGCGGTAACATACAGCCGCTTGCCGATGAGCTTGCCGCCATTCATGGACATATTGAGCAGTCTGAACTGTATAAAACTTTTAAAAGCGAATATCTTGATTCGGCATCTCCTTCTCCTGAACGGATGAATGCGCTCCGCGTGCCCTGCATTGCCGAACGGGCGCTCGTTTTTCTATTTGCGGAGCAAAATCTGTTGTCAGCCGATCAAATGAGGCGGCTGGTGAATATACTCGATTTGAATAAGGACTATCTTGATAAGCGGCTGTCCGACAATAAACGGCCGCTTGACTGGGAAAATGGAATGTAAAAGGGCGCAAAAGATTCTTTTTGAGGTTGACATAAAATTGAAAAATATACTAGCTTGTTTCGTATCGGAGATACTATATGGCGATTATCATTAGGGGAATAGGTAAAGCACTCCCCCTAAAACAAATGAAAAATACGGATTTCCCTCAGGAGCTTGACACTTCCGATGAATGGATTCAAAGCCATACGGGTATCGTGTCGCGGCGGATTGCGGACGGGGAGGAGACGAGCGCAACATTGGCCTATCAGGCCTGTGCTGCAGCTCTTACAAACAGCGGCGCAGCTGAGCCGCTGCCTGTCAATAAGATTAATCTGATTGTGTGCGCAACCGCCACACCGGAGTTTTTCGGCTTTCCGTCAAATGCCTGTCTTGTCCAAAATAAACTGCAAGCCGAACATGCAGTTTGTTTTGACACGGTTGCAGGATGCTCAGGCTTTGTCTATGCGCTTGACACAGCTGCTGCTTTGATGGAACGCCATCATTGGCGGTTTGCGCTTGTCTGCGGAGCGGAAGTGTTAAGCCGTATTACCGACTGGCATGACCGCTCGACATGCGTGCTGTTCGGTGACGGAGCCGGAGCGGTGCTGTTGGAGAATACATTTGTTCCATCGGGACTGGGGATCGGCTCAGTTATACTCGGCTCCGACGGGACGGGTGCGGATAAGCTCTATGTTGATTCCGCTATGCATATATGCATGAACGGTAAAGCTGTGTATGATTTTGCCGTTCACTGTCTTGTCAAGACGATAAAAGGATTGCTTGATAAGGAGCACTTACAGATAGAAGATATCGATCTTATTGTGTGTCATCAGGCGAATAAGCGGATATTGGAAGCGGCTGCAAAACGGCTTAGAACCGAATTTGAACGATTCGCGTGCGATTTGGCAGACTACGGAAATACGTCGGCGGCTTCTATTCCCATCACCCTTGCCGATCTTGCGGAAGAAGAAAAAATACGGGAAGGGATGATCATCATCGTTGTGGGATTTGGAGCAGGGCTCACATGGGGCGGCTGCATCATACGGTTTTAATGGTAAGGAAGTAAAAAATGACGGAAGGTATTTTTTTATTCGCGGGACAGGGTTCCCAATTCAAAGGAATGGCTGAGGATATTTGTAAACGCTTTCCCGTTGCCCGTTCCGTGATTGATGAGATGAGCGCTGTTGCGGGAGAGAATATTGCTTCTTTTTTATGGGAGACTGAACCGAGCGAACTTGCGCGGAGCGACAGGAGCCAGTTGGCGATAACAGCTATGGAAGCAGCCGTTCTTGCCGTATTGCAGGAGCACGGCATTGCGCCCGCTGCCGTTGCCGGTTTCAGTTTGGGAGAGTTCTCCGCACTTTTTGCCGCAAAGGTGCTGGATCTCAAGACCATGACGGAGCTTGTAACGCTCCGCGGCAAAATCATGCAAAAATGGTGCGAGAAGCTCCAAGAGCAGGGAACAGCCTCAAACGGTGCGCCCGGGATGGCTGCGGTGCTCAAACTTGAGCCTGAACGGATTGCCGAACTTCTGAAACCGTATTCCGATCCGGTAACAGGTAGTGTCTTTGCGGCAAATCTGAACAGCCCCGTGCAGACCGTTGTTTCCGGTACCGATGAGGGGCTTGCCGTTGCCGAAAAGCTCTGTAAAGAAGCGGGCGCAAAGCGGGTCATACGGCTTGCGGTCGCAGGGCCATTTCACTCACCTTTGATGCGCAATGCTGCTGAAGAGTTCTCAGCGGTGCTGGCGGATATTCCGTTCCATGACCCGCTTATTCCGATTTTTTCAAACGTTACCGGAAAGAGAATGCTGACCGGTGAAGAGGCAAAACGGAATGCCGTGCTCCACTTAACGCATCCGGTGCGGTGGCTGGAAGAGGAGCGGGAAATTGAATCGGCGATGCAGACGGCGGAACGTCCGCTGTTGGAAATAGGGCCGGGTCTCACGCTTAGTAACTTGTGGCGGGATAGCGGATGCGCAGGAGTATGCCGGCCGACCGGTACGCTTGAACAGCTGTCGGCCGTCATCGGAAAAGACATCGAAGAATAACGCGATAGGGGGTGGCAAAATAGTAATCGGCTTTTGGGACATCCCCGTTCACAATACATTTGAAATGAGGTTTATATGTTATTGAAAGGAAAAAAAGCATTGGTAACCGGTTCTTCGCGGGGAATCGGAAAGGAAATAGTCCGTAGATTCCTTGAAGAGGGCGCTGAAGTCTGGGGCTTATGTACAAAACCGTCTCAAGGGAAGGAAGAGATGGAGGCATTTGCTGAAAAATGCGGCGTCCGGTTTTATGAACTATACGCCGACTGCGGAAATGCGGAAGTTTTGACCGCTGCGGTAAAAGATGCGTTAAAGCAATCCGGCGGCTTTCAAATTTTGGTTAATAACGCCGGTATTACGCGGGATGGACTTTCATTCCGTATGCCGCAGGAGGACTGGGACGCCGTATTGCGGGTTAATTTGACCGGTACATTTATTACATCGCAAATTGTTTCCTCCGATATGCTGCGGAAACGGGAAGGTTCCATTATCAATATGGCCAGCATCGTCGGTCTTCATGGCCAGGGCGGACAGGTTAATTATGCCGCAAGTAAAGCGGGGTTGGTCGGCCTTACAAAAAGCCTTGCAAAGGAAATCGGGAGTAGGGGAGTGCGCGTCAATGCGCTTGCGCCCGGCTTTATCGAAACCGATATGACGTCCGTATTACCGGAAGAGATACGCAAAGGATGGGTTGAGACGGCGATACCCCTCAAACGGGGCGGTACTCCGCTTGATGTTGCGAATGCGGCTGTCTTTTTGGCCTCCGATTTATCCGTGTATATTACTGCACAGGTAATCGGTGTTGACGGAGGAATGGGCGCATAGGCGCAGGAGGAACATATGAGAAAGGTTGTTATTACCGGCATTGGAGCCGTAACCGCTTTGGGAAACACGATTGGCGAAACATGGCAGGGCATAAAAGCGGGTAGTTGCGCTATCGACAAGATCACTAATTATGACGCTTCCGGCGATAAGGTGCAGATAGCAGCGGAATGCAAGCAGTTTGATCCGGGCGCCTTTATTGATAAAAAAGAGGCGCGGAAAATGGCGCGGTTTACGCAGTTTGCCGTAGCCGCCGCTGTTCAGGCAATGAATGATGCGGGGCTGTCAAAGGAAACCGTCGATCCCGACCGCACGGGCATTATGCTCGGGAACGGCATCGGCGGCTTTGAAGTGTATGAAAGTTCGTTTAAAAAGTACTTTGAGGCAGGCCGTTCTCGCATTCCGCCGCTGACTATTCCGCTGCTTATACCGAATGAGGCTGCGGGCAATATCAGTATGTATTTCGGCATTCACGGAGTATCATGGACGCTGGTAACCGCATGCGCTTCAAGCACCGATGCCATTGGAAACGCGCTGGATTTAGTTCGCTCAGGCAGGCTTGATACCTGTATTGCAGGGGGAACCGAAGCGGCTATTACCGGATTCGGCATCAATGGGTTCAGCGTTTTGCAAACTCTTGCCTCGGAATACAACGATGAGCCGAAAAAGGCATGCTGTCCGTTCGATAAAAAGCGTTCAGGCTTTATAATGGGAGAAGGTTCCGGTATTCTCATTCTGGAAGAATATGAACATGCAAAAAAACGCGGTGCAAAAATATATGCGGAACTTGCAGGATACGGCGGCTCTTCGGATGCCTATCACATTACCAGCCCCGATCCTTCGGGAGCCGGCGGCGCTTTAGCGATGACCAGGGCCTTTGAGGACGCCGGTATAAAGCCTGAGGAAGTGCAGTATTACAATGCGCACGGTACTTCCACTCCGATAAACGATCCCGCCGAAACGGCGATGCTGAAAAAAGCGTTCGGTGAACATGCATATAATCTGAAGGTTTCCTCGACAAAATCGATGATCGGCCACTGTTTGGGAGCCGCCGGCGCTTTGGAAGCAATTTTCTGCGTTAAGGCGATTGAGGACGGCTTTTGCCCGCCGACTGCTAATTTAACGGAACCTGATTTGGAAGCCGGATGCGACTTGAACTATCTGCCGCAAAAAGGCGTTGCGTGTGAACTTACCTGCGCTGCATCGGGTTCGCTCGGCTTCGGCGGTCATAACGGCGTGCTGGTCTTTAAAAAAATATAGTAATCGGAGATGATGCTATGAGCGTTACAAAAGACATTGAAGCATTGCTTCCGCATCGGAAGCCTTTTTTATTCGTCGATGAGATCGTCCGCGCCGATGACAGCGGCAGCGAAAGCCGATATACTTTTAAGCAGGATGAATTCTTTTTTAAAGGTCACTTTCCCGAATATCCGGTTGTGCCCGGCGTTGTGCTGGTTGAAACAATGGCTCAGGCCGGCGGCGCTGCACTCAGTTTCATGGGAACCTTTGAAAAAGGAGCGCTGTTTTTCCTTGCGACGGTTGATAAAGTTAAGTTCCGCAATCAGGTACGTCCGGGCGATACCGTACGCATCGAAGTGAAGAACCTGCGCGTATCGTCGCAGATGATAAAGCAGGCCGGTAAGATGTATATCGGCGAAACGATCGCTGCAGAAGCCGAGTGGATGTGTCTTGTCGGAAAAGCCTAAAGAGGCAGTTCTAAAAATTAAGAAGGAGTAACATTATGAGTATGAAACCGATGCTGCGAAGCAATATCTGTCTTAATGCGCATCCTCAGGGCTGTAAAAAAGCCGTTGAAGATCAGATCGCATATACAAAGAAGCGGGCAGCTTCTCATCCGGCCGGTGCGGCAAAACCGCGGAATGTTCTTGTTGTCGGCTGTTCGGGCGGATACGGATTAGCAAGCCGGATTACGGCGGCTTTCGGTTACGGCGCGTCCGTAATCGGCGTGTCTTTTGAAAAAGCCGGTACCGAAAAGAAGTGGGGGACGCCCGGCTGGTATAATAACTTAGCGGTCGATGCCGCTGCAAAAGAGGCAGGGCTTTTGTCCGTAACAATAGACGGCGATGCCTTTTCCGATGCTATCAAGCAGCAGGTCATTGATGAGGCGAAAAAGCACGGAATTACATTCGATCTGATTATCTACAGCGTAGCAAGCTCGGTACGCACCGATCCCGACACCGGCGTTACCTATCGTTCGGTCTTAAAGCCGTTCGGAAAACCGTTTACCGGTAAAACACTTGATCCGTTCAGCGGCGAGCTTGCCGATATTTCCGCCGAGCCTGCAACCGATGAGGAAACGGCAGCAACCGTAAAAGTCATGGGCGGCGAAGATTGGCAGCGGTGGATAGACAAGCTGGCGGCAGCAGGTGCGCTGTCGCAGGGATGCGTTACGGTTGCTTATTCGTATATCGGCCCTGAGGCTACACAGGCGCTCTACCGGCAGGGAACGATTGGTAAGGCAAAAGAGCATCTTGAAGCGGCTGCTCATACCTTAAATACCCGCCTTGCAGCCTTAAACGGTAAGGCTTTTGTGTCGGTGAACAAAGGGCTGGTAACCCGTGCGAGCGCCGTCATACCGGTCATTCCGCTGTATTTAGCTACTTTGTTCAAGGTGATGAAAGAGAAAGGAACGCACGAAGGCTGTATCGAACAGATAAATAGGCTTTTTGACAGCCGCCTTTACACAGCGGACGGCGTTGTTCCGGTTGATAGCGAAAACCGCATCCGCATTGATGATTGGGAGTTGGATGAATCGGTGCAGTCTGCGGTAGCCGATAGTATGGCAGCTGTTATCCGTGAGAATAACACAAAATATGCCGATGTCGCCGAATACCGGCATGACTTTTTGGCGATAAACGGTTTTGATATTGCCGGTATCGATTATGATGCCGAAATTGACCGGTTCGACCGGATATAAGGATGATGCCGCTCATTCCCGGCAAGGGGGTAAGCGGCGTTGACACAGAGTAATCTCATGAATGAAAAATTTATTTTAAATATCCTTGATAAGTTTGAAAAAAGCCCTGCGGTGCTGCTGCATATTAAAGAGGGCGAAACCGAGCTGACACTGAAAAAAGAAGCCGCATACCGGCATAATTTGTCTGAGCCGTATCTATCCGCATCAGGCGCTCCATATGTGCCGGTGCAGACGGCTCCCTCCGCGCCGTTTTCGCAAGCTGCTGCACCGCACTATGCCGTACAGGCTGCGGAAGGGGCTGCGCCTGCATCAGGAACTGCCGCTGACGCGGGTTCCGCTATAGCCGCAGGACAGGCCGCTTCTCCTACAGCCGCTGCCGATAAAAATCTCATTACCGTAAAAAGCCCGATTGTCGGCTCTTTCTACCGCTCTCCGTCTCCCGACGCTCCCGCATATGTGGAAAAAGGGACAGCCGTTTCAAAGGGGCAGGCGCTCTGTATCCTCGAAGCAATGAAGATGCTGAATACGCTGGAAAGCGAATACGATGGGGTGATTGAAGATATTCTTGCGTCAAACGGCGATTTGGTTGAGTTCGATCAGCCGCTCTTTGTGATCAGGATATCGCGATGATACGGAAGATGCTGATTGCAAACCGCGGCGAAATAGCAGTCCGCATTATCCGCGCCTGCCGAGAAATGGACATTGAAACGGTCGCCGTGTATTCTACGGCAGACAAAGAGTGTTTACATGTGCAATTAGCGGATCGCGCAGTCTGCATCGGGCCGGCTCCTTCGGCAAAAAGCTATTTGAATAAGGATGCGCTGCTTACCGCCGCGCTCTGTACCGGATGCGATGCAGTGCACCCGGGTGTCGGCTTTCTTTCCGAAAACGCCGATTTTGCACGTGAAGTCGAAAAAGCCGGTATGTTCTGGATAGGGCCGAAACCCGATACAATCGAAATGCTCGGCGACAAGGTCAAGGCGCGGGAGACTGCCCAAAAAAGCGGTTTGCCGGTTACGCCCGGTTCCGCAGGCGCAATCAAAACGGCGGAAGAAGCGGCGGAAACGGCTAAAAAGTGCGGATATCCGGTGATCATCAAAGCTGCCTCAGGCGGCGGCGGTAAAGGAATGCGTATCGTATGGCGGGAAGCGGATTTGGCTGAAAATCTTTCCATCGCATCTTCGGAAGCGGAAGCAAACTTTGCCGATGGAACGGTATATATCGAAAAATATTTGAGCGACCCCCGTCATGTCGAACTGCAAGTTATCGGCGATGGAGAAGGGGGCGTTGCGATTCTGGGGGAACGGGATTGTTCGATGCAGCGGAATCACCAAAAACTCATAGAAGAAAGCCCGTCTCAGGCGGTGAGCGAAGCGATGTACGCCTCAATGTGTAAAGGCGCAAAAAAACTTTTTTCTACGCTCAAGTATTGCGGAGCGGGAACGATTGAGTTCCTCGTAGCAGGGAACGATTTTTACTTTATGGAAGTAAATGCACGTGTGCAGGTTGAGCATCCTGTTTCCGAAATGGTAACGGGCGCCGATATTATCCGCGAGCAAATCAAAGTATGCACAGGCGCCAAAATGAGCCTGTCGAACGGCGTACTGCCGGTAAAGGGGTGGGCTATGGAGGCCCGCATCAATGCCCGAACTCCCGGACGGATTACGGGCTTACGGCTCCCCGGCGGTAACGGCGTCCGGTTTGACGGATTCTTATATCAAGGCTACAGCGTTGTGCCTTTTTATGATTCTATGACTGCAAAGCTCATCGTGCACGGCGAAAACCGGGCGGATGCGATTAAAAAACTGCTCTGCGCATTAGACGAGTTGCAGATAGACGGTATTCAAACTAATATAGAAGAACAAAAAGCTATTTTGCAATCGGCTCAATTCCAATCGGGTATCTTCGGTACCGGTCTTTATGCGCAGCTTTTTGAGAAGGAAAAATAATAATGGATTGTCCTCATTGTAAAACACAGTATGAACGGGAAGCTCTCTTACAAAATTTGATGGTGTGTCCCGAATGCGGCTGCCATTTACGGATGGACGCCGCCGATAGAATTGCCTATATAGCCGACAAGAACTCGTTTGAAGAGCTTGATACTAATTTACGGACGATGAATCCCATTAACATGGCCGGATATGAAGAAAAACTTTCTGCGGCAGAGGCAAAAACCTCGATGAATGAGGCTGTTATAACCGGCAGCTGCAAAATTGAAGGCCGAAATGCGCTTCTGGGCGTGATGTCGTTTGACTTTCTCGGCGGCTCAATGGGATCGGTTGTTGGCGAAAAAATTTCACGGCTTATGATGAAAGGGGCAGCAGAAAGAATCCCGGTCATTCTGTATACGACATCGGGGGGTGCCCGTATGCAGGAGGGACTCTTTTCGCTGATGCAGATGGCGAAAACCTCAAGCGCCGCTGCGGAGCTGGATGATAAAGGCGTGCCGCTTTTTATTATGCTCTGTGATCCGACAACAGGCGGCGTAACAGCCAGCTTTGCAATGCTCGGGGATATTATTGCGGCAGAACCGAATGCGCTTATCGGATTTGCAGGCCCGCGTGTTATTGAAGGCACCATTCATCAGCAGTTGCCTGAAGGTTTTCAGCGCGCCGAATTTCAGCTGAAAAAAGGTTTTATCGACTGTATTGTTCCGCGTTCGGAACAAAAACATTTTTTTGCCGTAATGATAGATGCCCACATGAACCCGCCGTTCGGCAAAGCGAGCTATGGTAAGGGAATAGCGCAAAGGAACAACGTATGAGTAAAAAAAATACAAAGAATGCCGATCAAAGCGAGCTGTTGTCGGGACTACAGGATATTGCGGATGCCTACGGCTTGGATATCAGCTCCGAGTTAAAGACAATCAATGAGAAACTGCAAGCCAGTTCTTCCGTTTCAAAAGTGTGGCGGAGGATTGAACTTGCCCGCAATAATGACCGTCCCCGCGCCCTTGATTATATCGATATGATTTTTGATGATTTTGTTGAACTGCATGGAGACCGCTGCTTCGGCGATGATCCTGCGTTGATAGGCGGAATTGCGTTCATCAGTGGAATACCGGTAACGGTAATCGGTAATCAAAAAGGGCGGAATTTACGGGAAATAATCGACAGAAACGGCGGTATGGCCAATCCTGAAGGGTACCGTAAAGCGTTGCGGCTCATTAAGCAGGCTGAAAAATTTCATCGTCCTATCATTACCTTTATCGATACGCAGGGAGCATATCCCGGGCTTGGTTCGGAAGAGCGCGGAATAGCGGAAGCGATTGCGGTGAACTTGCGTGAACTGAGCCGTGTTAGAACGCCTGTTATCTGTTTTGTGATAGGCGAGGGCGGTTCAGGCGGAGCCTTAGGAATTGGGGTAGGCGATAAGATATACATGCTTGAAAACGCTATTTTTTCAGTTATTTCTCCCGAAGGCTGCGCATCGATTTTATTACGGGATTCAAGCCGTGCGAAAGATGCTGCCGCGATGTTGAAAATTACCAGCAATGAAGTGCTTGGGCTTAAGATTATCAACGGCATTATCGCTGAACCTGAGGACGGCGCTCATACGGAACCGCAGAAAGCGGCCGATTTGATACGCGCTCAAATACTGCATGACTTGGAAACGCTTTGTAAACGGGATCCAAGCATACTGGTACGGTATCGAAGAAAAAAAATACATGCTATCGGATGTTTTTCGGAACAGCCGGCCGATGTATGATGCGGGTTAGGAGGAACATTGTTATGAAGCAAAGCAGCAAAATCACCCCTGAAATATTCGATAATTTACTGTATCTTTCCCGTCTATCGTCAAAAGACAGCAGCACCGAGACGATTGCCGCTCAGGTAAGCAGTATTGTTGAATATTTTGATATTTTGAAAAAATTTGATACCGATTCAGGCAACGCCGGTACGGACATGCAGCGCGATACCGTGATGCGCTCCGATACCGTGATGCAAGGTATTGCATCGCCTGATTTGAAAAAAATGACGAGTGAGTATATGGATGGGTATTTCCGTGTTCCTAAGGTTCTGGGAAGCGGGGTTTAAGGGTATACATGATGAAAGACATTGATAAAGCGGGTTTATCCGAACTAAAGGGAATGCTTGAGGCGGGAACGGTAACCTCCGTCGGGATTGTCCGTGCGCTTAAAAAAGCCTATCAGGATGATGAGAAAGAGGCGCAGCCGCTGCATGGATTTATCGAATTTTTTGATGATGCGGAAAAACGGGCTGAGCAAGCGGATGCGCTCCGCGCTGAAGGAAAGACAGCCGGTAAGCCGCTTTTGGGGCTCCCCTTTGCAGTAAAGGATAATATTTCCATAAAAGGCAAACTCTGTACCTGCTGCAGTAAAATACTGGAAGGTTATATTGCTCCGTTTGATGCAACGGTTATTGCCCGTTTAACGGAAGCAGGCGCAATCCCCATCGGCAGAACAAATATGGATGAGTTTGCGATGGGCTCCTCAACGGAATATTCGGCCTACGGACCATCGCGTAATCCGGTAGACCGGAGCCTGACACCCGGAGGAAGCTCCGGAGGGTCGGCAGCAGCGGTAGCAGGTTTTCAAGCGCCTTTCGCACTCGGTACCGAAACCGGCGGTTCTGTCCGCCTACCAGCTTCCTACTGCGGTTTGTACGGATTAAAACCGACATACGGAGCCCTCAGCCGGTACGGTATCGTGGCGTTCGGCTCTTCGCTTGATCAAGTCGGCTTGTTCGCCCGCAGTGCGGATGATATCGGGCTCGGCTTATCCGTCATGGGCGGTAAAGACCCTCAGGACGGCACAAGCGCTGATTGCTGTTTTTCTTCATGCAGTACGTTGACGCCTTTTTCTTCAGACGAATTAAAAAAAATGCGTATCGCATTGCCTGTTGAATTCTCAGAGACAAAAGGTTTGGATAAAGACGTTGCCGCTGTTTTTCAGTCGCTGTGCGATTGGTTTACCGCACAGGGAATGACCGTCGAAACCGTTCCGCTGCCGGTTTTGGAAGCCGCAGTCCCTACCTATTATGTCATTGCGCTTTCTGAGGCCTCAAGCAATCTTTCACGCTTTGACGGCATCCGGTACGGCTTACGCAAGGACATCGGAAAAGGCTATGACGAACTGTATATCGCGACCCGTTCCGAAGGTTTCGGACAGGAAGTAAAACGCCGAATCATCACCGGTAACTATGTATTGTCTCATCATTTTTCAGGCGACTGCTACGAAACGAGCCTGCGTGTGCGTGCCCGTATGGAACGCGAAATCGGCAGTATCTTGCAGCAATACGATTTTATATGCTGTCCGACAGCTCCGTCGCCTGCTTTTAAGCTCGGAGAGCGGGTAAATGATCCGCTGGCAATGTATCTTTCCGATCTGTTTACCACCTTTGTGAACCTCTCCCGTATTCCGTCCTTATCAATTCCTGCCGGTTACGCTCAAGACGGCCGTCCAATCGGTATGCAAATTGCCGGAGCGCAATTCACTGAAGAAAAAATCTTACGTTTGGCTAAAACATGGGAGGCAGCGCGGGTATGAGTTCGGAATTATCTTATGAAGTAATTATCGGATGCGAAATTCACTGTCAGCTTTTGACAAAGACAAAGGCTTTTTGTTCTTGCGAGAACCGGTACGGCGGTATGCCGAATACCCGTGTATGCCCTGTGTGTTTGGGACTGCCCGGAGCGCTTCCGGTTATCAGCGACGAGTATATCAGACTCGGTGCAAAAGCGGGATTCGCGCTCGGCTGCACGGTGAATCTTTTCAGTAAATTCGACCGGAAGCACTATTTTTATCCCGACCTTGTAAAAGGGTACCAGATTACCCAGTTTGATAAGCCGATTTGTGAAAACGGAAAAGTTGTATTAAATATGGCTTCCCCTCAACAGCCTCCTCTCTTGAAAACGGTCAGGATTGAGCGCGTTCACCTTGAAGAGGATGCCGGTAAAAGTTTACACATTGAAGGGGCGCACAGTTACGTCGATTATAACCGGTGCGGGGTGCCGCTGATCGAAATCGTATCTAAGCCTGATATAAAAAGTCCTGAAGAGGCAGCCTTGTACATGCAGACTGTCAGAGAAATTCTGAAATTTACCGGTATTACCGACGGGAATTTGGAAGAAGGTGCGATGCGGTGCGATGCAAATATCAACCTGAAAGTATTTGAGAACGGAAAAGAGTACCGGACGCCGATTTCCGAAATAAAAAATATGAACTCGTTTAGGACGGTACGCGATGCGTGCGCCTATGAGATTCAGCGGCAGTTTGAAGAATTTCAAACGGACAGGCAAGAGTATATTCCCGATTTTAAGCGCACGATGGGATGGGATGAGGCGAGCGGAAAGACGGTTATCCAGCGGACTAAAAACTCGGCGGTGGATTACCGCTTCATGCCGGAACCGGATATTCCCCCTGTAGCGCTGACCAACGCGTATCTTGATGCGGTACGGGAGACCGTCGGTGAATTGCCTGCTGCGAAGCGGGAACGGTTTAAAAAAGAGTATGGCCTTTCCGAATTTGATGTGCAAACACTGACATCGGAGCGCTGTTTGGCGGAATGGTTTGAAGCAGCCGCTGCAAAGGCCCGCGATGTGAAAAAAACGGCAAACTGGATTTTGGCTGAAGTTTTGGCGGTGCTGAACGAAAAAAACATCGATTTGCAGCAGCTGCCTTTCGGGCCTGAGCATATTGCCGAATTGGTCAACGCATTGGATGCGCAAACTATTACCAGTAAGCAAGCGAAAGATGTCTTTGCTGAAATGCTTGCAAGCGGGAAACATCCTGAAACCATTATTACCGAAAAAGGATTGACGCAAGTAAGCGATAGCGGCGTCATTGAGAAACTCGTGGATGAAGTATTTGCTGCACATCCGAATGCAATCGCCGACTGGAAAAACGGCAAAACCAATGTGGCGGGCTGGCTGATGGGACAGGTGATGAAGGTGTCAAAGGGCAAAGCAAACCCCAATCAGGCTGCCGAATTGGTGCAAAAAAAACTTTCACAGCTATAAAAGAAACCTCTAAAAAGCTAACCGGCTTTTTAGAGATGCCCATAAGGTAATTGCTGAAAAAGGAGGATTTGACATGCGGATATTGATGATAACGAGCGAGGCGGTGCCGTTTGCAAAGACCGGTGGTTTAGCGGATGTTGTTTCCGCTTTATCATGTGCATTAAAAAAACTCGGGCACGAAGTCCGTATTGTAATGCCCCGTTATTATAAAATCGACCGGAGACATCTTATGCCCATTCCGGGAGCGCTCGGCGTGCGTATCGGCTTACAGGAGTATTGGACGGAAGTATTTGAATCAATACTTCCGAACTCCGATATACCGGTGTATTTTATCGATCACGAAGACAGCTTCGGGCGGGATGGTCTTTACGGATCAGGCTTCGAACCCGATTACCATGATAACCCGAAACGGTTTTCTATTCTCTGTCATGCCGCTTTTCAGCTGTGCCGTAAGCAGCACTGGATGCCTGATATTATGCATGCGCACGACTGGCCGACCGCTCTGGTGCCGGTTCTCTTAAAGTTCAGTGAACAATATCCGGAGTTTAAACAAACAGCCGGTGTTTTTACGATCCACAATATCGGCTATCAGGGAATTTACAGTAAGACATCATATAATGATACCGGACTTGACTGGCTGCATTACTATAATGCCGGTTTTGAGGATTGGGATAGAATCAATTTTTTAAAAGCAGGTCTCGCTTCGGCCGATCAGCTGACAACCGTATCGCCGACTTATGCGCAGGAAATCCAGCGTGCCGAGTACGGATTCCGTATGGATGGTATCTTGAAGTTCCGCAGCGGGCAGTTAACCGGTATTTTGAACGGTGTCGATACGGACATTTGGAATCCGAAAACCGATACGGCAATTCCTTTTCAGTATGATACACGGACACTTGCAAAAAAGGCGAAAAACAAAGAGGCTTTGCAGCAGCAGATGGGACTTGCCCTTGATTCGCATATTCCCTTATTCGGTATGATAACGCGGTTAAGCGATCAAAAGGGCATTGCGGAATTATTCGGCCCTGCATACGGCGCAGCTTTTAAGATTTGTACCGATATGAACGTGCAGTTGGTTGTATTGGGCTCAGGAGACCGCTGGTGCGAAGATGAGCTATTGTCGCTTGCGCACCGGCTGCCTAATTTACGGGTATATATCGGCTATGATGAGAAATTGAGCCATTTGATTGAAGCCGGAAGCGACTTTTTCTTGATGCCCTCCCGCTATGAACCGTGCGGATTAAATCAAATGTATTCGCAGCTGTACGGAACGCTGCCGGTTGTACGCAATACCGGCGGTCTTGCAGATACGGTTGAAAATTATGATGAAGAAACGGGAGGCGGTACCGGCTTTGTGCTTGACGATCTTACGCCTCAGAGCGTCTATAATACCATTGATTGGGCTGTGCGGACATGGGTTAACCGCCCTGAACACATCAAGGCAATGCAAAAAAGAGCTATGAAAAAAGATTTTACTTGGACATCGTCTGCAAAGCAGTATCTAAAGGTATATCAAGAAGCCTTGAAAAAATAGGCGGCAATTATGAAATGTGATGCGATAAAAATTATTTGCGCCGATATTACGACATTGGCAGTAGATGCAATCGTAAATGCAGCGAATACCGATCTTCTCGGCGGGGGAGGCGTTGACGGCGCTATTCACCGCGCTGCAGGCCCTGAACTTTTGGAAGAATGCCGCGCACTGCACGGATGCCGGACGGGAGAAGCAAAAATAACGCAAGGCTACCGGCTTCCGGCTGAATACGTTATTCATACTCCCGGGCCTATTTACCAAGACGGTAAGCACGGAGAACCTGAACTGCTTGCGAACTGTTACCGTAACTCTTTGCTGGCGGCCGAGAAATTTCACTGCAACACAGTGGCTTTTCCGTGCATCAGCGCCGGCGTATACGGTTACCCGATGGCCGATGCCGCCCGTATTGCGTTATCGACCGTATATGCCTATTTAACCAATAGTCAATCGAACCTGCTGGTCTATCATGTCTGCTTTAATGCGCAGACAGAACAGCTCTACCGGACAATACTGGCGGCTCTTTAAGCGCAATGCACAGCGTAACCGAATGTTCAACTATTACGGAATGTCTGCGCCGTTACGGTAACGATGCCCGCACATGCTTTGTTTTCCCTTCACGGATTGCAAGCCGTTTATGGCTGCACCGTGCGCTTGAAATCACCGGTCTGCACGCAGTTCCGGCAGAGTCCTTTATCGCATGGGATGCATTTAAAGCGGATTGCTGTATTTCGTCGGAGACGGGAAAGTTCCCCGCTTCTCAAGTCATCCGGCTCCTTTTTGCGCACCGTATTGCAGAGGAGAACGCCGCAGCCGCAACACCGCTCTTCCATGAATTGATTCCGGCCGATTATGCGGCAGATGGAACCGTCTTTGTACAGTGGATAGCGGGTATTCTGCCGCAGCTGGATCATTGGGAAAAACGGACAGCGCAGCATTGCCCGAACAAAGCAGGCGAAACGGCGGAAGATAAAGATTTACGTTTCCTTAAAAAAGCCTATACGGAATTTTTGGCCCTCCACCGGATATTTGAACCGTCATGGGTAGGCGCTTCATTCGATCCGCACGGCAAGCGGTACATTCTTTTTTATCCTGAACTTATGGAGGACTTTGAAGAATACCGCAGCCTATTGGATGACCGGCCGGAAATAGCCGTACTGCCTGCTTTCCGATACAATGCCGAAACGGTGCGTTGTACGCGCTTTGATACGATGCGGCAGGAGATCCGGTCAACCGCGCTTGCCGTTGAACAGCTGCTTACAAGCGGCGTGCCTGCCGATGAGATTGCGCTGAGCGTGGCCGGTATCGAAGAAGCTGTTCCGTATCTAAAGCGCGAATGCGCATTGCGGAATATTCCGGCGGAGTTCCGGCTCGGTTTTAAGCTGGGGGAACAGCAGGCCGGCCGCTTGTTCAGTCTATTGGAAACCTGCGTACAGGAACACTATTCTTTTGAAAGCCTCAAACAGCTGCTGCTCAACCCGCATATTCCTTGGAAAGGCCGGAGCCATATCAAAGCGCTCATCAACTTCGGAATAAAAAATAACTGTCTCGTTTCATGGATCGATAAAGGAAAGTATAAAAATGTCTGGCTTGAAGCGTTCAAGCTGCCCATCCCGTACAATCCTCACAGCAGTTTTGAGGAAGAGGAAGCTGAACGGCTCAGTGCAAAAGAATGGCTCATTCCGTTTATGAGCGCTGCTGAAAAACTGGTTCATGCAAAAAGGTTTTCCGATATTCAGCGGCAGTATATCGTATTCCGCGACAGCTATATCGAAATGAACGACTACTCCGCTGAAGACAATGCCGTCATCAGCCGTTGTATTGCAACGCTGCAAGAATTAACCGCTCTTGAAGACACTTTTTCCGACTGTATGCCTGCCCGTCCGTATCATTTTTTTACGGTACAGCTTTCCCGCGAAATTTATGTTCCGCAAAACACCGGGCGGGCGGTCAGTATTTTCCCGTTCAGAGTAGCGGCTGCAACTCCCTTTGCACATCATTTTGTGCTCAACTGTAGCCAAAAGGCAAGCAGGGTCATCTATCAGAAACTGCCGTTTTTGCGGAAAGATAAACGGGAAGCGCTCGGCGTTGCCGAAAAAGATGCAACGCAGGATTTTTTTGCCGTGTATGCAGGATACGGCAGCACGCGCTTTTCTTATTCCGAACAAACGTTCTCAGGTTTTGCCGTCGCAAACAGCCTTTTAACCGCTTTTGAAGAGCCTTCCGGCGATGAAACGGATTCTTTTTTACAGGAATATGCTTTTTTTAGAGGAGAGCAGTCCATACCGGCAGCGTTCTATCCGGTGCAAAAAAACGGCTTTGAACGTTTCAGCGGTTTACTAAAAAGGGAGCGGGGATTTTCTTTTCTTACCGAACCGTTTGGGAGTGCGCTCCCCTCCCTCTCTGCGCTTTTGCATGCCGAGCGTTATGAAGAGAGTGCCGTCCGTATCAGCCAAAGCGATTTATCGCTCTTTTCATTTTGCGCTGCGCGATGGTTTTTATCGTCGGTACTGCATATCAGCGAAGAAGACACCGATGCGCAGCTCTTTAATCCCCGCTATACCGGTATTATCTGCCATAAAGTTTTAGAACAGCTTTACCGGAAAATACGGGAGGTAGATACCGTATTTAAGGCAGCGCATCTTTCCGATTATACGGCATGGGCGGAAAGCCTCTTTGATACCCTTGTACACAGTCAGACTGATTTCCGCGGCCCGCTTGCCGCTCCTTTTATTGAATCAATAAAAAAAAGGAGCATGAAAAGTATTGCGTTTGTGCTGAACTTTGATGCTGAAAAATTGGACGGCGCCATACCATACGGTATGGAAGAGCGTATCCGCTGGCGTGAAGGGGGGATTCTATATCACGGATTGATCGACCGCATATCGTACTGGGAACAAGAGAAACGCCCTGTAATACTGGATTATAAAACAGGCGCGGTACCGCCCGCTGCAGCCTATGCCCCCGAAGCGCTCACCGACTTTCAGATACCGATGTATCTTTTCCTTACGGAAACGGCCCGTTTTGAGAAAAATAAGATTGAACATGCTTTTTTTCTTGATATTACAAAGGAGAAAGTCAGCTATATTGTAAATGATAAAACCGTTATTCCGCAGGGGCGTTCCCATGCGAAAACACGGGATGAGTTTGAGCCGTCGATACAGGCTTTCTTACATGAAGCGGAACATTTTGCAGACTGCGTTCGGAATGAGGATTTTACCAAGCAGGAAGCCGTACAGCGGCATGATTGCCTCAGCTGCCCATTCCGCACAATCTGCCGAACTGTTTTCAATGTCCGGGAGTGAAAGCCCTCGATTTAACTGCAAAGGCCGCCAAGAGCGCGGAGAGGATTGAGGGAAAGATTTAATACACAATCTCTTTAATACCCCTTTGCGGTTTCTGCGTGCTTGGCGGTTAATTAAAAATAAAATCGCTGAGGACGCAGAGAGTAATTTGTA
Organism: uncultured Treponema sp.; assembly: GCA_905372265.1. GTDB lineage: Bacteria > Spirochaetota > Spirochaetia > Treponematales > Treponemataceae > Treponema. The sequence continues at coordinate 12,399 of CAJPOL010000007.1, read as the reverse complement.
ATGATTGTGCAATCAACAACCCCGACGCGAGCGTCGGGGTATGTTGTTCTCATAAGGTGGTTGCAGTCGGCTTTAATACCCTTCATTACGACGCGAGCGTCGGGGTATTAAACCCTCCGCACGAATAACAGAGGCTTTTCAGGCCGGAACGGTGTCAGCAAGCAGTACGCTATACTTTTTTAACAACATAGTTGCTCTTTAAGCAGCGAGAACACATTTTTATTGTTACGGTTTTTCCGTTCAGTTCCGTTTTTACTTCGATAAGATTAGGCCTCCATACCCGGCGGCGATGATTCATTGATTTACTGACTGTATTGCCGCTCATCGGGCCCTTTCCACAAATATCGCATCTACGTGCCATAATATACCTTCCTTGTTAAAATAAAGTGCAAAATACTATAATCTAAAAAGAAAATTATGTAAAGCAGGTGCAGAAGCCCAGTTTTTCATGCTCAGTGATCTGCAACTTGTATCTTTTATTCTTTTTTGTTACGCTCTATCGCATTCCACATTCAGGAGAAAACAGCATGAAGAGACAAAAAGCGTTTATTTTCTTTTTTTTAACCTCTTTTTTGTTTCTCAATGCGCAGGAAAACGGGAAGCCCGTCTTTGATAATCAGAAAGCGGTCGGGTACAGCACGAGCATAACGACCTTAATTTCATGGCCGCCTGAGGCTTTGCTCGGTGTAACTGAAAATTTTACCGTTCCGGTACTGAACTATGACAATCCTTTAACAAAAGATAATAATATAACATTTAAACTGGGGGCAGAGCTGACTCCTGTCGCTATGGAAAGCAAATTCGGCATTACATGGACACCTGCCGCCTTTTTCGAGCTGTACACAGAAGGGCGGATCGGTACCGGATGGAAGTTAAACAAGGAATTTTTGGGGGTCGGGATCAACGAAAACGATAACGGCGTATCTGCACTGAAACCTGCCGACTTTACAAAGGGTGTTTACTCTTTTACTTTGGGCGGTGCTTTTCAGTTCGATTTGGGCGCTGTTATTCCCAACGACTGGACCCACGTTATCTTTCGAATCGATCAATTTGCTTTGTACAAAGGGATGACCGGTACCGATAATCTGACCTCATGGATATATCAAGCTGATTACGGTACAAATAGGAACGGCTGGCGGTATGGCGCTTCCTATGTAGCGGGTTATAAAATGCCTATTCCTCTAAATCTTATCGCCTTAAAAGTGGACACGGAAAAAAGCTTTTTTGCAGTTCCTGCAGGACTTGATAAAAGAACATGGGGCGAAGACCGTTTTGTAACAACAATAGGCCCCGTTCTTAACTTTGTCATAAAAAAAGACTATAATATTATGCTTCTTGCCCAGTGGAAATTCATACCGGCCGTAGTGCGGGAACAGACCGATAACGGCGATTACGTATTTTATCAGACGCATCAACTGGATCCCCAAAAACACAGTGCAGTCAGATTACGCAGAATCAGTATTATCTTTTACGTAACTATCAACAATCAACAACCCCGACGCGAGCGTCGGGGTATGTTGTTCTCATAAGGTGGTTGCAGTCGGCTTTAATACCCTTCGTTACGACGCAAGCGTCGGGGTATTAAACCCTCCGCACGAATAAAAAGTAAGATAGGAACGCATTGACATCCCTTTCAAAAGGCTTGACTGTTTCGGATTTTTTGTTATAGTAAAAACATCATGTCATCAAAATTATTCTTATTCGATTAAATCTCCCTACTTAATCATTCGGGTATCTCTAAAAACTCGCTTTAGGCTTTTAGAGATTCGTATGTAGTTGTTTAAAGACGGTCATCAAGGTGAGAGGCTGTAAAATCTTACGGTTGTAAAAGACCTGTAATGGTATCCTATGCACAAACAAGTACGCCGGAGGCGCCTATGTATGGAAGTATTATTAGACCAATCGAAAGAATTACCCGCGAAGAATGCTGTGTTGTTGCGTACTATCTTTTTAATTTTTGCAGTCACACCGATAACTTTGAAAGCTGCGATGAATGTCAAAAGCTCTTGCATGCGCTGACCGTTACTTTCAAACGCGAAGTGTACGCCGCCCTCGTTGCTGATGCTTTTATCAAAAAGCTCGTAAAAGAGAAACGGCTTACGCCGCTGCCGCCGTCCGAGACCTATAAGCACCCGTTCGATGCTGAAAGCGATCTTGAACAAAACTTTAAAGAAGACGCCGTACTGGCAAAAAAATTACGCCGCTTTACTACAGATAGCCTTTTTGATATACAAGTGTGCCGTTGCTTTTTTGCCGGAAAAAAAGAACACGTTGCAGCGCTCATCGCTCATATTCTCTTCCCTGAATATACGCCTGAGGAATATGACGGTGCACTATCGATGGATATAACGATACCGGATCATATCAAAAAAGCGGTAGAGAATGTTAATCAGGTAGCCTTTCTATCAAATGGGCTGGATATATCATATGATGAAATGCAGCTGCTGCTGGCGGCATACCGGATGCATACGATTCGCGAGCTTTATAATGTGTATAACGATTTAAACGGCGATGACGAAAGCGCTATGACTATGTATGCAAAATGTTTAAATACATCGCTGCAAAAAATAAAATCCTTGCTCCGTACCGATAAAAAGCTGATTACATACGGTTTTATCGATTCTGACGGCGATATAGCGGAAGATGCCGTTGACTGTATTTTTTCTGCAAGCCTTGATCCTTTTTTTGCAGATATTCTAAAAGAAGAAACGCTTACGCAGCCGTTCCCGTTAGGCTCCTATGCGCTCAAAAAAGAATCGGCGCAGCTGGTACTCCAGTTTTTGACAAATCATGCGCCGGTAAATATTCTTTTGTATGGAAGTCCCGGTTCAGGCAAGACTGAGTATGCAAAAACGCTTGCCCATGAAAGCGGATTGAAACTGCTCATCTATAAAAATGAGGCGGGGCTGACCGATGAAAATGCCGAAAACAACGCATTATACCGATTAAATTGCCTGCTCTCCATCGAAAAAAAGGATTCGCTTATTGTGGTTGATGAAGCGGAACATATTCTAAAAACGACGGATTCTTTTTTTGGAATGTCATACAGCACCCCCCAAAAAGGGATTGTGAATAAGATGCTTGAAAACAGCGTCAACAAAGTAATATGGATCGTCAATTATACGCATTCTTTTGATGAATCGACCCTCCGCCGGTTTACCTATTCGGTTAAGTTCAATGAAATGCCCCAAACAATGCTGCGTTCCATTGCGCATACGAAATTAGCCGGTATCGGTATGAGCGGAAAACTGCTTGATGAGCTTGTTGAACTGTGCAGCAATTATCATGTAACGGGCGCCTCAATCGATAACATCATAAAAACAATCAGCGACCTGCCGCGTTCCGGCGGCGAGGAGGAAAAAATGCTCCTTGACGTACGGCAGGTACTTGAAGCGAATTCCGAGCTGTTATACGGAAGTCCGAAAATGCGGAAAAACATACGCGAATCATACGATCTTTCCGTATTGAACACCTCTATCCCCGCTGGGGAGATTCTCAGTATGGTGCAAAATGCCTTAGACTATGCGGAACGGAATACGGCTTCGCGCGCAGGCGTCCGTATGCTGTTTTACGGGCTGAGCGGAACCGGAAAAACCGAGTTTGTCCGCTATATTGCGGAGATACTGCATAAGAAGATAGTGCTGAAAAGACCTTCGGATATTTTCGGAAAATATGTCGGCGAAAACGAGGAGAATATAAAATCGGCCTTTGAAGAAGCTCGGACGGATAATGCTATCCTGTTATTCGATGAGGCGGATGCGTTTTTCTCAAACAGACTCGATGCGCAGCATGGCTGGGAGCGGACACTGGTAAACGAATTCCTTACGCAAATGGAAGAATTTGACGGAATCGTTATCTGTACAACCAACCTGAGGCAGCTGATGGACCCTGCGATGGAACGGCGTTTTCATATTATGACCGAATTCAAAGCCTTAAATCCGCAAGGCGTAAAGCGGTTGTTTTCAAAATATTTCAGCGGATTTGAGTTTTCGAATACGCATATTGGAGAATTGCTGAAATGGGATTCCATCACTCCCGGAGATTTTGATTCTCTTGCAGGGCGTATCCGGTTTATGCCGCACGATAAATTAAGCGCCGAGTATATAACCGCCGAATTGGCAAAAATGCAGCAGGAAAAAAGCGCAAACCGTAAGATAGGGTTTGACCGCTGACGGAGCTGTTGTAAACCTCATGCTGCTTGAAGAAATTCATACGCCTGTTTCCAACCTCTACGGAGCGGGAAAATCGGCTGTAGAACAGCTGAAACGGCTGGAAGTTATAACAATCGGCGATCTGCTTAAACTGTGGCCGCGCTATTGGGAAGACCGCAGCCGGTATGACGCGCTGCGCGAATGGAACCTGCGGCATAAATTGAACGTACCGGTTTCGATTATCGGACAGCAATGGTTCGGCTACGGGCATATGAAAACGCTCAAGCTGCTTATCCGTGACTCAGAAGGTACCGGCGGAGAGCTGATCTGTTTTAACCGGCCATTTTTGGAAAAAGCATTTTCCGTAGGAACTGAGGCGCTTGTGTACGGGAGCTTTGCCGTAAAATACGGCGCTATTCAATCAAGCTCTTTTGAAATTGAGAAACTTGAAACGGCAGAACGCCGGATATTGCCGGTCTATCCGCTCACTCAAGGGCTTACACAGGGTAAACTGCGTAAGCTCATTGAACGGGCGCTTGATTCGTATGCGCGGGGAATCGATTCCGAATTGCCTCCTGAAATAGTATCGAAATACGGACTGCCGTCAAAGAAAGCCGTTGTCTATGCGATGCACCGCCCTGCAACAATGCAGGAGGCTGAAACGGCCCGTACCGCGCTTATTTTTGAAGAATTTTTTTTATATGAGCTTGCTGTCGGTATGCGTTCGCTGGAGCGGCGCGGAGTCCTGCCGCGTACTGTTCCCGCAGAGGACGCAGCGGGGCAGGACAGTGCCGGCAAAACCGGCAGCGGACAAGCCGAACCGGCGTATAGTCCGCTGCAGCGGGAGCTGCTTTCCCGGTTGCCGTTCCCGCTAACCGCCGATCAAAAAACGGTTACAGCGGAGATCAATGCGGATATCAGCGGTACGGTTCCTGCTGCGCGCCTGCTGCAAGGAGATGTCGGTTCGGGAAAAACGCTCGTTGCCTTCCTCGCCTGCTTAAAAGTGATTGAAGAGGGAGGTCAGGCGGCATTTATGGCTCCGACGGAGCTGCTTGCGCGGCAGCATGCGGAAAACGCTGCGAGATTGCTTGAACCGCTCGGCGTGCGCCTTGCCTTTCTCACCGGTAATTTGAAAGCGGCGGGGCGGTCGCAGCTCTTGCAGCAGTTAGCAATCGGGAACATTGACCTTATCATCGGTACTCATGCGCTTTTTTCGGCGCAAACACTGTATAAGAATCTCCGTATGGTTGTTATCGATGAGCAGCACCGCTTCGGGGTACTGCAACGCGCAGCCATTATTCAAAAAGGTATCGGCAGCAACGCCGAAAAAAAAGCGCCGCATTTTCTGATGATGAGCGCAACGCCCATCCCCCGCACACTTGCGCTTTCGATGTTCGGAGATCTTGATGTATCCGTTATTAAAACAATGCCGCCCGGCAGAAAACCGGTGATCACATATATTGCTGCGGAAAGCAAGGCGGAACGGGTGTATCATTTTATTGGACAAGAGATTCTTGCAGGCAGGCAGGCCTATTTTGTCTATCCGCTCATTGAGCAGTCGGACACATTGGACATCCGTTCCGCCGAGCAGATGTTTACGGAGCTGACCGCCTCTTTCCCTGCGGTTAAGGTTGCGCTTCTGCACTCAAAAATCCCCGAAGACGAAGCACAGCGCATTATGGAAGAGTTCCGTTCCGGCATTATCGGCATCCTTGTTGCGACCAGCGTGATTGAAGTCGGCGTTGACGTCCCGAATGCCTCTTGTATGGTCATTGAACACGCCGACCGCTTCGGCCTTTCTGCGCTGCATCAGCTGCGGGGCAGGATAGGGCGTGGCGGTCAGCAAGGCTACTGTTTTCTGCTGTACGGAAAGAGCATCACAGAAACCGGTAAAAAGCGGCTGCAGGTGATGAGCGGTACGGTAGACGGTTTTGTGATTGCCGAAGAGGATTTAAAATTGCGGGGACCGGGCGATATAGGCGGCATTGAGCAGTCGGGCTATTGCGGATTCGAAGTCGGCGATCCGATCCGCGATTGCGGACTATTGGAAACCGCCCGCCGCGCTGCCTTTGAGATGCTTGCCGCACAGCACGGACTGCAAACGCACTAACAGGAGCCTTAATTGAGGCATCGCGTCCTTTCTTGTCAAACAGGGTCTTATTGCATATACTCTTTGAAACCTAACACAAAAAAGGATAGACTATGCCTAAAATCGATGTAAATGAGCAGCTTTTTTTTAGTTTATTAGGAAAAGAATACGACTATTCCCCTACATTTGAACATCTTTTGAGTTCTGCAAAAGCGGAACTGGACGAAGCGCCATCGGCTGAAATGCCGAAACCGGAACGCATTATAAAAATTGAACTGAATGATACCAACCGCCCCGATCTTTGGTCTACGGCAGGGCTTGCCCGCCTGTTACGGATGCACACGGGAGGAACTTCAAATAAAGCCCGCTATCAGGAGTTCTTATCAACACAAACGGAGCAAAAGGATGCAGGCAGCCGCCGTGTCATTGTGGATAGCGAACTTGAACACATCCGCCCGTTTATGACGGCCTTTGTTATTTCAGGCAAGCCCATCGATGAGCCGATGCTGAAAGATATTATTCAGACACAGGAAAAAGTCTGCTGGAACTTCGGAAGAAAGCGCCGCTCCGTATCGATGGGCGTGTACCGTAGTGCGCTTATCAGCTGGCCGATACGGTACCATGCCGTGGATCCCGATACAACTTCGTTTACCCCGCTCGGCTTTGATACCGAGATGACATGTTCGCAGATTATGACCGAACATCCTAAGGGAAAGGAGTACGGCTGGATACTCAAGGATAAGAAAAAAGTGCCGTTTCTTTCCGATGCAAAAGACGGCGTGCTTTCAATGGCGCCGATTATCAATAGCGCTCACATCGGGGCAGTGCAGCAGGGTGATTCAGACCTATTGGTCGAGCTTACCGGTACCGATATGCCGTCCCTGCTGCTTGCAACCAATATCGTTGCCTGCGATTTCTCCGATGCCGGATATACAATTTTACCGGTTACCATCGAGCATCCGTATGAAACCGGTTTCGGCAAAACCGTTACAACGCCGTTCTATTTTCAAGAAACGGCACGGACAACAATTCAGGCCGTCAATAAACTGTTAGGCACAACGCTTTCAGCGCAGGAAATTGCCGAGGCGCTTGAGCGGATGGACAATACTGTCTCTATTGAAAGCGATACGCTCATCCTTACGCCGCCTGCCTACCGGAATGATTTTCTCCATGAAGTCGATATTATTGAAGATGTCATGATGGGCAAAACCGTTGAATTCTTTAAACCTGAAACGCCGCATGAGTTTACTATCGGACGGCTCTTACCAATCACCGTATTGAGCAGAAAAATAAAGCGGCTGATGGTCGGGTTCGGCTATCAAGAAATGATTTTTAACTATCTCGGTTCAAAAAAAGATTTTATCGACCGAATGCGCATCGACAGCTCGCAGGTTATTGAGATTGCAAACCCCATGTCAGAGAACTATCAGTTTGTCCGTCCGTCAATCATCCCTTCCCTACTCTCTGCGGAGATGATTTCCGGCAATGCCGTCTATCCGCACCGTATTTTTGAGACAGGAAAAATTGCTTACCTTAATCCTGAAGAAAATACCGGCACACAAACCCGCCAAAGTCTCGGCTTTCTTACGGCAAGCCATGACGCCAACTTCAACGAAGCGGCAAGTCATGTCGCAGGGCTGCTCTACTATCTGCAAATGCCGTATACCGTTTGTGAAACAAACGATCCGCGCTTTATTGCAGGGAGGCAGGCCGGTATTTTATATGAAGAAAAGCAAATCGGCATTTTCGGAGAGCTGCATCCGCAGGTACTGGAAAACTGGTCTATCACTGTGCCGGTCTTTGCAGGCGAACTGGATATAGAAGCGCTCCCGCAGAGTTGATATGCCGGACGATTAAATCTAAGGGAACTGTCCCAAAACTGAAGTTTTTGGACAGCCCCTTACGAATCGGCTCGTTGTGCAAAAAACGAAAACGAAAGTCCCATAAACAGTAAAACGAATGCCGCAAAAACAGTGAGAGAGGTGTATCCGCCGATGTAATCAGTGAGCATTGTAACGAGTAAACGGAAACCGTACCGTATTGTTTCAACAAAGAAACTCGCTGTGTAAAACAAGAATGGAAATATCACAATCCACCGTGCTCTAAACGGCATATGAGGAGGTATACGGAATTGCCATGCCAATATCAGCGTATACACGGATAAAATCAGAATAAGAAAAACATCGCTGAGCCGTGAAAGCATTTCCCGATAATACACATGAGGCGAAAATCCGTAACCGGCTGCTTTCGGATAGAACGTAAAGAGTTCAGCCAGCGTCATTGCTTTTTCGCCTTCTGCAGCAGCGATAATAAGTTCAAAGTCGGCATATGAGATAGGCAGCAGCATAGAAGAAGAAAGAGAATCTTCGGAAGATACCGCATCAACCGGTGCCGGTTTTAGAATAATATCCTCATGGTGCCGATCCACCGCTTGCATCTGCATCCGTATTTTATACTGATCATCGGTATCCAAGAACGGTATAAATTTGATGAATGGAACACGGTATTTCAGGCGGATAGTTCCGTCGGAATTATACTGCGTTATTTCGCTGTTTCTTCCATATATGCCTTGCAGTCCTTTCTGTGTGATAAAAGAAATACCTCCGATTTTTATAAAGGTTTCCGGCATCATACCCGATTTTGCAACGGTAAAACTGACATTACGAATCGATTCAAAAACGGAAAACGTTTCAATTTCATCAATAAAAAATACTTCTTCCAATAATTTTTGCCGTGTTAATTCCAGAAATCTATTGACATCAGGATCATTTTGAGATGGAGCATATTTTTCAATCATTTTTTGCGTAGCGACAAACTGATAGTAGGCTTTTACGAAATTCCCTTGCTGCAGCAATTCATAGCCGAGTTTTTTTGAACGGTATAATTTCACATCAAACTCTTCTTTTAATTCTGCCGCTCCTTTTTCAATCTGATTCCATGCTTGTGAGGCTAATCGCATTGCTTCTTCGGCATAGGAGCTGTTTTCCGGACTTAATCGGTATGCCCGCATTGCATAAAGATGGGCAGTATAAAAATCATGATTTGCCATTGACTGTCTTCCAATAGCGAGCGCTTGTTCGGCGGTCAGGTTATCAGCATAACCAATGGAATTATTGCTGCCGGTATTGCTCATCACCGCGTGATGAACATCTTCTTCCATCTTGATTTTTGCAGTATCTAAGAGTTCGTTCGCCTCCTTGCTGTCAGGCCAGATGCCGATGGAAGATTTCAGTTTGTAATAGGCTTCTTCGTACCGATTATTTTTTAAAGAGACCGCTGCTTCTTGCAGAAAGTCGTAATAATCGTGTGTTTTCAGCACACCGTAATGGCGGTACTTTAATAAGGCCGGCGATACAATCTCTTTTAAAAGCAGATACGCTGTAATGCAAAAAAAGAGAATAATAAAAACGTCCCGTAAGTACCGAAGCGCTATACGTGAATAACGGAGTACGGTATTCTGACCGCTCAGCCCGAAGATAACCGAATAGCCGATAAGAATAGATGATACGAGCAAACTCGGCATAATTTGGATGAACAATAAAGCAGCTTCCGTCAGCCGCCATTTCATTAGAATAGGAGGCAAGATAGTTGTTTCTTTGAAAAAGAACACATATACCAAACAGCCCGCCAAACCGAGCGCAAAATGCAATAAAACGGAAAGCCAGCCCTTGAAAAACTCACGCATACCGGCCCCCTTTTTTTCTCCGTCTTGAAAAGAGGAACAGCTCTTTTATAAGTCCGCATACATGCAGCGCCGCTGCAGCAGCAAAAACAACGATTGCTGTTCCGTACTGAGTGTAGGCTTCATCAAGCCGCAGTACCATCAGCATATTTTTAAGCGCCGGATCATGCAGGTAAGAATAAAAAACAAGGACAAACCGCATAAATAAAAAGAGGAGGATAAGGTTAATCATATTCCATTTTGAAGCGGTACAGGCACACCAACATGAAGTAATGAGCGCTGCAAACGCAGAAATACAAATCAAGTAGTGAATGTAACCGGCCGTGTATGCGGCATAGAAATCGGTAAACAAGACGAGCATATCTCTTCGCAATGTTCTGGCAAATACCGGCATATTAAGGAATTGTATCAGCGATGTTTCGACTGCCGGTGTCGTTACATAGCCCGCAAAAGCATTGTCTATCGCAGGAATCCGAGCATAATAAAGCGGGATACAGAGCATAACGCTTACTACAAGGCACACTAAAAACAGCGCTATTGCAATCGGCAGCTTCACCGGATGGCGCATTAGGAATGCGTATACGCCGACAACGGCAAACATTACTGCTATGGGAAGTACATAAGAGAGCGCTTTCGCAAAACAAAGCAAGATGAAAAACCCATTCCCTTGCATAGTTACCGTAAACTCATAACGCAGTGCAATTCCGCTAAAAAGAGCGAGAAACACAAGCGACAGAAAAAAACTCAGAACAAAAACAGCCGGAACAAGTAATGTGTTTTTCATATCATACACCTGATGTGCCAAAGTAGCACGTTATCATAACAAGCTCAAGGGGCAGTATGTTAAAAACCTATACCGAAACCGAGTTTTACGCCGACCCCCGATAAAGAATTAAAGGTTTTGGCAAAATCATGCGATGCAACCGATGCTGCAAGGATAAAAGTCGCGAACCGGGAATCGACAAAGAAAGACAATTCATGCTGCCATATCCGATTGATATAGTTTGTTGCAAGTGATACGCCTAATACATCCCGTGCAAAGCGGCTCTCCAGTTTCAAACCGCCGTCCATGTAAAACGGTTTCACATTCACTACCGGAACCGCTGCAAACGGCGATATAATCAGATAGTTGTTTTTGAACGGCTTAAAGTCGGCACCGAGCCGGATTTTACATGGGCGCATAATTTTAATCGCCGGCAGCGTACCGATTGTTTTCGTTATTCCCGGATCAGAGGGCAAACCGCCGGCTTTAAAGATATCCTTTGCGTTGAGGTCAACATGCATATGCTGACGTATCCCTTTGTCCATCGTTACGACAAGAAGCGGTAAGTAATCAACGGCACCGGTAATATTGACCCAATCCGCAGGCTGATATGAACCGGCTAAACTGAGGTCCAAACCACCATCTTTCAATAATTGCGAAACATTAACAGGCTCATTTTTTGCCGTCGCAAGCGGCAGATGCCCGTAAATTCTTGCATCTCCGTTTAATTTTACAACGGAGTTTAGCCCAGCGTCTCTAAGCTCGTAGGAAATCTCAGGGTTCGGCATATATGCCAGCGGTACGAAGTATGCCGCCCGTGCGGAAAAACTATAAGACGGCTTTTTTAAACGGTACATTATGCCATTATCGACAAAGACATACGCTGTTGCATTGACAGTTCCTTTGAGGGATAATCCTGCGATATTGGATAATCCGGAGGCATTGCTTTTTGCTACGAAATCAATGAGATTTTTAGGAAGATTGAGCCATGAACTTGAATCAACCGTTGTAGATAATTTTACGGTGTGCGTTTCATGTATGGTAAATTGAAAATACCAATCTGCATTGAACATTCCCCCTACATGCAAGCCTGATTTTGCCGTTTTTTGCGATAATGTGTTAAAATCGAACTCCAATGCCCCTTTAAAGAGGTCGGAAACGGGAATGACGTTGTTTGCTGCCAAACCTGAAAGGATTAAACCGCTGTGCATTGAAAGATTTCGGGTTTTACGCCGTGCAGTCGGTTGGTTAACCTCTATTACAGGCGCAGCCGCTTCCTTTTGGACGGACGAAGAGGGAGGAATCTCAGGTTCTTTTTCAGCCTTCGCCGGCAATTCTTCCGATTCGTTTTCAGCCGGCGGCGCAGTGTCTTCGCCGATTGTGTTCCCAAATAAGCTAACTGCTTCTCCGGAGGTATCTTCCGCTTGTCCAAAAACCGCTGCGATACCCATAACGGCATATAAACAAATAAAAACATATTTCCATACGATACGTATTCTACTGTTCATTCTATCACTCCCAAGTATTTTAATATTCTATGACAATCTCTAAATAGTTTGTACCGGTTATGTTTTGGTAGTATTTTTATATTTATCACAGATATTTTATATAATGATACCACTCCTCCTTTTTTTAAGCAAGATAATTGTGAAGAATTACAAGGCAACCATTCTTTAATTTTTCCTTGCAAGTTTTTCTTTTACATAGTACAATG
>CAJPOL010000006.1 GCA_905372265.1 uncultured Treponema sp. | reverse complement strand
AGGAACATCTACAGGTTTATCGGCGCGAGGCAGTTGTCGGGATCCGGTAGCAGCGCCGAAAGCGTCGAATCCGTATTGCGGAAAAAGTCCTTCACTACCGTCCGCACACGGTAAGAAGCAAGCTCCGACTGGCGACGGAACCATGCCGCGCTCGGAAGCACCACTTGGCCGGTTCCGCGATTATGCAGCTACTGCGTAATCGAAACTGTCATTGTTGGCAGTTATAAAGTGTGCCGTTGTTAAGGAGATCGGCGCTCCACCTGCAATTCGGGCATCTGCTTTCCAGTCGAAACCGGAACATCCCCATTTAAACGCTGTACTTTATACCCTTGTCGAAAGCATGTCAATGGATTGAGAAGAAAAGAAATCAGGGATTCAGCTGAGAACGGAAAATCAGCACCCCCGACTCAAGAAGCATCGAGGTATTAACCCTCCGCACGAATCAACAACCCCGACGCAAGCGTCGGGGTATGTTGTTCTCATAAGGTGGTTGCAGTCGGCTTTAATACCCTTTTGTTACGACGCAGAGCGTCGGGGTATTAAACCCTCCGCACGAATAAAAAAGCCGGTATGATGCACATACCGGCTTTATCGGTCAGGTTATTCGATTACCGCAACAATATCGGCGGCTTTAAGAATTAAATGCTCCTCACCGTCGATTTTGATCTGGGTGCCTGCATACTTGTCATGCATCACCTTTTGGCCGACTGATACTTTTATTTTTTCTTTATCGTCGCCGATCGCAATTACTACTGCTGTTTGCGTCTTTTCCTGCGCCGTGTCGGGAATAATAATTCCGCCGGCGGTTTTTGTTTCTACCTTATCAACTTTCACCAAAACACGGTCTGCTAATGGCCGTACTTTCATGTAAACACCTCCTGTATACTCTAATCACTAGGTAGTAAAAATAAACCCGAAACGAACTTACGGCTTCGGGACATATATACATCTCAGGTTGTGTCATTTTAACTCAGTTTTGATTGTGTTTTTCCTGAGTGTGTCATTTCAACCATACAATGCTATTATAAAATATACAAACAACAGCTGAAAAAGGCAAGTTTTTTCTTCGTTTTTACCGCTTCTCCTCATCTGATATGTCTTAAAACGTGATGAAATATACCGTTTTTATCTCAATAACTTTATATTATTTAATGATTTATGTGATTTTACGGTAGATTTTTTTACTGCGGCGGGTACGAACCGGCACCGGCCTGATAGAGTATATTCCTATTTGATTAATCAAAATAAAAAAAAACGGCACGGTTCTTGCTTTAATTATTGTTGAGTACTGTAAGGCACCGCCGAAGACGCAAGGTTTTCTAAAAGCCGGCCTTGATTTCCGGAAAAACCTCGTACTCAATTTTACATCCTAAGGAGTTTATCATTATGGAAAGAACGAAGAAACAGTCCCTGCGTACGGATGATAATATTTTTGCTACCTATTTACAAGAAATAAATAAGATACCGCTTTTAACCGCTGAACAAGAGCTGAGCTATGCAAAGGCTGCTGCTTCCGGTGATGAACATGCTAAAAAAGTGCTGATTGAATCAAATTTGCGTTTCGTGGTGAACGTTGCCAAAAAATATCAGCATAAAAACATTCCCATCATGGATTTAATCAGCGAAGGCAATATCGGGTTAATGAATGCCGCCGACCGTTTTGATCCTGATAAAGGCTATAAATTTATCTCGTATGCCGTGTGGTGGATCCGTCAATCGATCTTAAAGGCAATTTGCGAAAAATCCCGTATGATCCGCCTGCCGCTGAACCGTGCAAATGAGTTGGTGCAAATTGAAAAAGCTCGAAAATTGATAGAAAAGAGCAGTTCCGAGACTGCGGAGTTGAACGATATTGCCCGCGACCTCCGTATAGAACCGGCTATGGTGCGGACAATCGTGAATGTTGCCCGTGAACCGGTGTCGTTGGATGCGCCGGTATTCAGCGATAATGCAACTGCCAGCGCCGGTGATTTTATTGAAGATACACAATACATGCTGCCGGATGAATATACTGTGGACAGTGATCTTCGCGAACACGTCGATACGCTGCTTGCCTCGTTAACGGAGCGGGAAGCGGAAGTACTCCGCTACCGTTTCGGATTAAACGGATATGAACAGCTGTCTTTAAAGGAGGTTGGGATGCGCTTTAATCTGACCAAAGAACGCATTCGGCAAATTGAGAAAAAAGCGCTTGAACGGTTACAGCCGCTTAGCCGCCTCCATGAGCTTGACAGCTTTGTTGCATAGGAACCGGCGCGTACCGCTGTGCATTCTTTAGCAATGTCCGTCTGGAATCCGGTATTCACAGTACCGGATTCTTTTTTGCGCTACAGCATCTCTGAGCGAACGCTCTATTTTCGTCAGCGCAGAACCGCCTGTTTTTACTTCGATAAAAAGAATTTCGTCTACCGTTCCGGCGGAAGAACCTGAAAATGCGATGAAGTCAACGGGTTTCCCGATAAAACGGATTTCCGTAGGGTCTGCCGGAAAATCGGGGAAAAAAGCGGCAAGTTGTTCCGAAATCTGTCCGTTTAATACGGCGCGGGAACGCTTTACCGCATCGGTACGGGCTGCGGTAATCTCTTTATGCAAATGCTTGCGCGCAGTCAGCTTGCCGAACAGTACGCCGAACGCAAAGGCGCATAGAGCAAAAACTACCGCCGCGATGATTACGGGAATAATTGAAAATAGATATAATTTCATTGCGCTGCCCCTCTTTTTCAAGTTTTTCCGTTTCAGTATCGACAGATGGAAGAGGGCGCTTAATCGGAATACGGCCGGTTTTATGGGGATCGCTCATATTCTCAAGGATTTAGCATTATCGGCCGATATATATACGGCTTAATTTATATGCCGAAGAGGTGCTTATGCGACATATCGGATATCCAATCTTTTTTTCTTGTTTATCAATACTCTGTTTTTCCTGCACATCGGGTTCCGTACAGAAACCGCAACCGATGCGCATGAGCGTTCAGCCGGACGAGATACGGCAGCCCGATCATGAGCAGTTATCGCTTACACGGAAAATAGAAACTTTGATAGCCGAGTTGAAAGAAACTGCTGCCGCTCATGATATCCATAACACCTTTGAGCTTTTTGAGCATATTGCAAAAATGACTGCCGGCAACGAACAGACAGCGCTGCTTACAGATGCCTATGAAGCCGTCAAACCAATGCTGAACAGCTTACGGCTTGAGCCGCTGACCGCTCCTACTGCGGAAAGTGCCGGCAAACCGTTTAACCACCCTTTTTCGGTACGGCTTGTATCAATTGACGCTGATCAGCTGACGCCGGTACCGCTCTTTCCGCTGAGCGTTTCCTATCCGGCATTGGATGCGGCGGGAAATTGGATTACAAAAACAGAGATGGTAACAACGGATGCGTCAGGCGAGGTTTCCGTTACGCCGCCTGTTCCTGCAAAACCTATCAGCAGCGAGCTGGTGTTCCGGCTGAAGCACAGCGAGACGTACCCTCAGTTTATAGCCGCGGAGTTCCCGCAGGCGGTTTTCCCGTTCAAAGCAGCGACGGCCGAAAAAAAGATCGCAACGATTATTTCGATACTTGATTTTGATCAAAATAATAAGCCGGTTTTTTCGAATAACATAACGGCGACTCGAGTTCTGGCCGGTTTGATGAGGCGCGGGTTTGGACGGATTGGGCTTGATGAATACAGTGAGCTTGCTGACGAAGACCCTGCAAAAGTTATCAATGCAGCGGCTGCAAAAATCGGTTCAATCATCACCCGCTTTATTTTCGGAAAAACCCGTATAATGGTAGAACAGAAAGCGGATAATATATTTGCGTGTACTATCCGGGCTGATATTTCGGTATGGAACTTCCAGCAAGCGAAAATAACGGATCACCGTGTATTTGAATATACTGCAGAAGCAAAGACAAAAGACCTTGCGATTTCCCGTGCCCGTACTACACTCGGAGAAACAATTATTGCCGATGCCGTTAATTACGGTTTTTAATAAATAGATGAAATTAAAAATAGCCGTTTTCGGCCCTCTGCATTTTTATAAGAAAGCGCTCTCGTTTGCCGTTCCGGTTATGATTCAGACCTTTGTGCAGAGTCTTATATCGCTGATCGATAATTTTATGGTAGGCGGTTTAGGCGATATAAAAATGAGCGCCGTTAATATCTCCAATCAATTTGTCTTCTTATTCTTGGTAACAATCGGAACATTTGCCGAAACAGGCGGGATGTTCATGGCTCAGTTCAATGGAGCAGGAGATGTAAAAGGAATGCAGCAGACATATCGGTTTAAACAGCTGATGATGCTGGTATGCGGTATTATCTTTCTGCTCTTTTCTCTGTTTTTCTCCCAAACAATACTCGGCTTTTTGGTCAAAGGGAACCGTCAAGAGGCTGAAATTGTAGGAGAAGGGCAGCGGTATCTCCGTATCATTCTTCTTACATTTATTCCGATAGCCCTCTCATCAGCGCTGTCTTCTTCCTTGCGCGATATAGGAAAGGTCAAAGTCATCATGTACGCAACGCTGATTTCAACGCTGCTGAATACATGCGGAAACTATATCCTGATCTATGGGAATTTCGGCGCTCCGCGCCTTGAAGTGGAAGGCGCCGCGTATGCCACGCTTGGAGCCCGCCTTGCAGAGCTTGGGATGCTGGTACTCTATGTCAAACTGAAGCGGCCGGTGTTTTATACGCGATTTTTATCGATTTTGCGCATCCGGTTATCGCTTTTTAAACAGATGATTAAAAAACTCGGGTTTGTCTTTGCTTCCGATATTTCGTGGGTCGCTACCGAAACGGTTGTCGCTGCACTCTATAACAGCCGAGGCGGCGCGGAAGTTGTTGCCGGTATGGCTGCTGGATGGACGATTGCCAATATTTTCTTTTTGATTTTTCCTGTGATTTTTACCTGTGTGCGTATTATATTGGGCGGTACGCTTGGGCAGAATAAACTTGCCGAAGCCCGCAAGCAAGCGCGTTACTTTTTAAGCGGTTTTTTTGTTTTCGGTATTTTTATCGGTATCTGCGAAGCCTGTTCCGTCATCCTCATTCCATTTGTATTTATTCAGCTTTCACCAGCCTCGCATACTATTACACGGAATCTGGTATGGGTGATAGCGTTGTACATGCCGCTTTGGTCATATCTTAATACGCAATTTGCCGTTTCGAGGGCGGGAGGAGATGCGCTGCTTGGCGCATGGGTCGATATAAGCGTTAATTTGCTTGTTTTTTTACCGGGTATGTATGTTCTTACCTTTTACACGTCTCTTTCACCCGTAGCGATGTTCGGATTGGTTAAACTCAGCGATTTTTTAAAACTGATAATCGCAGCGTATCAGCTCAAAAAAGAACGGTGGGTTAAAAATTTGACGACCGGGCAGACATAGAACAATTTATCTTCATCGAAAACGTGGTATTCAGCGAATAAACAACCCCGGCGCTCTGCATCGGGGTGATCCATTGTTTTAGCCCTATCACGGTTCTTTTTTATTTAAGGTTTGCAATGCTTCAAGCGTCGCCTTTGAATCTTTTTGAGCAACGGCGATCAGTTCTAAAATACGCGGATATTTTTCTAAAAACTCACCCCATCTCGTCAACCGTTCAATCTGAAATTGTTCCGAAGCTGCATAAGCTGCCTCTTTTGCCGCCGTCTCTGCAAGCAGCATTTCCCGCTGCTGTTCATAAATAGTGTACGCCTGTTCTGCAATCTTATAAGTATGTAAATCGGGAACGGTTATTTTTGATAACGTAACAGCCGCAACCGAAAAATCAGTTTCCACGGCTTTCTCCAACTCTTTTTTTATTTTTTCCGAAAAAGCATGATAATCGGTTTTAATGCGCTGATATTCATAAGGGTCATCCATCAATTCGCTGATATACCGATGCATGATAGTCTGTAAAAGCGCTTGTATGTGAGAATCGCTGTACGTGTCAAGTTCTTCTTGCGTTTGCAGCTTATTCTTTGAAACCGTATCGACCAGCTGTTCCGGTTTAAGATTTACCAATGCCTCCGCTGAAAACGACCACGAAAAAGTATCCTTTGTATTGAGGATTTTACTGTACTGATCCGCAAGCGGTAAAGAGCCTTCAATCGTATACTGTATCCGACGCGGTGCAAGATCAAACACAAGAATACGGGCGTTAGTCGGTAGTAACCGTTCCCACCGCCACGTAACGGTTCCCGGCACAAGAGCCTGCCGGTGATAGCCTCCTGATTTTGACAGTAATACACCGTATTTTCCGGCAGGAATCGCATATTGTACCCAGCCTAGAAAAAAGAGTACGGCGATACAGCCTATGGCAAGAATTGTCAGCACAAAAATGTTACGAAAAGTTTTCATAGTTTCCAGCATAACCGTCATTGCAAATTATATCAAGAGAATGTCGCTTGCAAAAATTCGATATTTTAACTATTATAAAGCAACATGCGGAAAAGAATGCAATCGGCACGGAACAGCAATTGAAATTGTTCTTAATGCGTATGATACGTTTGTTCCGCATATTAGAGGAGAAACTATGAAGATAGATGCGCTCAAACATGCCCGCGCCCTAAAATGGGTAAACGAAGTTGTTGATTTGTGTACGCCTGACAGTGTGTATGTATGCGACGGCTCAACGGAAGAGTATGACCGGTTAATGCAGAAACTTGTTGACGTAAAACTGGCAACCCCCTTAAAAAAGCGGAAGAACAGTTTTCTATTCCGTTCGGATCCGTCGGACGTCGCCCGTGTAGAAAGCAGGACATTCATTGCTTCAAAAAAAGAAGACGATGCAGGTCCGACCAATCACTGGACAGATCCGGTAGAGTTGAAAAAAACAATGAGCGCTTTATATAAAGGCTGCATGAAAGGCAGAACCCTCTATGTCATTCCTTTTTCAATGGGACCGGTCGGATCGGATATTGCGAAGGTTGGTATTGAATTAACCGATTCCGAATACGTTGTATGCAATATGCACATTATGACCCGAGTCGGTTCAAAAGTATTGGATGTACTCGGCGCCGACGGTGAATTTGTTCCGTGTCTCCACTCGGTAGGAAAGCCGCTTGCAGCAGGAGAAAAGGATAACGGCGTGTGGCCGTGCGCTCCTATGGAAAATAAGTATATCTCTCATTTCCCCGAAGAACGCCTCATCTGGTCATACGGTTCAGGATACGGCGGGAACGCTCTTCTCGGCAAAAAGTGTTTTGCACTCCGTATTGCATCGGTGCTTGCGCGCGATGAAGGCTGGCTTGCCGAACACATGCTCATCTTAAAAATCACCAATCCTGAAGGAAAATCAAAGTATATTACCGGCGCGTTCCCGTCGGCATGCGGTAAAACGAACTTAGCAATGCTGATTCCGACTGTTCCCGGATGGAAAGTAGAAACGGTTGGAGACGATATTGCATGGATGAAGTTCGGCAAGGACGGCAGGTTATATGCGATCAATCCCGAAGCGGGCTTTTTCGGCGTAGCGCCGGGAACTTCCGATCATTCCAATAAGAATGCAATGGAATCAATCAAAGAAAATACCATATTTACCAACTGTGCGCTTACTGAAGACGGCGATATTTGGTGGGAACAGATCGGCTATCCTGCAAAAGGCAAGCTGCTTGATTGGAAAGGAAAGACTCGTGATGCCTTGCCCAAGGATAAGAGTCCTAAAGGTGAAGAATTTGCACATCCGAACGCCCGCTTTACCGCACCGGCAAAGCAGTGTCCCGTTGTTGCGAAAGAATGGGAAGACCCGAACGGGGTTCCGATTTCCGCCTTTTTGTTCGGCGGACGCCGCCCCAGCACAATTCCGCTTGTGCATCAGTCCCGCGACTGGAACCACGGCGTATTCCTCGGTTCGATTGTCGGATCGGAAATCACTGCGGCAGCGCTTGACTTAAAAGTCGGAAGCATCCGCCGCGATCCGTTCGCAATGCTTCCTTTCTGCGGATACCATATGGGCGACTACTTCAAACACTGGATTAACATCGGTAAGAAGACGACTCAAGACAAATTGCCTAAAATCTTCTATGTAAACTGGTTCAGGAAGGATGCCGACGGTAACTTTATCTGGCCGGGCTACGGTGAAAACAGCCGCGTACTTGCGTGGATATTCGACCGCTGCGACGGAAAAGATAATGCTGTCGAGACCTCTATCGGATGGATGCCGAAAGAAGGAGCTATCAATACCGATGGACTGGATGTTTCAAAGGAGCAAATGCGCGATATTCTTTCAGTTGATGTTGAAGGCTGGAAAAAAGAAATTGCGGATATCCGTGAAAATCACTATCCCAAGTTCGGCAATAAGCTGCCGAAAGAGCTGACTGAAGCGCTGAATACGCTTGAGAAACGCTTAGGCTAAACGCCGGACAAATAAAAAAAATGTACTACGGCAGGCGGTATCGCCGGCCGTAGTAAACGCTCTGCATGAATAAATCGGGAGATTATTATGGAAAAAAAAGCAAAAGAATCGGAAAAATTACCGCTTATTAGACACAGCGCCGCTCACATCATGGCTGAAGCGGTTACAAACCTATTTCCCGGAACAAAGGTCGCGATCGGCCCTGCTGTTGAAAACGGGTTTTATTATGATTTTGAACTCCCCGCAGCGATCACTCAGGATGATCTGCCCCGCATCGAAAAAGAGATGCGCCGTATTTTAAGTACACCTCATGATTTTGTAAAAGAAACACTCACTAAAACGCAAGCGCTTGAACTGTTTAAGGATCAACCGTTTAAATGCGAATTGATCAATGACTTACCTGAAAATGAAGAAATTTCGATATATCATTCCGGCAATTTTGTCGATTTATGTAAGGGGCCGCATGTTTCAAATTCAAAAGAAATTAATGCGCAAAGCGTTAAGCTGATGAAGATCGCCGGCGCTTATTGGCGCGGGGACGAGAAACGGCCGATGTTGACCCGCATATACGGTACCGCATGGGAAAAGCCCGACGATTTGCAAAATTATTTGCAAATGCTTGAGAATGCCGATAAGAGTGATCATCGGAAAATCGGACGGATGCTTGATTTATTTCATATTGAAGATGAAAATCCCGGTCAGATATTTTGGCATCCAAAAGGCTGGACTCTCTATTTGACCATTCAAAACCATATACGGCGGAAAGTCCAAGAGGACGGGTACTTTGAGGTCAAAACGCCTTTTGTCATGCCGCGCACACTGTGGGAACGGTCGGGACACTGGGAAAAATATCGCGACAATATGTTCATAACGGAAAGCGAAAAACGGATATTCGCCCTTAAACCGATGAATTGTCCCGGTCATGTTGAAATATTCAAACAGGGAATAAAAAGCTACCGAGACTTACCGTTACGGCTTGCCGAATTCGGCGCTTGTACCCGAGATGAGCCGTCAGGTTCTCTGCACGGTATTATGAGGGTACGCGGATTTGTACAGGATGATGCGCATATTTTTTGTACTGAAGAACAGATTTCATCCGAAGTAACGAAATTTTGCGCCTTATTGAAGAACTTATATAAAGATTTCGGGTTTGATCCTGATCATATCCTTGTTAAATTTTCAACCCGTCCCGAACAACGGGTAGGAGACGATGCTACATGGGACCGCGCTGAAAAAGCATTAGCCGAGGCATGTGCGGTAGCTAAGCTCAAATATGAGATTGCGCCCGGAGAAGGCGCCTTTTACGGGCCGAAACTGGAGTTTACGCTTATTGATGCGCTCGGACGGGAATGGCAGTGCGGTACCATTCAAGCGGACTATCAGCTTCCGTCCGAAGAACGGCTCAATGCGGAATATATCGGCGAAGATAACAAAAAACACACACCCGTCATGCTGCACCGTGCGGCGCTCGGTTCTCTTGAGCGTTTTATCGGTATCGTACTTGAACACTACAGCGGTTTCTTGCCGCCGTGGCTTGCTCCGGTGCAAGCGGTGGTTGTTCCCGTTGCGCCGGCATGTAACAACTATGCGCTGCAAGTCGCCGAAAAAATTGCCCGTGCAGGCTTCCGTGTTGAAGCCGATACCGGTAGCGACCGTATGAATGCAAAGATACGGAAATATCAGGAACAGAAGATACCGTATCAGCTTATTGTAGGCGAAAAAGAAACAGCGGAAAACAGTGTTACGGCACGGCTTCTAAAGGGCGAGCAAAAAAATATGAGTCTTGATGCGTTCATAAATACACTCAAAACAAAAACCGACACCTGTGCAACGGATGCGGCATTTTAAAAAATCAACAAACCCGACGCAAGCGTCGGGGTATGTTGTTCTCATAAGGTGGTTGCAGTCGGCTTTAATACCCTTTGTTACGACGCAAGCGTCGGGGTATTAAACCCTCCGCACGAATAAAAAGGGCGGCCTTATGGGAACAAATATAAGACCGCCCTAAAACTTATTTTTGGGGAACAAAAATAGTGTTTTCTACTCTTTTATTTTAGACGACTCCATTTTTACAACGTGACCTGGTCCTGCATCAAAAATAACTGTGAACTTTCCTTCCGGTTTTTTAAACGTAAACTCGTTATTTTTATCCAGTACACCTTTTAAGAGCACCTTTCCTTTCGGATCCTCAACGCGGATTTCAACGCCTTTGGCAGGCGAACCGTCGGAGAAGCCCCCTTCGCAGGAAATAGTTCCGTCGCCGTTGTCCCAGCAAAGCAGAATCGGCGTATGGGCGTATAACGCTGCCGTTGCCATCAACAGCACAACGCTTAGCAGAACGATATGCTTTCTCATTTTGTCGCTTCCTGTAAGGCTCTACGGCAGGTGTTTTCTACACGGGTTGCAATTTCCTCTTCCGTACTATCGGCAGGGATACAGGTGGGCCGGCCTTCTACCTTATCAATTTCGCTTGGCTTCATGCCGTACCATGCATGCATGTGTAAGGGCTTTCCATGAGGATGAGTCATAACAAGGAACGCAAACTTCCCTGCTTTTTGCCGGTCAATAGCCGTAAACGCATTTGATGTCGGGCGTAATTTGTTGGCGCCGTCGCGTTTATACGTAATACGTGAAACTTCCGTCTTACCCTTCCATATCACCAGCTCATTTTTATTATCAGCGGTTATGAATTCAAGATGCGTAAAATCCGCAGCGGTACCATAGGTTTTCTTTGCCATTGCAATAATATCAGCTTTAGTAAAATCGCTGCCGTCCTTTTTCCCTGCGAATTCCTGTATCAGTTTGTCATAAGCCTTTTGAACTGCGGGGCGAGCGTCGTCATAGATAAGAGAAGTATTGATCCACTTACCCTTATATTCTGCGAGAGATTCGGCCGGAAGCATTCCTTTTACAACCGCATCTATCGTCGAAACCAACCCTTTCAGCACTTCTTCTTTTGTAAATGAAGCGTCAATAAAGGTCGGCCACCAGAGCGGATCAGCGTTTACGAGCGATTTAATATCTTTTCCGCCGAAACGTGCATGCCAATGGAGCAAGCCTCCTTCACCGTCTTGATGCGGCGGAAATGCAATCATATACTGTGCCTGAGATAGACCGCGTACCGCTTTTACCGCCTCAAACGTTTGCCACGAGAGTCCTTTATCTTCGTATCCGGGTACAGGAACATCACCGACATAGCGGTATTCGCACGAAACTTGTTTTTCATTGCCGTCTGCATCAACTATGGTGAACAGAACGGTATTGGAACCATCAAATTTTGCACGGATAACAGGGGTTGCCAGCATATTTGCAACAAAAGCTTTTATTCCGTCTTCCGTATAATACTGCAAGCCTTCGGCGGCTTTTTTATACACATCGTTTAACTGAGTAGCGCCGGTTACCGCGCTATACGATTGCCATTCACCTTTCCACGCTGCTAATTCTTTGCCGGCTTGAGCTTTCATGGCTCCACCGGTTTTCACTGCGCTTGAGGTGGATTCACACCCCGCAAAAAGAACAGCGCACAGTGCTAAGACAGCTGCACTGTATTTGATATGTTTTTTAGTTAACATTATAGAACCTCCTTAATGTTACCTATTGCCGACATATAAATAGCAAAATTTAAAAAAAATGTCAAGTTTATCTATTGCGATCTTGTACACCTTGCACCCCGCGGTTAATTAAATTACGAGCAAGCATCCGGTGCAGGCGTCCTCGGTTTATTTAGGTGAGGGGCAGTTGCCGTTCGGCAAATATCCGTTTGGCAACGGCAAATTCTTCGGCAGAAAGAGGCGGAACCCCCTCAAGCGGATATATCTTGCCCATTTCCTTCCATTTAAAAGCGCCCATTGTGTGATAAGCGAGTAAATCGACTTTCTCTACCGTCGGTATCGTTTTTATAAAATCGGCTAATTTTTCAAGATAGGCCGTATTGTACGTTATGCCCGGAATAACGACATGACGTATCCACAGCGGTTTACCGATGGAGACCGTATAGTCAAGGAATTGAAGAATAGGCTTGAGCTGAACGCCGGTAAGGTCTTCATGCTGCGCCTCATCTATCGATTTTATATCAAGCAGGATTAAATCGGTATATTCCAGTGCAGCCTTGACATGTGCATTTAAACAATAACCTGAAGTATCGGCTGCAGTATGCAAGGAATCCCGTTTACAAAGCGTAAAAAGGCTGCGGACATATTCAGGCTGTGTGAAAGGCTCCCCGCCGGTAACGGTTACGCCGCCGGCAAAGAGGTAATAGTGTTTATACCGTCTGATGCGCTCAAAAGTCTGCTCGGCAGTCTCAATAATGCGCGCATCCTTACGCTCCCATGTGTCGCAATTATGGCAATATTTGCATCGCAGCGGACATCCTTGTAAAAATATGACATACCGTAAACCGGGTCCGTCAACAGTACCGAATGTCTCATACGAATGAATATATGCCATAATTGCGTCCGTTTTCTCTATAAAGATACCTACATAGACTGGTTGATCGTCCGGGATAGAACGTCAAGCTGCTGCTCACGGGTCAATTTTACAAAGTTTACCGCATAGCCGGAGACACGGATGGTCAGCTGCGGGTATTTTTCAGGATTTTCCATAGCGTCTTCAAGGAGCGCACGGTCAAATACGTTGACGTTTAAATGCTGTCCCCCTTCCGGCGTGAAATAGCCTTTCAGCAATGATGTAAGGTTATCAACCCGTCCTTCGCGCTGCTTGCCGAGCGCATTGGGCGTTATTGCAAACGTGTAGGAGATACCATCGCCGATATCTTCAAACGGCAGCTTGGCTACCGAAGCAAGCGAAGCGATTGCTCCGTTGGTATCGCGTCCGTTCATCGGGTTGGCGCCCGGTGAGAACGGCTCATATGCACAGCGTCCGCACGGCGTTGCTCCGGTTTTTTTACCGTATACGACATTGGAGGTGATCGTGAGCACCGACTGCGTTGCCTTTGCATGGCGGTAGGTTTCGTGCCGTCTCAGATAATTCATAAATTTCTTTGCGACCATAACTGCCAGCTGATCGGTTGCATCGTTATCATTGCCGTACGGAATATAGGTGCCCTCATGTTCAAAATCAACGGCAAGACCCCGTTCATCCCTGATAACCTTTACTTTTGTATCCCGAATTGCCGCAAGCGAGTCCGCCACAATCGAAAGCCCCGCGATACCGGTAGCCTGAATGCGCTCGACATCGGCATCATGGAGGGCAAGCTCAAATGCTTCGTATGAATACTTGTCATGCATGTAATGAATGACTTTGAGCGCATTCATATACACACCGGCAAGCCATTTCATCATTTGTTCAAATCGGGACATTACTTCATCATAATCAAGATATTCCGAAGTGATAGGCTTAAATTCGGGAGCAACCTGCGCACCCGATTTTTCATCGCGGCCGCCGTTAATGGCATAGAGCAGACATTTCGGTAAGTTTGCGCGGGCGCCGAACAGCTGCATTTGTTTACCGATTTTCATCGGTGAGACGCAGCAGGCAATACCGTAGTCATCGCCGAAATCCGGCCGCATCAGATCATCATTTTCATACTGAATGGAAGAGGTTTCTATCGAAACCTTTGCACAGAACTTGTTCCAATTTTCCGGAGCATGGTTAGACCATAGAACCGTCATATTCGGCTCCGGCGCAGGGCCGAGATTGTACAGCGTATGCAGGTACCGGAAAGAAGTTTTTGTAACGAGCGTCCGCCCGTCAACGCCCATACCGCCAAGCGATTCGGTAACCCATGTGGGATCGCCTGAGAACAGCTCATTGTACTCCGGTGTACGGAGGAAACGGATAATACGGAGCTTGATGATGAACTGATCGATCAATTCTTGAGCTTCACTTTCGGTAAGTTTACCTTCTGCAATATCTCTTTCAATAAAAATATCCAAGAATGTCGAAGTCCGTCCGATCGACATTGCGGCTCCGTCTTGATCCTTTGTTGCGGCAAGGAAAGCAAAGTAAAGCCACTGCACGGCTTCCCGCGCATTTTGAGCCGGACGGCGGACATCGAAGCCGTATCCTTCGCACATCCGGACAAACGCCTTGAGCGCACTGATTTGTTCGCTGATTTCTTCGCGGTAGCGTATATCCGATTCGGTAAGCTCTTCAACATCAAGCTGCTGCAGAGCCGCATTCCGGTCTTTGATTAAATAGTCAACACCGTACAACGGAACTCTGCGGTAGTCTCCGATGATGCGTCCCCGCCCGTATGCATCAGGCAGCCCGGTGATAATTCCCGATTTTCTAACAGCGCGCATATCATCGGTATAGGCCGAAAAAACGCCGTCATTATGCGTTTTACGGTATTTAGTAAAAATCTCTTTTGTCACCGGATCAAGCGTGTAGCCGTATGCTTCCAGAGCTTTCTCAACCATCCGCCATCCGCCTTTAAGATAGATACCCCGTTTGAGCGGCGCATCGGTTTGAAGACCGACAATTACTTCATCGTCTTTTGAGATATAGCCGGGGCCATAGGTATCGATCCCCTGCGGTTTTACAAATTCCGCATCATAGACGCCTTTTTTCGTTTCTTCTTTGAACATTTCGGTCAGTTTATTCCAAACCCGCAGTGTCCGTTCCGTACTTGGTACTAAAAAACTGTCATCGCCGGTATAAGGCGTATAGTTATTTTGGATGAAATCCCGCACATCTACTTCCGTGCGCCATGTTTCACCCTTAAATGAACTGAGATAATCGCTAACATTATCCATAATAGAGACTCCTTACTTGATAGAAGATCGGGCGCATCTAGAAAAAACGTGGTTAGCTTTTTTATAAGCGCCTGTTAAAATTACTAAACAATTCCCATTGTAAATAGCTACATTCTTTTAGTAATTTTTTATTTGTTGTATAGTACTAACAAATGAAAAGAAAATCAATGCTATAATAACAAAAAAATTCCCGATACGAACGATTCTTACTTTTCCGCCATGAGAGTCTCTTTCCAGCGGGTTATTGCCTGCAATGCCTGCAAGGGGGTCATGTTATCGGAGTTGATCGAGAGTAGTTCATTGATAACGAGCTCCTCTTCCGAAAAGAGGCCGTTTTCAGGAACGTTTTTTTTCTTAATCGGAGGAGGTAATGTCTGAGAAAGCCCTTCGGCGGAACTGAGGGCTGTTGCGTTACCGCTCTGCATAATCTCTACAGCACGCTCAAGCACACTTTCAGGCAGACCTGCGCGCTGTGCAACATGAATACCGTATGAATGCGCGGCAACGCCGTCTATCACTTTTTTCAAAAATACAATCTTACCTTCCGCTTCAAGTACGTCAAGGCAAAGATTTTTAAGGCGCGGGTGAACCAGCTGTGCCAGTTCATGGTAATGGGTGGCAAAGAGCGTTTTTGCTCCGACAGCTTGCAGTAAATACTCGCTTATCGCCCATGCAAGCGAAAGCCCATCGGCAGTTGCCGTTCCCCGTCCGACTTCATCCATAATAACAAGGCTTCTTGCTGTAGCATTCCGCAGAATATACGCAGTTTCGGTCATTTCAACCAAGAACGTCGATTCTCCGCGCGCCAGATTATCGCTTGCGCCGACTCTGCAAAATATGCAGTCAACCGGCGTCAGCACAGCCCGCTGCGCAGGAACAAAAGAGCCGATCTGCGCAAGGAGGACAAGCAGGGCGGTCTGGCGCAAGAACGTACTCTTTCCCGCCATATTCGGGCCTGTAATCAGCGCAAATGATGGAATGTCTGAATCTTCAGCTGAGGATAGCAGAAGCGAATTCGGAACAAACTCGCCGGACGGCAAATGCTGCTCGACTACCGGATGGCGTCCGTCATGAATCTCAAGAACACCGTCATCGGAAAACTCAGGCTGTACCCAACCGTGCAGAATCGCCGCATGAGCAAAAGACTGTAGTACATCCAGCTCCGCCGTTTCCTGCGCAAGCTGATGAAGTAGTGGAAGGCGGGTATACACTTCCTGATGCACCGCCGTAAAAAGCTCCCGTTCATAGGCAATGATATTTTCACCGGCATCGTTAAGCTGCGCTTCCAGCGAGCAAAGCTCCTCCGTTGTAAACCGTTCGGCATTAACGAGGCTGCGGCGGCTCATAAAATGCTGCGGAACTGATTTTAGGTTCCCTTTCGAAACTTCCAAAAAATAACCGTTTAATCGATTTTATTTTTAAATTTTTAATGCCGGTGTTATCCCGCTCCCTTTCAAGATAGTCCTCAAGCAGCTGATTCGCATTGTCGCGTAAGCTGCGCAGTTGATCCAATTTTTCCGACCACTGTGCTTTTATTACACCGCCGTCGGAAAGAACCGCTGGGCAATCTTCCGCAATGCTTTTCTCCAATAAATCGTATAAAGAGTTCAGCTCATCACATACGTGCGGCGGCAACTGCAAAAAAAACAGAGCGCTCTCTTTACTGAGCTGTACTAATTGCAAGCAGGCTTTTGCGCTCTGTTTAACCGCAAGAAGGTCTTTCCCGTGAGCGCGCTGCATTGCAATACGGCCCGCGAGCCGATGCATATCCAAAACACCGGTAAGAATCGTACGTATGTGCATCAGGAGTTTTTCGTTATGATACAACGCCGCAGTTTTTTCAAGGCGCTGAGCAATTTCCTCACTAGTCCGCAGCGGATGATAGAGCCAGTGCCGCAGCAGCCGTGTCCCCATAGCAGTCTTTGTATGGCAGATTGTTTCGAACAGCGTAAAAGAGCTGCTGTTATCGCGCAAATTCTGCAAAAGCTCAAGGTTTTTGCGCGTAGAATCATCCATCATAACAAAATCGGCATCACGGTACACTTTGATACCGGTAATATGCGTCAAAACAGCGCCGGCGGTTTGTTCAAGATAGTGCAGCAATAGACCGGCAGGAGGTAACTCCGGAGAATCTGCTGTTAAAGAAAATGATGTGAGCTGTTCCGTTCCAAAGCAGGCGCACAGCCGTTTTTTTCCGCCGGAAACGGAAAAGCTCCAATCAGGATAAAAATTTTTTAAAAGATGCGGATACTCCCCGCAAACGGCAGTCAAAGCAGGCATAGAATCGGCAAGAGACTGTTGAATAAGGATTTCCCGCGGCTGCACACGCCCTATTTCTTTTCTAAAGTACTCTTCAAAAAAACGTTTGGGAAAAGAAGTTGCAAAGAATTCTCCGGTACTGACATCAATGTAAGCGAAACCGATAAAAAAATCGGTTACGGTTGCTCGCCGGAGCTCTTTCGGCGTGCAGTAGACTGCGGCAAGATAATTGTTCCGGCCTTGCTCTAAAAGGTCTTCGCTTGTTGCTGTTCCCGGAGTTATCACTTCGGTGATTTTCCGCTCGGTCAGTCCGCCTTGAACAGCTTCCGCTATTTGTTCGCAAATCGCAACTTTTTTTCCCGCCCGCAGCAAACGCGCAATATAAACACGCGCCGCATGATAGGGAACACCGCACATGGGGCTGCCCGTCCGCTGCGTAAGCGTCAGATTCAGCAGTTTACTAACTTCAACGGCATCCTCATTGAACATTTCGTAAAAATCTCCCAGTCTAAAAAAAAGCACCGCGTCCTTGTGCTGCGCCTTCATTGAGAGATATTGCTGCATCATGGGGGTTGTTTGCGCCGGTTTCATGTGAAGACTAATTTGAACTGAGCGCTCTGATCACATCTTCCGTTATATCAACTGTCGGGCTGTACCAGACAATGGCATTTCCTTGCTGTAAATTCAACACCATGGTATAACCCTGCGTTTCGGCAATCTTCTTTATCGTCTCATACAGCCGTGTATAAAACACATCATCGCTGACTAAATTTTTCCGCAGCCGGGCAAGCTCATCATTACAGGCTTTTGAATATTCAACCAAAAAACTGGTTTTTGTATTGATTTCAGCTTGATATTTTTTTGCCGCATCCGTTTTGCCGGCTGCTTCCGCATCAACTTTCTTTTGACGAAGCGCAATGATTTCATCGGACATCCGCTGCGTTTCGGCTTGGTACTTTTCTTGCTTTGCCTGATAGTCGCGCACGGAACGGGAATCACGTAAAAAAGTTGTATAAATGCGCGAAGTATCAATAACGGCAAAACGGGTAATCTGCTGAGCCGGTAAAGATACTCCGCCTCCGTAAATACAGATTAAAAGAAGAAACAGTGTTTTTTTCATTATCGCATTCCTCCGGTATCTGAAAATATCCTTTATAAATTAGGAATAGAAAACGACAATACGAACTTCCAATCGGCATTCTTCCCGTTACCCCACACGGGTTTTCCATTGACCGAACGGAATGTGTTTGCGAACATCAGCCGTAAGGGGAACTGCGGTATGACAAACCGTAAGCCCGGCCCGAAGCTGAAATAATAATCATTAATACTCAGAGTCCGCAAATCCCGAATATCTTTCTTTACTGCGGCAGCATCAAAGAAGAAATCAAAAGACAGAATGCCGTGCGCAAGCGGCCAGCGGAACTCTATCCAATGGTTCAGCTGTACATCGCCTTTACCGGCATAACCGAGACCTACCCATCCGCGTCCTACAAACATACCGTCAATCAGCAGCTTGCTGGTGCTGCTTATACGGCTGTCCGGCATCGGCACTTGGAATGTAAAATTCGTATAAAACGCTAAAACAAATTTTAAATTCCAAATATCCGATACCGGATAATTCAATAGCGTCACATAGGCTTCCGTTTTTGTTTCAGCGCGGAAAAAGTACTCATCTTCAACTTTAGGGATAATACCGAAAAAGCTAACCTGTTCACTGATAAACCAGCCCTTACTGGGATCATAGGCGAGATCGCGCCCGTCAAATGAAACGCGCGACCACAGTGAATTGCTGAGGCCCGGTCGCGTCTGCTGATTAAGTACTTTTGCATCAAGCGGGCGGTGAATGGAGCTGTCATAAAAATTCTTACCTAATGAGAAATTAACTCCGCCCCGCAGTGTAATTGAACAATAGCGGGGGAACCACCGATAGCCGGTATGGATGCCGAAACTGGTTTCAAGCCGATTATACCGCATGCGATATAATCGGGCAATGGCCGGGTCACGTTCAAGCGCTTCGGGGCTTCCGAACGGTCCGTATGGAAATATCACATTTTCAAAATCATATAATAGTTTATGAGAAATTGAAAAATCAAATCCGACCGTTACCGGATAGCCGAAAAGCCAGTTTTCCGTATATCCGAGCTGAACCGTTTGCGTATCTGTCGATGCAGTACCTCCGGCCGACAGTTCATTACCCCTGCCTGCTAAATTGCGTTCCTGCCATTGAACAAACAACGAAATAGGGAACGTATCCGCATCGGCGGCGCCGGAAAAAGAAAGACCGAATTGGACATTAGCGGTTGACTGCTCTTCAACATTTAAGATGATGTCAACCAGATCTTTTTCCGATCCCTGCTGCATATCGGGCACGATAGCGGAAAAATAGCGTAAGTTAAAAAGATTCCGCTGACTATCCAAGAACTTGCTTCGCGAAAAGACATCACCGGGCTCAAGGAGCAGCTCTCTTCGAATAACATAATCCTTTGTCCGTTTATTTCCGCGGATAATAATATTTTCAATATGGCTGCGGTTCCCCTCGACAATCGTTATAACAAAGGAAGCCTTTCGGGTTGCCTCATCACGCGTTACGGCATTTCCAATGTATGTTGAATTATAACCGTTACTGTAATAAGTATCGGCGACTGCTTCCAATCCCCGTTTAAATTTAGTCATATTCAGCACGGAACCTGTTTCCAGTTTTATTTTCGGAGCAAGGACTTCCGTAGAAAAAATACGGTTCCCTTCAAAAACGGTTCCGCCGTAGGTATATTGCTCACCTTCCATAATAACATAGGTGAGTTTGATCTGATTCCGCTGAGGGTCTGTTGTCGTATCTACTTCACGGATGATGTTTTCAACATGAGCGTCGATATATCCCCGTTCGCCGTAATACTGCTGAATAGCAGCCTTGTCTTCCTCCAGCGATTTTTCTTGAAATACGCCTTTCTGCATCGTTAGTGTGTGTTTCGGTTTGGTAACCAGAACTCTTTTTAATTTTTTTTCTCCGACGAGCGTATTTCCCTGAAAAGCAACGGCCGCAACAATAGTTTGGCGGCCTTCATTGATCTCAAATTCAACAATGACACTGCCGTCTTTCCCCTCAGTTATTTTTGAATTCACCGTAGCGGTAGCATACCCGTTTTCAATATAGTAATTTTTTAGTACTTGTTCAGCGGATAATCTCTTTTCTTCACTATAAATGGCGCCTTTTTTTAAGGTTATTCGGCTTAATAAATCACCGCTTCCCATGCGCCGGTTTCCCAGCATCTTAATAAGGCTGATAACAGGTTTTTCAGTAACTTCAAACTCTAAGCGGACGAATTGATAGTCACTGTCGGCAGGGAGCGCCTTTGGTATAATGCTTGAAAAATAGTCAAGCGCATATAATTTTTGCAAAATATCGGCATAGACGTCATCGGAAAAAAGCTTACCCTTGAACGATGAAAAAACACCGTCCAATTCACTCGAAGTTACGCTTTTTAAGCCTTTGAATACAATTGCCGTTATCTGTTTATGTTCATACCAGTTATCAGGTACCTGCGCTTGCACACACCATGCAAAAAGCGCCAGTGTCGAAACAAGCATTATCTTTTTTAACATGAGGAACTCCTTTTATTCCCATTATACTTTCTTAGCGATACGGATATGATCCTTTTAATACGCATATTTCCACGAAAAAGTCAACGCCGCATCCCCTACGAACAGGGTTTCCGGTTTCGTCGGCGCAACAGACCAGCGCAGCAGAAAAAACGGGGTCGCCATTTCCAAACCGATTTCCGGCTGGAACAAAAGGTTATTATACACAGGACGTTTCGTCCCGCCGTTTTTAAGCGATTTCTCATCATAATAGCTTAAATGAAGTAAAGCGTCTGCGTAGATAGCCGAGCCGAAATATTTACCGATATAAACACTTGTATTATCAAAATAGTTACTTATTGTCAAAGACTTATCCCTATTTGCATTAAATAAATTACCGAAAATGGCGTTTTGCAGCACTAATGTCCGGAAAGAAAAGGCATCGAGCCGTAAAAAATCGCGTATGGCATTTTCCGATTTTTTTAAAAAGCCTATTTGGGCAAGAAGATCGGAACTGGTTACTAATATATTCTGCAGAGCACTCTCTTTTTTGGTATCTCCGACAAACGCTTGTCCCAAAAGCTGCATAATTTCAAGAGAAGAGCGCGAAGGTTCCGAATTGAGTTCCGGCGTAAACTGTGATAAGCGCTGCTCTTTTGCCGTAAGAATAATTCTTAACGCCTCCCCCTTTTCATCGCGGTCGCGGATTTCGGCGCGTACCGTTACAAGCGGGTCAATATCTCCTCCAAGATCGGTAAACTCCACATTCCCTTCACGGATATAGAAATTCCGTTTCAGATAGAATACTTCACCGCCCCTCATTCTAACACTTCCTTTCATAGAAACAGAACCGTTTTCTCCGCCTACGGTCAGCGTAATCGGCGTTTCGGTCGGGATTAGCGCTCTCAGAATAGGAATATCTGCGGTCGGCCAGCGGAATTCCGCTTTTTTCCCCAGCTGTAAATCGAGTTTCATATTGAATGCAGGGCCGTTCTTTCCGGCATATTTTGCCTGAAACTTGTCCATTTCATTGAATTTAAAGGCGAAAAAACCGGAATCGAAAGCCGCTGACCCGTACAGCGAGATGAGCGCAGGAGTAATAGTAATATCGGCAGTACAGCCTGCTAACCCTTCAGCCTTAAAAAGAAGATTATCCGTTTTTAGTTTTCCCTTCTTTTCGTTCAGTGTGCCGCACTGAATAAACACTTCCGCCGGTATCCATTCCGAGAAGGCAACGGTACACCGGCCCCACAAATCGGCAGAAGGGCCGTGCAGCACGGTATACGGAACCTCCAGCGTCGTACCGTCGGCAAGCACATCCAATGCTACGGGCCCGAATATTTCAGGAATATAGTGCGGCGAGTTAACCCGTATATCCTGCCCTTCCAGTTTTCCGTAGAACTCCGGCTCTTGAGGCGTTCCGCGGATTGCGACATTTCCGGCAAGCGAGCCTCCGTAAAAGAGTACATAGTCCATACCGGTGATGTCCCACACCCGCTTAACATCTGCATAAACATCGGTAAACCGCAAATCCAGCGCATCTTTTTTTATGCTGCCGTCCAAAACAAAATGGAGCGGCAGCGATTCCGCGCATTGCAGCGACACAACACCGTCCCCCAGTATAAAGCCGGTAATTTCATCATTTTTGCCGGCGTACAATGCAGTAACCTCTTTTTCACGAATAAAGGAAATAGGAACGGCTTCCGTCCCGCTTGATTGCCCGAATTGCCAATTACTGATGTTTGTTGTAATGGTACATTGCTGAAAAAGCGATCCGAGCTGTGCAAACGGAGCAGAGCCTCCAGCAGCGTCTTCCGGCACAACTCCGGTAAAAACGGTATTCACATGCGCTCCCATTTTCCGATGTACCGCCTCTCCCGCATAATCCGCATCAAGCATGCCGGTCAGATCCGAAAGCGAAAAATAACCGGCGATTCCGCTGACTCGATGCGCTCCCCACGACGCCTCGCCGGTTACAAGCTCTGCACGGTTGTTTTCAAACCGGAGGTCGCCTGAGGCAAGAAGGTCATGTCCCTGTATAAACCACGAAAGCTGCGGCATAGTGCATTGCAGTATCAGATTGTCGGGCGTTCCCGAAAACACGGCTTGGGCGGTGAGGGTATTGCCCTTGCCTTGAGTCCGGAAAAAACGCGCAAGCGCCATATTCTCAATATTCAGCGACCCGTCTATCATAATACCGTTGTCAAAACTAAGACCGGCGGAGCATTCCAGCCGCTCTCCCGTAGCGGCAGACATGAGATTAATTTCTCCGTGATACGCATTGCTGCCGGTTTGATCGGGAGCGGGAGTAGAAACTGCGATGGTACCGGTTAATACGTCATCGCTTCCGAGTTTTATGCCGGATAAAAACAAACCGGCGGAATCCAGTGAACCGTGAAAGCTCATCGCAAGCGCCGTTTGCGCAAGCGAAACAGGACTGCCGTAGCTCATCATGCCTTCATCAATTATAACACCCCAATCGCTGTTATCCGTATAATGAAAGTCGGAATCAAGCGTCAGAAAAAGAGGTAAAAATGGAAGCGGCATCTCTCTACTTTTTACGGTACCTTTAATACCGGTTTCCTGATTATACAGCGCACTGATTGCCAACCCGTAATCCCCGTAAATATTCAAAATATTCTGTGAGTAAAAACCTTGAATGTGATACCCGATAGAATTCACTATCAAATCGCTGTTAAAAATAATATCATTCAGATTCTCAAACTCGGCATTGATCCCGCCGCGTACATACATGTTCTTATAGGAAATATCAATATCGGTGAGGGCAAAAGACGACTGATTTCCCTTGACGGAAAGCAGCGCATAAAAGTCATTCAGCGCCTCCGAGACTAAAACCAAACGGACACAGTTATAAGAAAAATTATGCAAGTCGCTGGAAATATAAAACTCTGTCGTGCACCGAACCGACTCAAGCGCTGCCGGTTGCGGGATATGTGCCGGAGGATAGAGCGCTTCGGCAAACCGGTACACCGTTCCGATGTTTACAGCGTCAAAGGCTCCATGCAGCTCCCAAAAAGGGGCGGCGCCGGTAGCGCTCCGTTCCATATTATAGATATATGAACCGTCACAGGCGTATTTGCCGCTCTCATCCTCAGCGGAAATAAAATAATCGATTTTTTCATCGCCGGGTCTGAGCTTTAGACCGATGTTATGCAGGAGAGCCTCTCCAACGGAAAGCGAGCCGATATTACAAACAAACTCGCCGTTCCGCTCGGAAAACCGCACGTCGGCCGACACATCGGCTCCGGACGGCAGCCGGACGGCATTTACCTGCACGATTCCCGACGGCAGTTTTTTATGCACATCAATACCGAATCTCGAAAAAATATCGATTCCGGCGCCTTTGACGGCAAGCCGGGACACGGTGATATCTTTATCATCTCCTTCGGCGGAAACATCGATGCGCATCGGATCCATCTGATAGGCAGGAAACGAAAGCTGCGGTACGCGGAACGTCATATCGGCGCCCCAATCCACTGTTCCTGCACCCAGCGAAAACCGGGCAGAACCGCTCATTTCCAATTGCTCCAGCTGTTTTACCAGCTTTGGAGCAGTGTACAGCGCTACCGAGCGCATCGGCATATAATCGCGGCATTTAAACCCGCCCGTAACCGTATTGTCTTCCAGATTCCAGCTCGCATTCAGATCAAAAGGCTGGAAATCCTGCATGGTGTTGAACGTTAAAAGGTTATTCCGGTATGCCGTAAAAACTTTGATATGCTGAACGGAAAACTGCTGAGAGGAAAGATGAGCGATATTCACTACGGCAGATCCTGCCGTTATATCTTTATCGCATTTTCCTTCGATGGTGAAGGCGGTTTCCGCTTGGCCGAACTGCGGGTATGTCCCGCTCTTATATGAAGCCGATGCGTTAAGACTCACGGAAAGGGATTCGGAATCAATACGGCAGCTGCCTTCCGAAATACAGACTTGTACGTTTTGCACTGCATCTTTCAATCGGATTTGGATATTTTTAATATCAACGGTAAGCGATTCAATACCGGAAGAAAAGACCGATGGCGCTGAGGCGCGGTCTTCCGCATATTCTATCTGCGTATCTGTAGACGGATTACGGATAAGAGAGCGGAGCGCAGAGGCTAAACCTTTGTTTTCGAGCATATCAAAATCGATAAATCCGTCGGCAATAAACACGGAGTCCAATATGTCCGGTATTTTTCCCGTCAAAAGCGCGAGGAAACGGTAGCGGATGGAAAAGTCTGAACATGCAGCTATTTCGGCGCCATTATCCGCATCATATATTTTTACATTTTTAAGCGAGATGGAACGCAGCACGGATGGAGAAAGCGATTCATACGAAATACGGATATGATAGATTTGTTCCAGTTCTGCAAGCGCTTTTTCCCGCAGCGATGATACTTTGCTTTCCAGTACACGTACAAAAGGACGAAAAAGGGAAAAGGAGATGAGGAGCATACATACGAATATGAATAACTCTATCTTATGCCGTGTAGAAAGCTTCATAGAGGGACTATTATATCAAAAAAAAAATTGTTATGATAGACAAATGATTTTGAAAAATTTCATTGTTTTTGAAGGACTCGACGGAACGGGCACGACAAGCCAGCTTCGTCTGCTTCAGGAAGCATATGCAGGGCATGGATTGAAAGAGCGTGTATACTTCACCTATGAACCGACCGATTCTCCTATCGGACGCATGATACGGTCAGCGCTGTCGGATGCAAGCCTCTTTCATGCACAAACCGTTGCCTACCTGTTCGGCGCAGACCGGTGCGAGCATATCTACGGAAAAAACGGTATTATAGAACATCTTGATGCACAGCAAGCGGTTTTCTGCGACCGCTATCTTTTTTCAAGCCTTGCTTATCAGGGACTGACTGCCGGTGAACCATGCGCACAGGCAGTCAATGGACAATTTCCCTTACCCGAATACCTGTTCTTTTTTGATCTGCCGGCGGAAACAGCGATGCAGCGCATTGCTCAGCGGAATATGCCGCGCGAAATTTATGAGCAAGAACCGTTTCAGCAGCGTGTCGCACAAGCATATGAGCACGTGCTCCGGCATTATGAACGCACAGCGCCGGAAATGCGGATTATCAGGATCGATGCCGCTGAACCGATACGGAAAATTCATGAAAATATCTGGAGTACGGTGCGGAACCTGCCGATATAGTAAGGGATGAAAAGGCTTTTTTGCTGTATAAGCGCTGTTTTATTTTTCTCATATACGGGAGCGGTACGTCTTCCCGCCTATTTTGTTAAATACAAAGAGCAGTATTATAAACTCTATCATATCCATTATCAACAGTATCCCGATGAGATAATTGAGAACATCTATTGGCTGGAGAAAGCGATTAATGCCGACTTTTGCAATCCGCTCTATGCGCTCGGAAAAATTACCAATAAGACGGACTGGGAGAAATACCGCTACCTTTTTATGATGCATTTAAATATAAAAATGACCGAGCAGCATCTCCGGCTTGGAATGAAGTATGATAAACAGACAGCATACTTTTACAACGCTCCGTGGAAGGAGCAAAATATCGAAAGTTTGACAATAGCGGAAGAGTATTACAAAACCGCATTGTTTTATTGGAAAGAGGCGACTGTATGGGCGGAAAAGGCAAATGTGCGTAAATTTCAGTTTCTTTTTTTAACTGACTTGCAGTACTGGGAGGATGAGCGGGTACGCATTGCGCAAAAGAAGCTCGACTATGAACGCACCATTACCCGCGAGCTGGACAGACTGGAAAAAGTCCGTGCTGAATTTATGCAGATGGAAGAAACCTATTAGAGGGTTTCTATAAAAAACTGTCCGGCAGCGAGGTTTCTCTTTATTCAAGATTTCCTCACGTTTTGCGTCAACCTGCTGCCTGCCCCCTTATCCCGTCGGATAAGAGTACCTCATTTTTCCCGGTAATTAAAAACATATCATCTCGCAGAGACCGCAAAGCTTCAGCAATGAATACCTTATCGGTATAATTACCCATTAAACATTATCAATTACAAATTGACGAGAGGGTAGCGGAATAACAAGTACGTTGCCGGTATAAGGAGCAGCAAGATTTGAGGGTAACCGAAAATCCTTGCGCATAATTGCAGCAGCAACGGACTTTTATGGAGCGTAGGGGGAGGCTTCCCCCGCCTTACTATTGTCCGGCTTTCAGGATATACTTTCAAAGTATAAAAGTATAATTGATGAAAGGAGCTGCGATGAAGCGTGTTTTGATTGTCGATGATGATAAAGAGCTGTGCGCTCTTATGAAAAAATGTATTGAGCGGGAACAGTTATCCGCTCTTACTGCGCATAGCGGCAGAGAGGGGTTACAATACGCTGAAGAAAACAAAGAAACCTGCGCGCTTATCATCTTGGATGTAATGCTGCCTGATATAGACGGTTTTCACGTTCTAAAAAAAATCAGAGAAGTAAGTAACATCCCTATTCTTATGCTTACGGCGAAAAGCAGCGAGGGCAATAAAGTTTCGGGGTTGCGGCTGGGAGCCGACGATTATCTGACAAAGCCGTTCGGTATTAATGAACTTATGGCTCGTATTACTGCCCTTATCCGCCGTTATACCGCTTTAAACAGCTCTTATAGGGAAGAAAAATGTATACGGTTAAAAAATATGGTCATTGACAAGATAAACCGCACTGTCTGTATCCGCGATGTTCCCGTCTTACTGACAAGCAAGGAATTCAATTTGTTATCCTTTCTTGCTGATAATAAAGGACGTGTTTTTACCAAAAAGCAGCTGTATGCGCACGTGTGGGAAGAATCTTATGCTTTTGATGACAGCAATCTGATGCCGTTTATCAGCAAATTGCGGAAAAAGATTGAAATTGATCCCGCCAATCCTTTTTATATTTTAACTGTCCGCGGTGTCGGCTACCGTTTTAATAAAGACGCATAGCATGGATATAAATGCGTATCTTCTCGCAAGTGTAATACTTGCTTTTGCGGTTATAATATACTTACTTTCCATACTGCGGCGCGTTCATGCGCAACTTTCATGTATACAAGAGGTTTTAGAGGATATAAAAAAGGGAAATCTTAACCGGCGTATTTTAACAACAGAGAACGATATGACAAAACAAATCTGCTATGATATTAACGAAATTGTAGTAGGCAGCCAAAAACAGCGTATTCGGCAAAAACAGTCCGAACATGCGTACAAAAGACTGATGAGGAGCCTTTCCCATGATGTAAAAACACCGCTTGCGTCTTTAATCGGATATTTGGAAGCAATCGAATATAGAATAGTTACGGGGAATGAAAAAGACGAATATATCCATGTTGCGTATGAAAAAACGCAGCATTTAAAGCATTTTGTAGCAGAACTTTTTGAATGGGTTACATTGGCTTCAGGCGAACAGGTTTTCCATTTTGAGCTGCTTGATGTAAACGAATTATCCCGCGTCATTGCAGCAGACTGGATTCCTGCTTTAGAAAACAGCCGGATTGCGTTTGAATTTGAAATTCCCGAAACAGAGTATCTCATGCGGATAGATGCAACCGCATATACCCGTATTCTGAATAACCTACTGCAAAACATCATTACTCATAGCGGGGGAGATCGTATGACGCTGCGGATATCGGAAGATGCTCACTATGCGAAAATGGTAATAACCGATAACGGGAAAGGCATACCTCCTGATGATCTTTTACATATTTTTGAAAGAATGTACCGGTGCGATCGGTCTCGGACTGTAAAAGGAAGCGGATTGGGATTAGCTATAACAAAAGAACTTGTTGAAGCTCATAAGGGAACAATTACCGTCAG
The DNA here is from genome assembly GCA_905372265.1 of uncultured Treponema sp. Lineage (GTDB taxonomy): Bacteria > Spirochaetota > Spirochaetia > Treponematales > Treponemataceae > Treponema. The sequence goes on along the minus strand of CAJPOL010000006.1, from coordinate 5,301 downwards.
CAGTATTCCCGAAGCGGAAACCGCTTTTACCGTTCAGCTTCCCAAAATCCCGTAACGTGCACTAACGGCAAGGTTTTAGCAAGGTTGGTATGATACAATGCCTTAGCCATTACGGAATGGGAGGCTTGAACATGAATAACTACATCATTGAAACGAACAATCTTACAAAAATGTACGGCGGGCAAACGGTTGTTGACGGCGTTACTCTCCATGTAAAGAAAGGACGGATATACGGACTGCTGGGACGTAATGGGGCGGGTAAAACGACCATTATGAAAATGATTTTAGGCTTAACCCCTATTACGTCCGGAGAGGTGGATATATTCGGCCAACATATAAAAGGACAGGAAAAAAAGCTCTATCCGCGGATTGGCGCTATTATTGAAACGCCGGGGTTTTATCCGAACTTGACGGGAACGGAAAACCTTGAAATTTTTGCAAAACTGCGCGGGACCGCCGCTCCGGAAGCGGTAAAAAAGGCTTTGAGCGTGGTAGGGCTGCCGTACAAGGACAAAAAGCTATACAGTAAATATTCCCTTGGGATGAAACAACGGCTGGGGATTGCAAATGCTATTCTGCATGATCCGGAGCTGCTGATTTTGGACGAACCTACAAACGGTCTTGACCCCATCGGCATTGCCGAAGTAAGAAATTTTATAAAGCATTTGAGCGCCGAATGCGGAAAGACCATTCTGATTTCCAGTCATATTCTCTCTGAAATTGCAGTGCTTGCCGATGATATCGGCATCATTGACCGCGGTATTTTATTGGAAGAGAACAGTATGCTTGAGCTGGAAAAGAAGAACCGCAAATATGCGCTTTTGCACGTTTCCGACATTCCGAAAGCCGCTGTTGTTTTGGAACGGCAGTTTGGAATTACGGAATATTCCGTACAAGACGGCAATGCCTTACGGATCTATGAAACGGAGGCGGATATGGCAGCTATCAATAAAGCGCTCATGGTACAGGATATAGCCGTTAGCGGTTTCCAATTGTGCAACGACACATTGGAAGACTATTTTAAAAAGATTACCGGAGGAGAAGGCATTGCTTAATCTGATACAAACGGAGTTTCTGAAACTGCGCCGCAGAAAATTCATTCTGCTTATGCTTCTGCCGGCTCTTTTTATGCCGTTCATTGCAATTTTTTACGTGAGACACGATGGAAAGACAGGCATTGAAGCCATACAATTCTATAAATGGAGCGCGCTCAGCTATACGCCGTGGATTATCCTTCCGGTCGTACTGGGAGTGATTTCTACTATGCTGATGTATGATGAACATCAAAACGATATGCTCAAACAGCTCAGGATAGTACCGGTCGGCAAAGCGGGATATTTTTTCAGTAAATTCATTATCGTACTGATCTATTCCGTATGCTTTATGCTGCTTACAGCCGCCGCATCAATTTTTTTCGGCTTGCTTCACGGACAGATTAGCTTTGATTGGCGCAGTATCGCCTATCTATTACGAAAATGCATGGAAATTGCCGTTCTTACCGCTTTTTCGGTAATGCCGGTTTTAGCGGTTGCGGCTGCCGTAAAAGGTTACATTCTCCCCGTATGCGTAACACTGGTGTACACCTTTTTCGGATTTATTTTGATTACGGTCAATATGTACCTACACCCGCTATCCGCTTCGACGGCGGTTATTATGCGGGATATCCCCGGAGCAGTTATGAAACAAGCGCTCAATATTCCGGCAGCCTTTCTCTGTATCGGCATCTGGAGTATGAGCGCTGCGCTTGTTGCCGTATCGGCTTTAGGAAAAACAAAGTGAGGCAGATGATATGAAACAATTACTGTGGGCGGAACGGAAAAAGCTCCGCCGTTCCAAAATTATTTGGATAGCTGCTTTTGCAACGGTTATGGCTGCGGCTGTCGTCTTTATGCAGGGACAATTCGCGTTTAACGGGTTGCGGTATGTAGATAGAGCGGGCTGGTTTATGACTTCGGCGCAGTCCTTATCGACTTTTTTTGTACTTCCGGCCGTCATTGCCTTATTGGGCAGCTATATGATTTGCAGGGAAGAACAGGATGATACCTTGAAAACCCTGCGCCTTATTCCGATAGACGAAGCCGCGCTGACCGCCGCTAAAATGATAGTTACAATGGTATTCAGTATTTTAATCTATCTTTTTCTGTTTGCCGTTACCGTTATTGTTGAAGCAATCCTGCACTTGAACGCGCTATCCGTTCAGCTTGTACTCAGCTCCTTCCATATCTATGTTATAAACGGAATCGGTATATTTTTAGCTGTTTTACCGGTGATAGCATTAGTAGCGCGTATGAAAAAAGGCTATTGGCTTGCGCTTGTATTTGCCGAAATATATTCTTTTGCAGGGCTATTCTTCAGCACAGCATATCCCATTACGGCGGTTTTCAAACTTTCAGGATATTACGAAGCAAATGCCGGAGATAAGATAGTCAATATCAGCGTCCTACTGGTATGCGCAGCGCTTGCGGTATTGATCCTCACAGGACGTGTCAAAAAATGTACTTCCGCTATACATACAAATCAACTATAGGTTGAATTATTAAACCTGTTCGGAAACTTCAATTTCAGAACAGGCTATTTTTTGGGGGAAATCCTGTCGTGTACAGTTGGAAGGGCTTTTACTACCGGCGGTTTAACGGTCAAGTCTGCTTTTTTAAAAGCCTTATGCACCGCTTCTTTTTCGGTTAGATTTAACGTGATGCAATGCGGAGGCTTGATAATACAATAACTCAATGATACACTACGGCAATCCGGCTATCAAAACGGACCGCTTTTGTAACGCCGCCTGTTTTGATAAAACATCTTGCAAAAGTGTTTATAGGAGGAATGATGGCCAGAATGCTCATGCCGCTTTGGCAAAATTGGCAATTTGCGGATAACTTTGATGAACGCTATCTGCGTATGGATTATGGCGCCGAACATTTTACGCCGGTACAGCTGCCGCATACCGTAAAAGAAGTTCCCTATAATTATTTTGATGAAAAGACCTATCAAATCCAATCCTGCTACCGGAGACCGTTTTCCGTACCGGAGCGCTTAAAAGGAATGCGCCTTTTTATCGATTTTGAGGGAGTGATGTGCTTTGCAAAGGTCTTTGTCAATGGACAGGCCGCAGGAGAGCATAAGGGGGGCTATACCCCGTTTTCGGTTGACATCACGCAGTATGTATGCTACGGCGATACTGAAGACAACCTGCTGACCGTCTATGTGGATTCTACCGAACGGCCCGATATTCCGCCTTTCGGCGGAGCAATCGATTATCTCACGTACGGCGGCATTTACCGTGAAGTGCAGCTGCGTGCGGTTCCTCAGCGTTTTATCGAATCGATCCATGCACAGCCGCTCGGCATTTCGGAAAAAGAAAAAAGCCTTTTGGTGGAAGTCTCTCTTGCTTGCAGTACTCAGGAACAAAAGCAGGCCGATGTGTGCGTATCCGTATTCGATTCAAAAAATAAAAAATATGCGGAATTATCGCAGTCTGTTACTTTATCGGCTCCGTCCGTAACTGTGCCGATAACATTAGAGCGCTTATCCGGTATCAAACTGTGGACACTGGAAAAGCCGGAACTCTACCGCGTCGAAGTGTCATTACAAGAAAATGGGAGCATAACCGATACCGTATCCGCCCGCGTAGGCTTCCGCACGGCAGTATTTACGCCGGACGGGTTCTTTTTAAACGGTAAACGGCTTGTCATACGCGGCTTGAATCGGCATCAAGCCTTTCCGTATGCCGGCTATGCCATGCCGAAACGGGCTCAACAGCGTGATGCTGATATTTTAAAATATGAATTGGGACTTAATCTTGTGCGGACTTCCCATTATCCGCAATCACCGTACTTTTTAGACCGCTGTGATGAAATAGGTTTACTGGTGTTCGAGGAAATTCCCGGATGGCAGCATATCGGAGATTCGGGATGGCAAGATGTTACCTGCCAAGAGGTGCGGGAAATGATTATCCGCGACCGTAACCATCCGTCTATCGTGCTTTGGGGAGTGCGGATAAATGAATCGGGGGACTGCTCGGATTTTTACCGGCGTACCAATGCTATTGCACGGGAACTTGATCCGAATAGACAAACGGGCGGCGTCCGCTACATCGAAAAAAGCGAACTTTTTGAAGACGTTTATACGATGAACGATTTTATTTACGGTTCCACCGGAGCTTGTATCGGTGAACAAAAAGCGCTGCGGGATCAACGGGAAGTAACCGGACGGCCCGATCTGGTGCCGTATATCATCACCGAATTTTGCGGGCATATTTATCCGACAAAGCGTTTCGATCAGGAAGAACGGCTCATCGAACATGCCAAGCGGCATCTAACCGTACAGAATGCCGCCGCGCTTGACCCGCATAAGTGCGGCGCTATCGGATGGTGCGCCTTTGATTACAATACGCACTCCAATTTCGGTTCAGGAGACCGCATTTGCTACCACGGCATTATGGATATGTTCCGTATACCTAAGTTTGCGGCATACATCTATATGAGCCAGCAGTCAGCTGAATCGAAGCCGCTCCTTGAACCGCTTACCCGCTACACGGTCGGTGAACGATCACGCGGAGGCATTGCGCCGCTTATGATCTGCACTAATTGCGATTCCGTGCGGGTTGTTATCGGCGGACAAGACTTAGGTTTGTTTTATCCGGCGCAAGACCGTTATCCCGGTATGCCGCATCCGCCGGTTATTATCGATAACCTTTACAGCGTATGGGGCGGCAGTTGGGATGATGCGGTATTTACCGGCTATATTGATGGTAAAGAGCGTATCAGCCGCCGTTTTGTACATAATCCTATTCCGACTCGGCTTTCGCTCACCGCTGACGATACAAAACTGCATGCGGATAGTCCCGATGCCGTACGCTGCGTTGTGCAGCTGCTTGATCAAGCAGGCAATGAATTGCCCTACACTACGGATATCGTACAGGTACGGCTCAAAGGCCCCGCACAGATCATCGGGCCGCAGACATTTGCATTGATCGGCGGCGTCCGCGGCTTCTGGATAAAAACACTCGGAAAAGCAGGAACGGTTAAGCTGTCCGCTCAGGCAGAGCAGCTTCAAAGTGAAGAAATCATTATTAAAATCCGCTAACCTTTAGCGTGATGAGGGGAACCGGCAGCGGAGTAAAAGCGTATCCCGCCGCCGGTTTCTTCCTATAAAATCAGCATCGCGTCCCCGTAGGAAAAAAATCGGTACTTTTTTTCTATTGCATGACGGTAAGCATTCAAAATACGCTCCCTTCCGGCAAAAGCAGACACCAGCATTACGAGACTTGATTCAGGGGTATGAAAATTAGTCAGCAGCGCT
>CAJPOL010000005.1 GCA_905372265.1 uncultured Treponema sp. | reverse complement strand
ACCAATAACATCATATACTCACTTTTTATCAATAAATATAATATGCTGTTTGTCGGAACGGCAGATGCGCTGAATATTGCCGATTTAAACCGCATTTCGGGAGATATTGCCGTACCGCTTTCACACGAAACTCATCAAAGGCAAAAGACAGCGTCTCATCTTGACGGTTCTATCGCCTGCCTTGCCTCAAGCCCGAACTATATATGGGCAGCCTCTCATAACATACTCATCCGCTATCATTTTGACCGGCCGGAACCGGAAGAATTTCCGCTTATCATTGATGAAGATACGCTTACAGGAACAGTCATTTATACGGTCAGCGTTATCAGCGACACGGAAGCATGGATAGGCAGCAATAAGGGCTTGTTCCGTTTTAATGCCGAAACCGCCTCATTTACTCCTGTTTCCTTATATAACGAATACATTATCAGTAAAGCCGGTACAGCGGGCTTACTTGTCCGGACATTGCATCAGGATGAGGATAAAACGCTGTGGATTGGAACCGCCGGAGCAGGACTTATTCATTTTTCTCCGCAGCAGGGGATACGTGCGCAGTATACGCCCTCTACTGAACCTCATGCATTAAGCGGCGACACCATCTTTTTTATCGACCGCGATAAATCAGGCAATCTATGGATCGACACGAACAACGGCTTATGCCGGTATGTATCCGCTACGCAAAAATTTATCTCTTACCGTTATGATGTGCATAATCCGGCGGGTATTTCTTCCAATAGCATTAATTCTTTTTGTGAAGATTCAAAGGGCTTTCTATGGTTCGGTACAAGCGACAGCGGAATTTGCCGGTTTGACCCAAAAACGGAACTATTCCGTACTTATACGAAAGTCAATGGATTATCTTCCAATCAAATTATCGGTATTACCGGCGCTAATGACGGTTTTTTATGGATCGTAACGCCAAAGTACTTAAATTTATTCGATATAGAACATGAAACCGCCCAAGCGTATAACATTGCGGATATACGGCAATACGGCTATTTTTCATGTCCGCCGCTCGGCCTCAAAGAAAAAGGCTTGTTTTTCTTCGGTACCGATCAGGAAATTTTAAAAATTTCACAAGAAAAACTCTATACATTCAGACTCCAATTTGCTCCGATTAAAGTCCGCGAGTTGTCGGCGGACGGACAAAAAATTAATATATATACGGAAAATCAGCCGTTCGTGTTCAGTCATATGACAAATGATATTAAAATTTCTTTTGCAGCGCCCTACTCTTCCCGACGCAAAAAACCGGTATGCGCATATAAACTTATCGGATTTGATAAAGACTGGATTATTGCCTCTGAAAAAAATTACGCACGGTATATCGATCTTCCTGCCGGTTCCTACACATTTTCGGTAAAAAATGCGGCCGAAGGACAGGATACGATCCATGACAGCATATCGTTCACAATACGGCAAAACTTTTTACTGTCGCCGGTAATGCTTTGGCTGTATCTGTTGATGCTGGCGTTTATTCTCTTTTTACTTTATAAGATTCGTAAAATGCATTGGCTGCAGCGGTATACCGCCTTATTGGAAAAAAGACAGTTGACACTGATACAAGATAACTTCACATTAAAAGAATTGTCCATGTTGGACCAATTGACGGGAATTGGAAACCGGCGCTATATCGATGCCGTCGGGCAAAAACTATGGTGTATGGCGATGGAGCACAGTGTTCCGATTGCCGTTATGATGATTGATGTTGATTTCTTTAAAAAGTATAACGATACATTCGGACATCAGGCTGGAGATGCGGTTCTCAAGGTGTTGGGAAATGACTTAAAACGCCGTATCCGTACGGAAACCGACTTGATCGGAAGATTCGGCGGCGAAGAATTCCTTATCGTGATGTATAACCTTGAGAGCGATAAAGCCGTATCCATTGCCGAAGGGATTCGTAAGGCGGTTTCATCCTTGCATGAACGGTATCACGACGAAATAAAGGGAAGCATTACCATCAGCATCGGCGTATTTGACGATATACCGCATGCGGAAAATGATTTTAATACGATGATCTACCGAGCCGATTGCGCCGTATATAAAGCAAAAGAAAACGGACGCAACCAAGTTGCGCTTTATAAAGAGGGCGATATTACCGAAAAGAAGTAAAGAAGTGTGTTAAGCGTCTAAAATAACGCTGCCTAAAAAGCACTTCTTTAACTTTATGGGAGACTCGTATGAAAAGATATGTGATATTGGCTACAGTATTATGTTTGCTTGCTGTTGCAGGCTGTAAAACACCGCCCTCAAATAAAGAACCTGAACCGTCGATACCGGCAACCCCTATAGAAGATAATGCGGTGAAAACCCCCGCAGAAGAGCCGGCCGTATCACCGGATCAGGCGTCCGATCCTGTTGTGGAAGAGCCGGCAAAACCGGCAGCTATTCCGCAGCCTGAGCCGGATAAAACTCCGGTCGCTATGGCGCCGCCGCCGGAGGACCCGCAGCCCAAGCCCAAAGCAAAAAAATCTCCGCCAAAAACCGCTCCTGCGGCTAAAACTCCTGCTAAAAAGCCGGCTGCTACCCCTAAAAAGCAGGATGACAAGGCAGCAGCAAAGACGCCCGCTAAAAAGCCGGCCGCTACTCCTAAAAAACAGGATGACAAAGCGGCTGCGGCAAAGACGCCTGCTAAACCGGCTGCAACGCCCAAAAAGCAGGATGATAAAGCGGCAGCGGCTAAAACTCCCGCTAAAAAGCCGGCAGCAACACCCAAAAAGCAGGATGACAAGACAGTTGCGGCTAAAACTCCCGCTAAACCGGCTGCAACACCCAAAAAACAGGATGACAAAGCGGCAGCAGCAAAGACGCCTGCTAAACCGGCTGCAACGCCCAAAGAGCAAGATGATAAAACAGCTGCTGCAACAACCCCTACTAAAAAACCGGCTGCTACTCCTAAAAAACAGGATGACAAGGCAGCAGCCGTAAAGACGCCCGCTAAACCGGCTGCAGCACCCAAAAAGCAGGATGACAAGACAGTTGCGGCTAAAACTCCTGCTCAAAAGCCGGTAGCTACTCCTAAAAAACAGGATGACAAAGCAGCTACGGCTAAAACTCCCGCTAAAAAACCGGCGGCAACACCCAAAAAACAAGATGATAAAACAGCTGCTGCAAAAGCCCCTACTCAAAAACCGGCTGCTACTCCTAAAAAACAGGATGACAAGGCAGCTGCGGCAAAGACGCCTGCTAAACCGGCGGCAACGCCCAAAAAGCAGGATGACAAAGCAGCTGCCGCAAAGACACCCGTTAAACCGGCGGCAACACCCAAAAAGCAGGATAACAAAGCCGCTACTGCGGCAAAGACACCTGCTAAACCGGCTGCTACTCCTAAAAAGCAGGATGACAAAGCGGCAGCAGCTAAAACTCCCGCTAAACCGGCTGAAAAACCGAAGTCCCCTACCCTACCGGCTGCTTCCGCTGTGATTACCGATGTAGCGTGTCTGGTTGAGCAAGCGGACGCCTCCTTTGTTTCCAAAAAGCATACCGGACGCGGAAAAATGTACGTTACCGTATTGGCAAAGTATAAAGGCGAATTGGCCGAACAGGATTTTCAAGAAACGCAAATTCTTTCTCCGGCAGACACATGGCATATTGATGCTCAGACTGCTCGGAACCTGATAGAGATCGATAAAAAGAGCAAGCTTTTACTCCTTAAACACCTTGCAGCAGGCAGCGGTGAAGGTTCCGTTGCATTGGGAAATTGGGATATATCGATTACACTCCAAGGTCAAAAACCCTTCGAAAAGCGCATACAGATTGACGGCATCGGAGCATCAGACTCTGATAGTGCGGATAGGATCAAGCGGAAAATGCAAAGCGGACAGCGTTTTTATATTGTCCCTACCGTAATGGAGTTTAATGAGCAGCCCGCCCTGCACACGCCGGTCATTCAATCGGTTTCGCGCGACAATGACACGATAGAGATCGTGTTCTCTATAGATGATGAACGCGTCAAGAACGGCTACTTTTATTTTGATGTTCCCGGCGAACAGTATTACCGCGACTCAGGATCGCTTATTGACGCCGGAGGACTGCCGGTGAACGGCTGCCGCTCTTTCTCGGTAGACGGGAAACAGTGTCAGTATGTTCTGCGTAAAGACGGCAGTAACAAAGACTGGTTTGACAAAGCCGAACGCTGTTTCTTCGTCGTATCGGATATAAACCGTGTCGCCGCTCCCGGAAAAGAACAACACCGCAGCATCAGCGCGGCAGCAACGGTAGTAAAAAAATAGGACGGTAATAAAACAAGCGTCGGTCAGCTCTGAAAACATAGGGTATCTTTTTAATGCTGACCGGCGTTTTTGTTTTACCTCTCCGCCGAGCCGAAAAAAGAATGGCGCCTATTCATGATACGGTCATTTCGATTGATTGCGGTACACAGAGTTTACGCGCAATCATTTTCTCAGCAGACGGATCTTTACTTGCGCGGCAGCAGGTTATGTATCAGCCGTATATCAGTCCAAAACCCGGCTGGGCGGAACAAGACCCTTCGGTATGGTGGAATGCGCTCTGTCAGGCTGTTTCCGCCCTCAGCAACGATTATCCCGAGTTAATGAACCGTGCAAAAGGCATCGGAGTAACCGCCCAGCGTGATACGCTGATTCTCATCGATAAAAACGGACTTCCGCTGCGCCCGGCCATTACATGGCTGGATACCCGCCAAGCGTACGGACACTACCACCCTACAGGTATTATGAAAGCGATCTACTGCGCTATCGGTATGTACGAAAAAATTCTGCATTCCCAGCGGGCGGGCAAGAGCAACTGGGTTCAGGAAAATGAACCGGAAATATGGGAAAAAACATGGAAAATTTTGATGGTATCCGGCTACTTACAATACCGGCTGACAGGAATAGCCGCCGATTCGCCTTCTTCTCTTGTCGGGCATATTCCCTTTGATCATAAAAAGAAAAAATGGGCTGATAAAAACCATATTACAGCTAAAATATTTCCGATTGAGGATGAAAAAAAATGTACCGTCATCGAAAGCGGTACGGTAATCGGTACCGTTTCAAAACAGGCATCTGAAGAAACCGGTATACGGACAGGTATGCCGGTCATCGCCTGCGGCAGCGATAAAGCATGCGAAACGCTTGGAATGGGGTGTTTGGACACGGAATCCGCTTCGCTGAGTTTCGGCACTACCGCAACGGTAGAGGTTTGTACCGACCGCTATATAGAGCCGGTACGCTTTATGCCTGCATACAGCGCCGCCTGTCCGGGCTGTTGGGTACCTGAAATCGAAATATTCCGCGGCTATTGGATGATCAGCTGGTTTAAGGATGAACTCGGCTATGAGGAGCGGATAAAAGCAGCTGAAACAGGCATCATCCCCGAAAAAATTATGGATAGGCTTCTTGACGCCTCTCCTCCCGGCTGTTACGGCCTTATCCTGCAACCCTACTGGGGCGCAAGCCTCAAAGACGACTATGCAAAAGGCGCAATAATAGGCTTCGGCGATGTACACGGACGGCATGCAATCTACCGCGCCATCATCGAAGGACTGGCATATTCACTCCGTGAAGGACTTGAGCAGCTTGAGCGGAAAGGCAGCTTTACGGTAAAAAAAGTTGCCGTTTCGGGCGGAGCCTCTCAAAGCGACCGCATCTGTAAAATCACGGCTGATATTCTGAACCGTCCGCTGGTACGCGGCGCTACTCCTGAGACTTCCGCACTCGGAGCTGCCGTGCTCACCGCCTACGCCGCCGGTATTCATACATCGATTGCAGAAAGCGCCAAACGGATGATCCGCATTGAACGGACGTTTGAGCCCGATCCCGGACATCGCCGTCTATATGATGAGCTCTACGGCATATACACGCAGATATATCCTTCGTTAAAGCATGCCTATCGGCGGATTCGGGAAATCACCGGCTATCCGTCTTAACATGACGGTACATGCAGTTACGTTTTCCCCACAGGTAAGCTGCTGTAACTGTATTACGGAGCATTTCGCCTGCGCAATGCTTTATGTTCCAGTCTTGTCAATATAAAGTCGCTATGATAGTATGGCCTCCGTGTTATGGTTTAAGAAACCGGTGCGTGCGGTTCTTTTGCTTTGCATGGGGGGACTCCTGACAGCGTGCGCTCACGATTCTGCTGCGTATCTATATACCGGCTTACGGCAGCGCCGCGAAGAGCAAAAAACGTTAGTTTCTCTTTTTCTCAAAGAACGGGAACCTCAACTGCGCTTTGCCTATATCGATAAAATTGCCCATAATTTGCAGACGGAACGGCAGTTCCATACTGCTGCGGTCTTTTTGCAGACAGTCGTCGGCCGTGAGCCTGATAATCCATATAATGCGTATCTTCTTTTAAGACTGGCTGCTGCGTACCGCGCAGCCCATGAAGATAAACTTGCCGCTCACTATTTTGAATATATCATTCAAAATTATTCCGATATGCTGGTGCAAGGGCAATCGATTCATTTGATTTGCTTGAAGCAGTTGATAGAGCTATCCCCTGAGAGCGTCAAACAGACAGTGTATTATTCGCGCCTACTGACAGATTTTTATGATCAATTCGATCCCGCTCATGCGTATTTTATGCTCGCACAGGCATACGAAAAACAAGGAGAATGGCGTTCGGCTATTCAAGCATATACGCAATTTTTGAATTTGCGCCGCTTTGATGTAGTTATTCAGGGCGTTCCCGATGCGTATGGATATGCGCGTAAAATTGTCGACTACAGCGCATCGAAAAAGAATTGGACGTTTAATACATTGGATGAGCTGGTGAAAACCGTTACCGCAGCCATACGTGCGCAAAATTACGCCACGTTAGAGCGGTGCCGGTCAAAAGTTAATTTTTTTGCAATGTCATGGAAGCAGGAATTATCGGATACGCAGCCGCAGCTTGATTTCCAAGTGCAGACTTTTATGCACGGGAGTTCAATACGTATCGACTCAGCGCTTGCGCCGTTTTCTACACCGTATGAAGCATATTTGCGGACTGCAGGATGGAATCAATATATCCGCACATGGTATCTCTACTTTAAAAAGATAAACTTCCCCGCGGACCCCGCTATACACGGCCGTTGGGAATGGGCTGGAATTTATTATGGAGAAAAACTTTGAATAGACGCTCTTTGAACGGTAATATGCAATACATTGTACGGCGTCTGAGCGTTGTACTGATCAGTGCAGCCGCTGTGCTGCAGCCGCTGCATTCTGCAATACGCACGGCATTTTCAGATGATAAACAAAGCGGTTATGATACGGCGGCGCTAAAAGACTTTCAGCTGAATTCGCTAATGAAGGATATGCTGGTTTTGCACGACCATCCGCTTCTGGCGCGGTTCCGTACGCACTATCTGACAAAAGAAGGATGTGCGTACCTATCGGCCATTATGAAGCGTTCCGCTCCGTACCGTAATTTCATTATTGACCTGCTCGAAACGGAAAACATGCCGGCGGAGCTGCTTTTTTTGCCGGTTATAGAATCCGGCTTTTTTGAGAAAGCTCATTCGCGCTCCGGAGCGGCCGGTATTTGGCAGTTCATGCGGAACAGCGTGGGCGGATTTGATATACATATCAACGATTGGATGGATGAACGGTATGATCCATGGAAAACGAGCATCGCAGCGGTAAGAAAACTCAAGTGGAATTACCGTCAGCTGAACGATTGGCCTTTGGCGCTTGCGGCATATAATTGCGGAATGGGCGCCGTAAAGTCCGCAATTAAACGAGGCGGAAAGGCTGACTATTGGTATTTAGCGGAGCACGGCTATCTGAAAAAAGAAACCATGTACTACGTACCGAAATTTCTTGCAATTGCAGAAATTTTATCCCGCAGCAGCGAATTGGGAATCGATTGGGGCAGCACGGAAGATTTCCCTCCTACGGCAACTATCGAGATGAACCGCGCCGTTGATTTACGGATACTTGCCGAAGAGATCGGTCTTGAAACTGAAACGCTTCAGAAGCTGAACCCTTCGCTCCGCTATTCTATTACGCCGCCGAATGCGTATTATCCGCTGCGCCTCCCTACCGCATACGAAGAGACGGCACGGGCGCTTTTAGCGCAGTCCGATAGACTGCTGCTGAAATACTATCAGTATCGTGTGCGGTCAGGCGATACGCTCTATGCGCTTGCAAAGCATTACGGGGTTACTGTGGAAAGTATTTTAAACTATAATCATGGCCTAAAACCGTCTGCATTAAAAATCGGGAAAACGATTTTGATCCCTGCATTAAAGTCGGTGGAGGCCTATGTAGGCAAAAATTCCGGCTCACCGGAAGACTTCTCAGGCCGGCATACAATACAGTCGGGAGATACGCTGTGGTCGCTCGCATTAAAGTATTCGGTATCGGTTGAAGTGTTAGCGGAAAAGAATAATTTGACGGTAAATAGTATTCTCAAGTTGGGAAATACCTTAAAAGTACCGATATTATGAGAGGTGTCACTATGAAACATATAATTCAGTTTACCTTTTTTTTATTGATGATTTCGGTTTGCGCATATGCCTCTCCGCCGGGAATGGAATCTCAAACAATGCAGAATTGGGAAACCGCCCAAGTCGATTCAAAAATTGCCATTGATCTTCAAAGAAGCTCGCTGCGCTTACCGACCGATCGAAATGCGGCGATCCGCCTGATTGAGCAAAACCGGTCTTCGCTTTTGAAGAATGCGTACCTTTCCATTTTAGTCGATTCCTCTCACCGGCTGGGAAATTATCTTGCTGAAGAAAAAATTTCTTTAACTGATATTAATGCGGTTATCAATCAGGGAAAAACAACACCGCCCGTTCTTTCTCCTGAGCTTCAGACGGCGATGGTATATCATCAAAACCCGTTACAGCAGATTGCAAATTTATTCATCAAGCATAATGCGCCGTACACGCCCTCGTCTTTCCCCTTGGGGATAGCAAGCAGAACGTATACCGGCATTCTGATTGATGCGCGCGGGCAGCTGCCGGTTCACGGCGAATATTCAAAAGAGAAAATCAATCCCTGCTGGTTTCCTAGAATATGGGACAAGGATATGAATCTGCTCTATGAAAAAAATATTGTCGACCCTGTTGTAGCGCACCAGCAGAGTATCGTACTGTATACCGGTACTTTGGATGAAAGCATGTATCGGGATAGAATCGGCACTGAACCTTTAAGGATTATTGCCCGCGGCGTTTTCGGCGATAACCGTACCGATCCGATTATCAGTACCGCCGATGCGGAGAAAATCCTTGCAAAGAAGGAAAACATCCAGCTGTTGCGGGAAGGAAAAATCGTTATCATCTGCGATGCAGATCAGCTGCAAGTCGCTTCTCAATATCCGCTTGAGGATGAAAGTTTTTATTTTCTCTATCATGATATAGAAACGCTCTTTGTTGATCATGATCCTGAAAAACTGACGGTACGGGCTCCCAAGAATGTGATTACGATTAGCACGTATGATGTCCGGTTTATTGCCGACTCTCCTGAAATTATTCCATGGGAGACAAACAGCCTGGATGTCATTGCGGCAGCGCTGAAAAAAGCCGGTCCTACTGCGCATTTTCTGATTGAGGGCCATACGGCGGACTTACATCGGCCTGAAGCGGAAGGACTTCTTTCGCTGCAGCGGGCAAATAAAATAGCTGAAGAAATGGTTAAGCGCGGCATTGCTGCCGATAGGATAAAAACAGCCGGATATGGAGCGACTCGTCCGAAAGTTCCGAGCGATAGTCCTGAAAATATGGCAAAAAACCGGCGGGTTGATATTACCATCTTACGCGATTAGCATAATTATTAAGGGAGATTACTATGATGATAAAAAAACTGATACGATATTGCTGCATAATAATCGGTATAACGGCCGTTTCGTGCGCATCGGTTCCTCAAGAATCCGATATTCCTGAGGATGCAACGCCGACGGATTTAACGCAAAAAGCGCAGGAGGCGTTTGATGCAAATAATTATAAAGCCGCCCATGCGTATTATCAAATAATTTTAAAGCGATTCGCCTTTGATCCTGAGGCGTGTATTGCGGCGGAGTATGAGATTGCGCATCTTCTCATAAAGGAACGGAAGTGGCAACAAGCGTATGATGCGCTTGAGAGAATTATTGCCCAATATGAAGGAATCGGAAGTATGCATCTTCCTCCTCAATATCTCAAACTCGCAAAAATCGATTATTCCCGTGCGAAAGAAAAGCTCAAGCCCCAAAAGAAAAAGCAGCAAGATACGCAAATACCGCAACAGAATATGCAAACGACACAGCAGAATACGCAAGAGCAACAGGATACGCAAACGCCGCAGCAAGATACGCAAGAGCCGGCTTCAAACAATAGCGAAAACCTCTAAAAACGGCAATTGTGTAGAGTTTTTTCTTAGATAGAGATTGGAGGCATGATGAAAAAAAGAGCTGCGCTGTTGGTATGTTTTATTCTGCTCTGTCTCGGAGGATGCGGAAAAAGTGCCGGCCGGCTTGCCTTAAAACGGGCGGCGTCGGGCGCGCGGGAAGGCGTATACTATTCGCTTTTTGTGCGTTCTTTTGCCGATAGCGACGGCGACGGGATAGGCGATTTAACCGGTTTAACACAAAAGTTAGATTATTTAAATGACGGTTCCGATGAAACGGATGATGATTTAGGCATTACGGGGATATGGCTATTACCGATTTTCCCGTCGCCGTCCTATCACGGATATGATGTTACCGACTACTGCGCGGTAAACCCCGAATACGGCACAATGGAAGATTTTGAAAAGCTCATTGCCGAAGCGCGTAAACGGGGTATTTCCGTTATTCTTGACTTGCCGTGCAACCATTCTTCTACGGAACATCCGTGGTTTATCTCCTCCCGCAATACCGCTGATGAGCACCGGTCATGGTACTACTGGCTTGACAGCCCTGCCGCCGCTGTAGAGCAAGAAATTTCGCTTGAAAAGCAGGTCTGGGGCCATCCGCTCTGGAATAAAACGGAGACGGGGTACTATGCGGGCTTATTCGATAAAGCAATGCCTGATTTAAACCTTGCGGAACCGGCGGTGCGGCAGGCGCTCAAAGACGCCGCTGCGTTCTGGCTGAAAAAAGGCGTTGCAGGCTTCCGCCTTGATGCGGCGGCTCATGTGTTTAACATGAATAAGATACCGGCAGGCAGAAGCGGCCTTGCCGATTCGCTTGATTGGTGGACTGACTTTTCCGCATTTTGCAAATCCGTGAAGCCTGATGTATATCTGGTTGGAGAAGTATGGGACACGGCTTCAACCCGTGCAGCCTATATGCAAGCCCTTGACTCCGATTTTCATTTTGATATGGGAACGGCAATTACCGAGACCCTCCGGTCGGGTAAAGCGGGAAATAATAATCTTGCAAAGCAAATCTATGCGGATTATCTTATGTACCGGTCGGCTTATCCCGATTATATCGATGCTCCTTTTTTAACCAATCATGATCAAAATAGAATTGCAGGTATGCTGCGCGGCGATCCTGCGCGGCTGAAACTAGCTGCTTCACTGTATATTCTTACGGAAGGCATTCCTTTTGTATATTACGGCGAGGAGATCGGTATGATGGGCGGAAAGCCCGATGAACAGCTCCGTACGCCGTTTTTATGGGCGAAGCAAGGAGCCGACCGGCTGCAAACACACTGGATTGAATCCAAGTATAATGCAAAGACTACGCCGCTTGCAGACCAGATAAAAGATGCTGCATCGGTTGTAAGTCATTACCGGCAGCTTATCCGTTTAAAAACTGCGGTTCCCGCTTTACTGCGGGGCAGAATGGAACCGCTTGACACAGGCAGCGGATCGCTTGTTTCGTATACAATGCGGTATCAGGATGAAACCGCTTTTGTGGTTCATAATCTTACCGATACGGCAGCGGAATTTCAGCTGCCCGAGCCGGTTACGTCCTATCGGCTGTTCTACGCCTCCGGGCAGGGAACAAGACATGACAGCGATACCGTTGTCATTGCGCCGCTATCCTCTGCAATTTTTACCTCCGGCAACTGAGGCGTTGAGCGGGGTATCTGAAATTCCAAGGCTCTAGTGCAAGTTTTTAAAATTCCCATCCAATCGCAAGCTGCGGTTGGACAATATACTTCGGGAAACCTTTTCTGATTGGAATAATGTGATCGAGGTTGCATTCAAGGTAGAGTCTCTTATACAAGTATACATAAAGTGCAGTACCTATATTCACTGTCGGCCCCCAGTATGAAAAACGGGGGCTTTTGACGGATGGATATATAAACTGCGTATTGATCAGTGCTGCTATACCGAATCCCGCATGAACATCGAATACCAATCGGTGCGGTATAATCGGCCGGTAATACGCAACATTGAATTGTCCGAAAGCCATATCCCCTTTTAATGTGTAATCGGTATCTTGATTCCGTAAAAAGACGCCCGATCCTGTAAGATTAAAGCCGAAATTACCGTATTTCCGCTTTATCGGAACAACTGTCAAACGGGCGCCGAAGCCTGCTGCTGAGAAACTTTTACCGAAATAGGGTTTAAAAACGGTATCGCCGGCAAATCCGGTAAAATAGTAACCGCCGGATAAATACACATCAAGCGGCTTCTGAAAACGGAAGACAATAGTATCACTTTCGGCAAATAAATCGCTTGGATCAACAACTGAAAGCACATAAGTCCCTATATCGATCTTATTGAAATCAAAGGATATTACTGCTCGAGAGCCGCTCTCATCAAGACTGAGTACCGTACCTCTTATGGTAAACGTTCCAAAAGTATTACGGAGTGTAAAAACGGTATTTTTATGAAAGTTTTTTCCGGTTACTGTCAGCGTATTCTCTTGTACTTCATCAAAGTTAATAACTTTCGGAGATATATTCGTTAATTCCGGCTGATAAGCAGTGTTGACAGTAAAAGTACGGTATGAGCTCGGATCTTCCCGCTGGTCCAGCAGGTTAATAGCCCATACTCGGTAGCGGTACTTACCGGGCGATAAAGAAACATCAATATAGTTTGTCTGAACGGATTGTTTATCAAATGAAAGCCAGCTTTCTGTTTTTTGATCTTGTTGTTCAATTTCAACCTCAAAACCGGCAATATCTTCTAAGGCTTCCCATGATAACCGCTGTACAAGCTCAACACCATCTTCTGTTTCTTTTATAAAATAATTTTTTTGCTTATTGCTTTCCGCATCAGCGCTGTCTTCCGTAAAAAAGGCTTCCTCGGTAAATGCTGAAAACCATATCAGTAAAAAAAGTAAAACAATCGCCGTATGCTTAGTTGCCATATAAAATTCCCGTCTCATGAGTAGTTACCGTTCTTTTCTGAGGTATATCGATCTCAAAATGCAAGCGCGATACCTTTCCGTTCTGGAATACCTTTCCTTTATTTAATCGCCATTGAGCCTGTACCTCTACATAAAATGATCCGCGCGACAGCCGGGCTATATCCGTAAATGTAAATCCGTCTTTCTCAAAATCTTTTGCGGCAATATCGGTTTTAAAAACAAGCTGTTTATTTGCATCGTATAATGAGAACCGGTAATGAGTTGCATCTTTGATAGGATTCCATGCAAATGCAATCTCCCGATGTTCTTTGAAAAAAGATGTATTTAACACTTCATTTTCCGCAGGCATTGTGAATGAAACCGGCGGAAACGGCGGTATCGGAAGAACCTTAAAAGAGAATCGCTTCCGCGAGGAAATATCAAATCCTCCTTGTACCGAAGCGATGATTTCCCATGTATAGTCTCCATCCTCAAACGCAGGTGCCTGCACATTGAGGCTGGGATTTTGCAGTTCGAATACGGGCTTTGATACGCCTGCTTTCCGCACAACGATACGCGATCGCTCCGGAACGTCTTTTGACCCCCATTGAAACTTGAATGGCCGTAATGCAGCGTCAAGACCGTTGATGCGCTGTTCGTTTTGAGGATACAATAATTCAACCGGCTTTAATTGCCGCAATGTAAAATCGTGATCAGTCGTCAGACTGTACCGTCGAGAGGATGTAATCGATGCGGTGGCAAATCCTTGTATGCTGATACGGTAATTTCCTTCGTGAGTATGCTGCATCGGCAGCGTAATCTGCGTACCGGTAACAAACAAGTTTTCATAGAAAGGCAAAGCGCCTGTCCCGACTGGAATAATGCGCACCTGATAATAATCTGCGCCGGCAACCGGTGTCCATGCAAACGTATTGTCTCCTTCCGGCAACACAACTACGCTCGAGCTGTTATCAAGTAAGCGCGGTCTGTCAAGCGGCGGAGCAATTATCACATGCTTGGTTTCTGTTTTTACAAGCTCCGTTTCGTGCTGCATGATAACCCGCCAGTGCCAGTCGCCGATCGGAAGCGTAATACCATTAATACTGGTTCCCGAGACCTTTAAATCAACGATAATCCGGGAAAAATCTTGAGTATCGGAAACCTGAAAGCGTTTTTCGCCGTCAAGATTTGTTTTCCATGTAAAACGCGTATCGGGACAGAGCGTATCGGCAATCGTATAATCATTAGGCGGGAAAACACTGCGCAATATCGTATCGCTATTTATCGTCTTAAACTGCGCCGGCGCCGATGCGGGTAATTCTACGCCGCGTGCCGAAACCGCTGCAACTGTCCAATAATATTCACCATTCGGAAGCAGCTCTGCCGCATTACCAAGTTTGTAATAATTATCGGATACCTCCGTGTCGATAATTACCTCGGACATCTGCGAGTCTTTTGCTACTTTCACATGATAACGTTTTGCCTCGGATACGGTTTTCCATGCAAATGTTAAGTCCTTCCCTTCCGTTGTTTCGGCCAAGGCGTTCGGTAAAAAGACCTCAGGAGCATCGGTTATCGCCTCTTTTTTTTCAATATGAAAAAACGATACCGGAGAAGACTGCGGAGCGGTTTCCGTAGCAATCAGATAACGGGGCGTAACGCGCCAGTACCATGTTCCTTCGCCGAATTCGGAAAGTGTAAGGGACTCTGTATTTGTAAATTTACTGAATTGAGGGGTTGTAAATTCAGGATCATCGCCGATTTCCAATAAGTATGAAGCGGCGAGCTGATTTCCCTCCCATAAGAATCGTATTGCCGGTGTAACATCGGCATAGATAAACTGTTCCTCCAGCGCCGGTTCCAGCAGCTGCGGAACAGTGGCCGCTGTAATCTGTACTTTCCCGGACAACGCGGTATAATCGGCAGACCCTGCAGCAGCCGGATAGAGACGCCAGTAAAAAGAGCTGCGCTTTTTTGTAATCGTATACTCTGTCATATCCGTTACCGTAAATTTTTCGCTATTACCTGAAAACGCTGCAAACGGAGATGTCTCAAGGATCAACGCTTCTCCGGCAGGTAAAGTGTTCTGCCACTTAAATAAAACGGAAAGTCCGTCCCCGCTTTGATCAAGCAATTTGACAAGAGGTGCTGGGGTAATCATTACCAACGGCCGCTGTTCTCCTGTCTGTAACACGGCTCCTTCGGTTAAAACCTGTGCATTTCCCTCTTGCGCTTCCTGCGTAACGGCGGCCTCTCCTTTTTCAACGATAAAGGCCGGCTGTTCCTCGCCGCTTTTATCGACTCTTACCGCCGAATTACTTGACACGGCAACCGTTGAACCTGCGGAATTGATCGTCATTGCAGAAGTATCGGTTGTCGTTACCGCGAGATTTCCTTGTTCAACGGTAACAGCAGCTTCTCCATCGATATTCACAAATACCTGTATCATCGTATTTGAGCCGAGGTCGACGATATTCCGATCGATAAAATACAAGGTCGCTTCAGCATCGGGAGAAGTACGTATTATGTCTCCGTTATATACCGGAGCATCCTGCGGCGGGCGATCCCAGACTGCGCGATCAAGGAACTTCCGCTGTACCGACTTATATTTAAACCTGATGGTTGCTACGGGTTTTTGGCCGTCAGTCCTCATCAGCGTCCTGTTTAAATTCGTTATAAATAGGAAAAGAGACAGACAGATAATAAAAAGACAAAGACATATGACGAGAATATCCGTGCGCCGGTCGGTATTGTTAGGACTGGATTTTATATTTTTTCTCATCTTCATTTAAGTCAACCTTTGCAAAATCGGGGGTAGGAATACCCAGTACTTTTCTTACTTCAGCAAGAGAGCGCGGCCCTTTTTCGCCCGCACCGGGTATATCATGTTCATTCGGCATATTGACGACCGCAAACATGCGGAGCGGTTTTTCTTTACCTTTTACGGTAACGGACGGCATTTCTTCGACAAAAACATACTCTTTAACCAAATCATAGGTATATTCCGTGATAAGAATATCCGTACCCATCGGCTTGTTAAGAGCTTCGGTACGGGAGGCAAGGTTCACCGCATCGCCGATAACCGTGTATTCCATACGTTTCTGAGAACCGATTTGTCCTGCAACCACCGGCCCGGAATTGATGCCGCATCCGATACGGATAATCGGTTTCTTATCGCCGCCCCGCCCGCGGTTGAAAATAATCAGCGCGGCGCGCATACGGAGCGCAGCCCGTATACAGTTCAGTGCATCCTGCTGAGGCGTTCCTGAGCTGGTCGGCGCTCCCCAAACCGCCATGATTGCATCGCCGATAAATTTGTCTACCACACCGTGCGTATCATTAACGCATTCGACCATCTGCGTCATATATTCATTTAAAAACTCAACAACTTCGGACGGTTCCAATTTTTCCGAAATTGCAGTAAACGAACGGATATCCGAAAAGAAAATAGTCGTATTTTTGGTTTCGCCGCCGAGCGCAAGGCTGCCTTTCATTGCAAGTTCGGCAATTTCTTTATTGATAAACCGTCCGAAAGAGTCTTTCAGGCGTTCGCGTTCCGCGAGGCCTTTTCCCATCTGAACAAAGCTTGACGTTAAAAGCCCGATTTCATCATGCGTTTTCGGTTTTAAATTAAGTTCATACTGCCCGATCTCGATCTGGTGGGCAGCCGCTGTCAGTAATTTAACCGGAGCGCTGATCGCTTTTGAAAAGAACCATACGAACAGTATCGAAAATCCAAGAACGGCGATGCTTAAATAAATATTCTTATGCGCCATGTCCGTAACCGGTTCCAGTACCTGTTCCGCTTCGACAACCGTTAATACGGCTGAATCCCCTAATGCTAAGCGGGTATATGCTCCGAAATACCTTTTTCCCGATTCATCTTGAAAAAGCAGCTGCCGGTTGAGGTCTCCATTTTTACGCATCTCGGTGAACAAAGGAAAAGAAGCGATATTCGTACCTAAGCGCACATACTCAAAATCGGGATGGATTAAGACATCGCCGGTATCATTAACAAAGTACGTTGTTTGCAGCTGCCCTTGGCCGAGCCCGTCAAAAAGCTTTTCTGCAGAAAAGAACACCGCTAAGACCTGCTCCAAGCCTTTCTCTTTATAGGGATAAAACAGAACGAGCATCGGCTGATTGAATAGGGGTGAAGCATTCAAAATTCTCATAACGCCACGCTGCGCCTGCTCCGCTGTTTTTATTTCTTGCTGGAAAAAAATATCGACGAATGACGGATCCAGCTCATTTGACAAAAAGAACGTTGTGTTGATAAATTTATGATCTACTCCCGTAGTATGCCGGGAGTCTGTAACCAGGACGGCCGCAATTAATGGATTACGCTCAAAATAAAAAGCGGCTGCCCGTTTCGCAAAACCGCTGGAAATTTCGGTTGCATTAATTATATCTAACAATAAAAAAGCATTTGCGCGTACCGAAGCAAGTTCATTTTCTACGGCACTTGCTGTTTGCGCATTAACTGTACGGTTGTTTTGCTCGGCAGTAATTTGAACGTCTTCACTGCTGAACCAAATAACCAATCCTGTGATAATACCGAGCGCCAGCACAATAAGTATGGAAATAATGGCAACAAGTTTTATGCTTATCGGGAATCTGACTTTTTCTTGTATAGTACCGCTGACATCCGTATTTTTTGCCATGTTGAACCCCACCGTTTCAAATCATCAATTTACAATCACCGTAAATACAGGGAAAAAGCATACTGCATTTCACTATTTATTTCAATACAGCGCATTACATCACCCCAGGGCAACTTCCATTTTATACCGTTTTTTATTATATTAAGAACTGCTTACTGCGGGGTATGTCTAAAAGTTTTAATTTTGGAGATACCTTTTAAGAGGGAGAATATAGTATGGATAAAACATTAGTTCCGATTACGCTGTTGTGCGGTTATTTGGGTGCGGGTAAGACGACCCTTATGAATATGATTTTAGCTAATCAGAAAGGGTACAAAGTTGCCGTGATCGTGAATGATATCGGCGAAATTAATGTGGACGCCGATCTGATTGAAAAAGATGCAAAGATTACGGATAAAAGCAGTTTGGTACCGCTGACAAACGGCTGCATTTGCTGCACACTCAAGACCGATCTTGTAATGCAGATTGAGAATCTGATCGCGACAGGTAAATATGATTATATTTTGATTGAAGCGAGCGGAGTGTGCGAGCCGATGCCTATTGCGCAGTCGATCGAAGCGATTGATAACGGGTATTTGGATAACGTTGTAAGCGTAGTCGATGCCAAACGGCTGACGGATGAGTTTTCCGAAGGTGCTCAGTTATTGAAAAAAGATATGGCTGAGCAGGACATCGAGTCGCTTTTGGTACAGCAGATTGAATTTTGTTCAACGCTGGTGATAAATAAAAAAGATTTGGTCACGGAAGATCAGATGAACAAAGTCCGCGCAGTAGTCAAGAAGCTGCAGCCTCATGTAAAGGTGATAGAAACATCGCGCGGGCAAGTCCCGATCGAAGATTTGCTGGCGACAGGCCGCTTTGATTTTGAGGCTGTTTTTGAGAGCGCCGGTTGGATAGCGGAATTGGAAAAACGTGCGGAGGAAGAACACGGGGATGCGGACGAACATGAATCGTGCGATTGTCAAGAAGACGCTTCTTGCAGCCATGATGGACATCATCATGGGGAACACGGGCACTGCTGTCATCACCATCACGAACATAAACATGAGGGCGCTGATGAAGATGAGTACGGTATCGGTTCTTTCGTATACTACCGCCGCCGGCCTTTTAATAGAATGAAACTGGAAGAATATGCCGGAGTGTGGCCGCGTAATATCATCCGCTCAAAGGGAGTGATATGGTTTAGCGACGAGCCGGAGACTGCATACGTGTTTGAAACTTCGGGGCGGCAGATTCAGGCCGGCGCTTCGGGCAGATGGCTTGCATCGCTGTCTAAGCGTGAACAAGAAGAGATATTCGCTCAGGATCCGGGCGCAAAAGAACAATGGGATGAGACTGCCGGCGACCGTATGATAAAGCTCTGCATCATCGGACAGAAATTGGATAAAAAGACGATATGCGCCGATCTTGATGCGCTTCTTGATTAGGCGCCGGTTTATCAGCACTCGCGAAGGGCATCCTTACTGTTCAGCCGGCAGGGGTAATCCGTCGGGACGGATATCCGTATAGCGTCCCGAATTATTCCAATAGGCGTAGCCTTCATCGATTGAATCTTGTATGCCGATAATCTGCCGCTGGACATAATCTGCATCGTAAAATTTTTTGTCGTATGAGACGGGAAGATAAAACGCCTGTGTCCACGGACGGATAACGGCCCGATTGCGCGCAATGAACTTATTCCGGTAACTTCCTTGCTGATAGATGCGGTAGGGGCGTTCTTTTTCAGGTTCCTGCGCAAGGAAACTTTGTCTGAAATGGCTCGGGTAGAACATGGGGCAAATGACATCAACGTAATCGGCCAATACTTCAACTTCTTGACCGGTACGCGCCCCTGTACGGTACCAGCCGTTTGCTCCGTAAATATCAATTGAAATCGGCGCTTGTATTTTTTTTCGTGCGTGGGCTAAAAACGACATGAGCGCGCTTTCTTTATCCATCCCGTGCTCCTGCGCGGGGTAGCGTGCTTCGTGCAGATTATCCCCATCAGTAGGGAAACGGATATAATCAAATTGAATTTCATCAAAGCCTCGCCGTATCAGTTCCTCCGCAATAGCGGTATTATATTCCCATACCCGTTCGTTATACGGATCGACCCAATATTCTTCAATCGGCTGTTGCTCATTTTTATCGATATGATAGCCTTGCCACGGTTCTCCTGTTTTATTTTTTACAGCGTAACGGTACCGCTGATAGCGGTAGAGCTGCTTATCCTTAAAGACGACAATACGGGCAACCAGATATACCCCGTGCTGCTTTGCTTGTGCAGTGAAATCTTCCAGTTTGATAAAGGGACGCACAGCGCCGACCGCTTTGATAGATTCTTCACGGGAATCGTAGCGGACAAAGCCGTAATCGTCTTTCATGTCTATCACTAAGGTATCAAGCTTGTTGTTCTTGAGTAAGTCAAAGTATCGTTGTAAACCGGCTTCGGTTTTTGCTTGATAAGCCGGAAGATAAACCCCTTTTCGGCCGCCTGCCTGCCGGAGATACCCGGTATGCAGGTCTTTTTTCCCTTCATCAAGGAGCCATAATTCGGAAAGATTGATATCTTGTCCAAGATGCGCAATGTGTTCCGGTATCCATGCCGAAAGCGGGCGTTCCGAAATACGCTTTAAACTGAGTTCTATGGCTTTAAGCCGTCCTGAATGATAAAAAGGGAGCATGAGCGGCGCTTCAAATAACTCACCGTTTTTACATCCGATGAGAGTAGATTCCGTAGGGGTAAGACCGTCAATACAGTGCGCCTCATTGAGACCGGCCGGTCTGTTCGCAAAAACAGTGAACCGTTTTGCTTCCCAATCGAGGCTGTACAGCTGAGCCGTGAACGTTTGGGCTGCATAGACTGTTTGTTTGCCCTGTCCTTTATGCACGATAATATCGGCGATTTCCTCATCGCTTTCGGGGCCGGGAAGTAAGCCTTCCGTAATGCTGTACCATTTGTTTGAAGCATACGGCTGCTTCCATGCAACGCCGTGAATCGCATGGGAAGCAAAAACAGTCAACTGCGGTGTTCCCGTACTATCAGGCAAGTCCAGCACGCAAACGGCTTTTAGCCCATTAACAGAGGAATGACAGCCGAGGTTTATCCATTGATTACCGCCGTCCGTGCTTAAAAAAACGGCGCTGTTGGTTGCGGTAACGAGCGTATCCGTATGATCGGGATGCTTTTCCAAATCTTTCAGCATCTGTGTTTTTCTAATAAACGATTTTTCCGTCTCATCGATGGTTTTTAACACTTTTACCGGCAGCCCCGTATTGATATACTCAAACAGCTCGGCATTTTCAGAACAGGCGATTCCGTTATCCGTTAAAAAGAACCACTTTTTTCCGCTTTTGATAATTTTCCGTACTTGTACCCCATACCATACTTTTTTTACGGAAACGGCAGTGAGTTTGTATAAGCCGGTTTGCGTACCGGCAAGAAAGAAATCCCGTGCGCTCAATGAGCTTGCAAGAATGAAGATCGTAACAATAAAAAGCCGTTTCATAAATGATGAATATAACAAATTCGGCTGTTGCCGTCTACGCGCGGAGAAGACAGCAACAGGGATTCCGCATTATAAAGCCTGCAAGGCTCTTTCGAGGCATCCTCTCGTGTGCCGCACAGATGTTGCTTATGACAGACCGGCATCTTCTTTGCTTTTATAATATCCGAGAAGTCAAGTTGCTTGAGAATATTCAATTTTTTATTCGTGCGGAGGGTTTAATACCCCGACGCTTGCGTCGTAACGAAGGGTATTAAAGCCGACTGCAACCACCTTATGAGAACAACATACCCCGACGCTCGCGTCGGGGTTGTTGATTGTTTTGTTATTGACAAATGGCACAACATAGATGCACACCGTTTTAGGCAAAAACTTCAGTTCCGCAACCGTTGCGTACAAACACTTGATTAAACCGGAAAAAGCATAGATACTGCACGCATGTCATATGCTGTATATTGTTCTATTGAAATAGCCATGGCCATTTTAGGTCTGATTTGTTTTTTTGCTTTATATTTTATTCCCGCAGGATACGGTAAGTTCATTGATACAAAGTGGGGGTTCAGTTTCAACAATAAACTCTCATGGATACTGATGGAGGCGCCTACACTCATCGTCATGGTGTATGTACTTTCCGCGTTCACTTATGAGCATAAACCGGTGCGGATACTCCTTGCATCTTTTTTTATTGTTCACTACATGCAGCGTACTCTTATTTTTCCAATACTGCTGAAAGGTAAAAGTAAAATGCCGCTCCTCATCGTACTAATGGGTGTGTTTTTTAATACCGTCAATGCGTCTTTAATCGGCTTGTGGATTTTTTATTTTTCGCCGGCAGAAATGTATGATAGGCACTGGCTTACCGATCCGCGTTTTATTATCGGAACGGTTTTATTCTTCATCGGTATGTTTATCAACATACAATCCGATGCCTACATCCGTTCACTGAGATCAAGCGGGGACAACAGACATTACTATCCCTATCGGGGACTGTATCGCTACATCACCAGTGCAAACTATTTCGGAGAATTAGTGGAATGGATGGGGTTTGCCGTGTTAACATGGTCTTTTGCAGGGCTTTTATTCGTATTTTGGACTGCTTGCAATTTAGTACCGCGCTCGCATACCATTTATAAAAAATATGCCGAAAGCTTTCCCGATGAATTATCCCGCTATAAACCGAAACGGATAATTCCTTTTTTATATTAGACCTGTTCGGAAACTTCAGTTTCAGAACAGGCTACTTAACATCGTTACCGGTAAAACGATTACCCCCGATATAGAATGATTTTTTTCCGCCATACGGAGCAGGTTAATCTGAAATATACCCGCCGTTCTACTTAAAAAAAGTATATGGAATAACTATTTCCGGCATTCCCGAAGAATACGGAGCAACTTGATACTGCGGAAAAATAATCCGGATCGCATCTTTTTCGAGCTTAAAGACCGAAAAGTTCTGTTCTTTCGCCTCCGTACCATTTTCTATCCATTCGCTATCCGAAAGCAGCGTGCCATTATCACGCTGTTCATTCAATAAACGCCGTGCCTCCGCCGAAAGGGAAGAAAGCCAATTTTTACGCATCGGTTTCACAACGTCTTTTAAAGAAAGAAGTTTCTTATTTTTTTTACCGTAAGTAATCGGAATGAGCGTTGTGCTGCCATGCGCCCCTCCCGTCTCATATTGATATACTCTCAGCAAAAAACTGATATACATATCATCTTCATATACACTGTCAGCTTCAATACTGCACATCATATTCTGCACATCCGCCTCTGTATTTGCAGAGAAGGCTTTTTTATTAAAGCTTTTCAGCGTCTGTTGAACAATTTTTGCAACATGCGAATTCAATGCTGCTTCCGAAAAAAGCGGATAATCAGCATTCACTTCGTACTTCATGCCGGTCTTTGCTTTTTGTTCCATTTCTTCCGAATATCCGGAAACAATACAAAAAAACAAAGCCGTTACCGCCGCCAAAACCTTATTCCTGTGCAGTGTTACTCTAACATAACGCATACTATTTTCCTCCTACCATTGAGAAAACAACGGTTCCTCCGAATGCAGACTACCTGTTCTCCTCACCTGTTGTTCTAGAGGCTCTTGTAAAAAGCCGTCGGTTTTTTACAAGAGCCTATTTATTAATTCTTTTATACCTTGAATGTCAAGCCGCTCTGCCCGGCGTCCACCGTAATATCGGTTTTACCGGCAAAGACGCCCGAAAGCAGTTCCTTGGCAAGTTTGTTCTCCAGTTCGGTCTGGATAGCCCGCTTTAAGGGACGCGCGCCGTACAAGGGATCGTAGCCGATATCCGCAAGGAAGTCTTTTGCAGCATCCGTAACCGTCAAATGCAGGCGGCGCGCTTCAAGCCGTGCAGCAACCGCTTGCAGCTGAATATCGACGATCTTACGGATATGCTCTTTGCCGAGCCGTCCGAAAGTTAAAAGCTCATCGATGCGGTTCAAAAACTCAGGGCGGAAATGCTGCTTGAGCACGTCTTTAATCTGTGCAGTCATTGCTTCCGGGGTATCCGCCGTCAAAATCAGCTCCGATCCGAGGTTGCTCGTCATGATGATAATCGTATTACGGAAGTCGATTACCCTCCCCTGCCCGTCCGTCAGCCGCCCGTCATCCAGTATCTGCAAAAAGACGTTGAACACATCGGGATGCGCTTTTTCGATTTCGTCAAAGAGTACCACACTGTACGGACGGCGGCGTACCGCTTCGGTCAGCTGTCCGCCCTCGTCGTAGCCCACGTAGCCGGGCGGCGCTCCGATTAAGCGGCTCACCGAATGTTTTTCCATGTATTCGCTCATGTCGATACGGGTAAGCGCCCGGTCATCGTTAAACAAGAAGTCCGCAAGGGTGCGCGCAAGCTCGGTTTTACCCACGCCGGTCGGCCCGATACAGAGGAAACTGCCGAGCGGCCGGTTCGGGTCGGAAAGGCCTGCCCTATTCCGTCTGATAGCATCGGCAACCGCCTGTACCGCCTGATCCTGTCCGACAACCCGTTTTTGCAAGACCGCTTCAAGGTCAAGGTATTTTTGCTGCTCGCTTGCAAGCATCTTTGCAACCGGAATACCCGTCCATATCGACACAATCTTGGCGATATCCTCTTCGGAAACCTCCTCACGGAGGAGCTGTCCGCTGCTGCCCGCTTTTTTTGCCAGTTCCGCAGCAGCGGCCGCGATTTTCTTTTCCAGTTCCGGTATGCGGCCGTATTTCAGCTCGGCAGCCTTATTCAAATTGCCGTCACGCGTAAACTGCGTTTCTTCGCGGCGCAGCTGCTCCAGTTCTTCCTTATACTTGCGCGACTCGTTGATGCGGCCTTTTTCATTCTGCCACTGCGCTTGCATCACGTTCCGCTTTTCGGTTAAGTCGGACAGTTCCTGCTCCAGTTTACCTAAGCGTTCTTTTGAAGCGGCGTCCGTTTCTTTTGAAAGCGACACCTTCTCGATGTTCATCTGGAGGATTTTCCGCTCTACCTGATCAAGCTCGACCGGCTGGCTTTCAATCTCCATCTTGAGCCTACTGGCAGCCTCATCCACAAGGTCGATTGCCTTATCGGGCAAAAAGCGGTTTGTAATATAGCGGTTGGAAAGCACCGCCGCGGCGATCAGCGCCTCATCCTTGATTCGCACGCCGTGGTGCACCTCATACTTTTCCTGTAAGCCGCGCAGAATAGCGATCGTATCTTCGACGTTCGGCTCGGCGCAGTACACCTGCTGAAAACGGCGCTCAAGTGCGCTATCCTTTTCGATATACTTGCGGTACTCATCCAGTGTCGTCGCTCCGATAGCCCGCAGCTCGCCGCGCGCCAACGCAGGTTTTAAGAGGTTGGAAGCGTCCATCGCCCCCTCGCTCGCACCGGCGCCGACCAGCGTATGCAGCTCATCGATAAAAAGAATGATACTCCCTTCGGCTTTTTGCACCTCAGAGATAACCGCTTTGAGCCGCTCTTCAAACTCTCCGCGGAACTTTGCCCCTGCAACCAAGGCGCCGAGGTCAAGCGATAACAGCTTTTTCCCGCGCAGACTGTCCGGCACGTCCCCGGACACAATCCGGCGCGCAAGTCCTTCGACAATGGCGGTTTTACCGACGCCGGGCTCACCGATCAGCACAGGGTTGTTTTTGGTGCGGCGCGACAGTACCTGCATCACCCGCCTGATTTCTTCATCACGGCCGATAACCGGATCGATTTTCTCTTTCCGTGCAAGCTCCGTTAAATCGCGGCAGTATTTTTCAAGACTGTTAAACGTCGCTTCGGGGTCTTCGCTCGTAACCCGCTGATTTCCCCGCACGTCCTTTAAGGCTTTCAGCGCCGCATCATAGGTAACGCCGTGCGACCGCAGCAGCTCGCCCACCTCATCATCGCTTTTGGTGAGTGCAAGGAGGATATGCTCTGTCGAAACATACTCATCCTTTAGCGAAGCCGCAATTTTCTCCGCATGAGCGCAGAGTTTTGTTAAAACCGGCGACATATATACTTGCGCAGAGTCGCCCGTTACCCGCGGTTTTTTGTCCAAAAGACCATTGAGCGCGTCGAGGATGTGCTCCGTTGAAGCGCCGATCTTTTCAATGAGCGGCGGTACGATTCCTTCTTCTTGGTCTAAGAGTTTATATAAGAGATGTACCGGCTCAATCTGAGTGTGATTGTCTTGTTCAGCAAGCGAGGCTGCTTCCTGCAATGCCTCACGTGCTTTCACTGTGTATTTATCTATGTTCATGCTATGAATCTACGCACAAAATAAAAAAACGGCAAACAAAATTTTCAGTCAGCAGCTTCAGAGCTTGGGGGGGACCTCTAAAAAACAGACAGCGCCGGTTTTAGCCCATCAGCATGAGCGAAACCGCAGTGCCGTCAGCGGGCTGTACGGTTATGGAAGCGGTTGTAGGTGCGATGATGCAATCTTCCGGTTCAACTGCTAAGGGGACGCCGTTTTGTGTTTGAACCGTCCCCCTGCCTGCTATCACAAAGAAGCTGCACCATCCGGCGGCAGCGGCAGGGGTTGTGAACGAAGCGTAATCAAAAGTCCCTACATGAGAAAAATCTTTTTTTTCCAGTTTAAAATAGGGACAGCTGAACGCTCCGCTGAATGCAGGCTTCGGCTTGCACTCATCAACAGGCCACTGTTTGATAACATCAAGACCGCGTTCAATATGAACCTCACGCGGACGGCCCCAATCGTAGAGCCGGTATGTTATATCGCTTGACTGTTGAACTTCCAGTAAGCGCAGTCCGCCCTGAATTGCATGAACGGTTCCGGCAGGGATAAAAATAAAATCCCCTTTCGATACGGGGACATAGCGCAGATAGCGGTCGAGTGTCTGAGCAGTAATAGCGTCTTTTAATTCATCACGGCTGTACGAACCGTTCAACCCGTATACAAGAGTCGCATCGGGCTTTGCATCCAGTACGTACCAGCATTCGGTTTTACCGGCGCTGTTCTCATGTATTTTTGCATAGTTGTCATCAGGATGTACTTGCACAGACAGTGTTTCATCAGCTTGAATAATCTTTATCAGCAGCGGATACGAGCCGCCTGCGACCTCGTCTAGCGGTCTTTCCGTACTGTGCAGAGCATTGTCTTGTTCGATTACTGCGGATTTTCCGGCGGGATGGGTGGAAACGATCCATCGTTCATATCCCCATATTTTCTGTGAAATAAAAGCCTTTGTTTTAAACATCCTTTTGCTCCTTACTATGCAGTGTGAAAACCTATCACGCCAGTTTAGAGAGCCTCTAACCATTTCAGTTGTTGGAGACTCCTGTATGCGGTCAATCCATGTTTCCGTAATAACATTTTAGAAACCCGTCATAATAGTCTAAGAAACGATCATGTGCAATTGCCTCTCTGATTTCAACAACCATCTGATAGAGAAATGCCAAGTTATGATACGTAGCGAGCATTGAATAGAGGATTTCTTTACTGCGGAACAGATGGCGTAAGTATGAACGGCTATACGTGCGGCATATCTTACAAGTACAGTGAGGATCGATGGGGCCGAAATCGAATTCATATTCTTTCTTTTTAATTGAAATGGGGCCGGTACGGGTAAACAGATTCCCGTTTCGGGCATTTCGTGACGGCAACACGCAATCGAAAAGGTCAACGCCGTTTTTAACTGCTTCCAGAATATAATCGGGGGTACCGATGCCCATAACGTAGAGCGGTTTTTGCTTTGGAATGCGGGAGGCGGTAAACGCCAAAAACGCTTTATACACCTCATCAGGTTCACCGACGGAAAGACCGCCGATAGCGATACCGCGGGGATCAAGTTCCATAATCGATTCAATGCTTCTGATGCGGAGGTCTTCAAAAAAGCCGCCTTGCACAATCGGAAAAAGGCTCCCCTGATAGGCATCCTCCGTCTGATGCCATGCCTGCATTGCCCGCTTAGCCCATGCCGTAGTGAGCATAAGGGCTTTTTCGGTTTCCGGTTTTGAGATACCGTAGGGCGAACAGACATCCAATTGCATCTGAATATCGCTGTTGAATCCCGCCTGCACCTGCACGGCAATTTCGGGGCTGAGGAAGCGTTTACTTCCATCAATGTGGCTCTGAAATGTTACCCCTTCCTGCCTAATCTTTCGCAGCTGTGATAGAGAAAATACCTGAAAGCCGCCTGAATCCGTCAGAAAGTTTTTATCCCAGCCTGAAAACCCGTGCAGTCCGCCTGCCTGTTTGATAACATCAAGGCCGGGACGCAAAAACAGATGGTAAGTATTCGCTAAGATAATTTCAAAGCCTATTTCATGTAAATCATCTTTGGTCATCCCCTTCACGGTCGCAGCCGTTCCGACCGGCATGAATGCAGGCGTCTGCACCGTACCATGCGGAAGGCTTACCACCCCTGTGCGGGCAGCCGAGCCGGTATCCTGGTGCAAAAGTGTATAAATTGCCTTTTGTTCTTTCATACAAGGGGATCTCCTTTTTGATAGCCGCTCTATAGCCTCATGGCAGAAACAGCAGAATAGCAGAGATGGTGAGAAATGGCTAGAGGGGTACTGAACAATGGCTGCTCGCCGTTGGCGGTTGACTCTTTCTTGACAGAGCGTTTTTCATTGTGTACTATTATTCAGTTATGCCTGCGTGCGAAACAATGAGCAAAAAAATCTTTCATCCCTTTCCGCCGGTGTACAATGCAGAATCTAAGATTTTAATTTTAGGCTCCTTTCCATCTGCTGCATCCCGTGAACAGACGTTTTATTACGGTCATCCTCGGAATAGATTTTGGCCGCTTCTTGCCGCCGTGTTGAAAGTGCAGGCTCCGCATTCGATAGAAGAAAAAAAACAGATGCTTTTGCAGCACTCTATTGCACTTTATGACGCTGTCAGCGCCTGCACGATTGTCAACTCTCAAGATGCAAGTATACAAAATATTGTTCCCGCCGATTTAAGCGGCATTTTCCGTGCAGCAGCTATTCAGGCAGTTTTTGCAAACGGCAACAAAGCGTACGAGATATGCATTAACCGCATAAAAACACCGGCTGTAAAACTCCCCTCTACCAGCCCTGCAAACGCCCGCTTCCGGTTTGATGATTTGCTAACCGAATGGAAGCGCATTCTGCCGTATATCCTGCCAACCGAAACTGTAAGCCATGAGGATTCTATGGTAACCGCACCGGAACCGGTTTAAGCGCTTGCCCTATCGTTCAGGTTCGGCTTGTCTTTATATTACATTATCTGTATACTAATAATGAACCCTAAGTTCATCTATCACACATACCGTAATTAAGGATAAACATAATGACAACGGAAATCACTGTTCAAGAAAAAGTTCTTTACGAAGACGCCGACCATAAATTTATCTGGCTTGGTTCCGAAACCGAATACCGCAAGGGCGCCGTACAGACCATGCAATATCTCATCATCGATAAGGGCAGAGGCGTTTTACTGGATCCGGGCGGTGTCCACCTTTTTTCTCAGGTAGTAACGACCGTAAGCCGGTATATCTCAGTTGATAAAATCGACACTATTTTCTTTTCGCATCAAGACCCCGACGTATCGTCAGGTATTGCGCTCTGGCTCGGCATTACAAAGGCTAAAGTATATATTTCATCGCTTTGGATACGCTTTATGCCGCATTTCGGCATTGTCGATATTTCCCGTATGATTCCTATTCCTGATAAGGGAATGTACATTCCGCTCCCCTCAGGCAGCCGTCTACAGTGTGTTCCGTCTCACTTTATGCACTCACCCGGACACTTCGGCTTATTCGACGAACGTTCCCGTATTCTTTTTACCGGCGATATAGGAGCAGCCGTTTTTAATGAAGAAAATGAGGTGTTCTTTGTTGAGGATTTTCAGCAGCACATTCCGCTAATCGAAGGTTTCCATAAACGGTATATGGCATGCAATAAAATTGTAAAACGCTGGGCAGATTCGGTACGCGCCTTACATCCTGTTATGTTAGCTCCGCAGCATGGCGCTATTTACAAAGATGATAATGTCGAGCGTTTTTTAAGCTGGCTTTCTAACCTGCAATGCGGAGTAGATTGTATTGAAACACTATTTTAAAGCGGAGGCTTAGAAAACATGTCTGATGAACAAAGCATCATCGAAAATTACAGCGACTTGGTGAATAAGGTTGTCATAAGTTATAATAAAGGGATTGTACTTGATTTTATAACGAGAAATTCATTCCAGATTATCTATAAAGCAATGGAGCAATTGCAGATAAAGTTTAATACTATTTTGACTGCATTTGAAGAGATACAGCAGGAAAGCAGTTCTTCCGCTGCAAATACCGCGCGTGTTGACTCCGTATTTAGCGGTATTTTGAAAGGCCGAAAACAGATACAGCAAGATATTCATGAGCATGTCGGTGAAATAAAAGAAGCTGCTTTGACCGCTCAAGATACCGCAGCATCATTTGCAATTCTAAAGGAACGTACCGTCGAAGTAAAAACAATGCTTGCAGAAATACAAGAAGTATCGATCAAAACGGGAATCCTTGCAATAAACGCCTCAATTGAAGCTGCCCGCGCGGGAAAAGCGGGAGACAGCTTTAGAATTATTGCAAATGAAGTCCGTACGCTCTCGACTCAAACGGGTGAATTTGCAAAAACAATTGATGCAAAGCTGGCAGAACTGCAATCTTCGGTGAACGATATCAATAATAGCATGTCGCTTTTTATTTCATTATTTTCAAAATTTCAAAAATCTTTCAACGGTATTCTCAACAACTTTGATAAAAACTCAAGCATTCTTGATGAAGCGGGAGAATCGCTTGCCGAAATCGCTTCTTCTATTAAGGAAGAAGATATCACCATCCGCGACGGCTTTGCATCATTGAAGTCAATCGAAGGGTTCTTAAAAGAAACCGGAGCCATATTGGATGTTGTGCAGACGAGCCATTCTCATCTTGAGCATTTATTACAACAGTCATAGGGAGATACCATGAGCGATCTGGAAAGCGAAGTACAGCGGCGCGGGCTGATAAAAGTTTCCCGGGATGACGGTCAGCGGGAAAATCCTTACCGCCGTGTTGCCAAGTTTCTCTATTTAATCGGAGAAAATCAGGCGGCAAAGGTACTGCAAAAATTAACAAAAGATCAAATTGAACGCGTTGTTGCGGAGATGCTCACCATTCGGTATGTCGATAAAGATGAGGCAACATACCTGTTAAGTGAATTTACCGCACTGTATAACGACGCTAAAAATTCATTCGGCGGGTCGGAAACAGCTGAAAGCATTTTAACGACTGCATTCGGAGCGGAAAAAGCGCATGAAATTATGGAGCGTTCCGTTCCTCCCGTTTCTGAAAAACCATTCGACTTTTTAGCGGACATTGACGGCGAAAAACTCACCCGCATCTTATCGGATGAATTACCTGCAACACAGGCGCTCGTGCTTTCTCAGCTTGAACCGAAAACAGCCGCCTCATATATTATGAATCTTGACGATGATAAAAAGAAAGAAATCGTCTTGCGACTGGCAAAACTTGAAAAAATCGATCCCGGTATTTTACAGACCGTCAGCGCCTCCATACGGGAAAAACTTGCCCGCATCCAAACCGGTTCTACGGAAAGCGTTGACGGGCGTGCTGTTCTTGCCGCTATTTTACGGCGCAGCGATTCGGCGACGGAACAGTTCATCTTAGACAATATCGCCGAACACAATCCTGAGCTGGAGCAAAATATCCGCGAACGCTTGTTCACCTTTGAAGATGTACTGATCGCAGACAACCGGTTCTTGCAAAAGAAGCTGTCGGAAATGGAAGACGGTGATATTGCAGCGCTTATTTCTTATAAACCGGACGCCTTTGTCAAAAAAATTGTTGATAATCTTTCAAAAAATAGACGCCTTTTCATTATTGATGAAAAAGAAACCCATCCCGTACCGGTACGGATATGCCGCGAAGTAACCGATAAGTTCTTGAGCGATCTGAGAAAAAGCTGGGAACAAGGAGATTTGCTGCTATTGGGAAAAGACGGGAAGGAGATATGGATAACTTAATACACGGGTTTCAGATCATTTCGGAAACGCCGCTGGAAGAACTGCATGCTGAAGGCATCTTTGCACGGCATCAGCGTACCGGCCTTGAAGTGTATCATATCCGCAATGACGATACCGAAAATCTGTTTGCCTTTGCCTTTATGACTCCGCCGCAAGACAGTTCAGGAGTTGCGCATATCTTAGAACATTCGGTTCTGTGCGGGTCAAAACGGTATCCCATCCGCGATCCTTTTTTAGCGCTTGAGAAACAGAGCGTCAAGACGTTTCTCAATGCAATGACCTTTCCCGATAAGACTGTTTACCCTGCCTCCAGCATCGTCGAGACTGATTATTTCAACTTGATGTCAGTTTATGGAGATGCCGTTTTCTTTCCGCTTTTGGAGCGGAAGACCTTTGAACAGGAGGGGTGGCGGCTTGAGCGGGCAGAAAACGGTACGATACGGTATTCCGGTGTTGTACTCAACGAAATGCGCGGCGCTTATGCCGACTTCGATTCGGCAGTAGACCGTCAAAGCCGCTATTCGCTGCTTCAAGATACACTATATGCACAGGATTCGGGAGGCTACCCGCCCGCTATTGTCGATCTGAGCTACGAAGCATTTCTGGCGTTTCACCGCCGCTATTACCATCCCGTCAACTGTAAAGTGTTTCTTTACGGGAATATCCCAACCGAAAAACAGCTGCGTTTTTTGGATGAGCGTTTTTTATGCAATTTTCAAGCGGCAGAGCGTCCGCCGCTCATTCCTGCAATGCACCCCTATTTCGCTCCGCGGATATTCTCAACGGAAGCGCCTGCCGGAGAAGGGAAAAATCCTCATAAAATTTCGATGACTATGAACTGGCTGCTTCCTGAAAGTGCGGATATTGACCGGTTTATGGACTTGATATTTCTGGAAGAGACGCTGCTTGGACATGACGGCTCCCCTTTACAGAGACGTCTCCTTGAATGCCGTTTTGCCGATGATGTGTACCCCTATAACGGCGGCCAAGCAGATCTGAAAAACATGTGTTTTACGATCGGTTTAACCGATCTTGCCCGCGGCACGGAACAAGCCTTTGAAACATTTATCTTTTCATGCCTTAAAGACATTATCCATGACGGCATTGATACGCCTACCGTTGAAACGGCGCTCAATAGTATCGATTTTTCAAACCATGAAATTATCCGTTCAGGAGGGCCGTTTTCGCTTATCCTGATGCGGCGCGCTCTCCGCGGCTGGCTCCATGGAGCGGCGCCCGATGCATCGCTCCGGTATGGACCTGCCTTTGAACGGCTGAAAGAGCGGATTGCGGCAACGCCCCACTATACCGAACAGCTGATACGGACGCTCTTGCTTGAAAATCCGCATCGTACGCTTGTATCGGTACGCCCCGATCCGCAGTTTTGCAAGCGGATTGATGCGGAACTGACCGAAAAAGCACAAAAAGCGGCGGAACGGCTGACTACTGAACAACAGGCGGCCCTGCCTCATCTCCGCCAAGAGACCGTACCGGAAACGGAACCCGATGTGCACACACTTATTCCGCATCTTTCTAAAAAAGATCTGCCGGCTGTAGAAGATCCGATACCCGAATACGGCGCATGTTTCGGACAGGTTCCCGTTATTTTCCATGAACAGCCGACAAACGGCATAACCTATCTTAATCTCGCCGTTCCCGCCGATTCGCTTTCGCCGGAAGAGTACCGCTGCCTTACGGTATATACTGCTGCGCTTTCTTCGATGGGAACACAGAGCAGGGATTGGGCTTCCGTTGCCGCAGATTTTGCCCGTCTTACCGGAGGTTTTGCCGCATCGGCATTTGCTGCAGGTGCACAGAATCAGAGCGATCCTGACAGCCGTTTCAGCGGCGTCTTGCACACGGAAGATATTGTCAATCGGGACTGGGTTTTTATCCGTATAAAGATGCTTCCCGAGTACATTACTTCTGCAATCGAGTATCTCTTCTCGTACCTGCAAACAGTTTCCTTTTATAATACAAACCGCCTAATCGATATTCTCATTCAACTGAAAAATGATATGGATTGCGCTCCTGCCGATTCAGGGCACAGCCTTGCCGCTCTGCATGCAGGCTCTGCCCATTCGCCGTTAAAGCAGGCGGAAAACCTCTGGTTCGGCATACCTCAGCTGCGCTTTTTACGGGCATGGTATAAACGGATAGAAAC
The DNA here is from genome assembly GCA_905372265.1 of uncultured Treponema sp. Lineage (GTDB taxonomy): Bacteria > Spirochaetota > Spirochaetia > Treponematales > Treponemataceae > Treponema. Next base: position 2,012 of record CAJPOL010000005.1, on the reverse strand, counting down.
GGATGCTGCGGCCGCTGAAATGTTGGCAGCCCGTCTTGACGGTATTCACCGGAAACTCTTGCAAGCGGGGATGCTGATAAAAGTATGCGGCGGCGCCTCCGATATGGAAACGGCCAAACAGGCGCTTTCTCCGCATCTGCGCCGCTTTTCCTATCCAAACCGTCCGCAGACGTCTACAGGCTTCCGCAGCAGCCGCCTTGAAATGCCGGAAGCGCTTACCGGTTTCCCAAGCGACATACAGGTCGGCTTTTCGGCGCTGACGATTCCATTCGCGTTTCAAGAAAATAGAGGGGCAGGTGTTGTGTATGCGCAGTGGATGGAAACGGGAATGCTGTGGAACGCGATCAGAGTAATGGCAGGCGCCTACGGCGTTTCGGCTTATCCTGATCCGGCACCATCGTTATTTTCGTTTACGACCTACCGCGATCCCGCTCCGCTTGCTTCCATCCGTTCAATACGAGACAGCATCAGTGCAAGCCGGAAAACGCCGCTTACGGACTCCGAACTGGAGGCGCTGACTATCGGTTCCTATAGCGCCGCTATTCAGCCGCGCACACCTGCGCAAAAGAGTGCGACAGCTTTTGCTCGCCTCCTTAACGGCATCACCGATCAAATGCGGAAACGTACTATCGAAGAAATTCTTTGTTGTACGCAATCGGATATCCGCCGTTTTGCCGAGCAGCTTACGGAGGCGCTTCCGTTCGGGACTGCCGCCGCCGTCGGTTCGGATGTCATGCTGCATGATCACCGGAGGCATGATCAAGCTCCGGTCATTTTACCGCCGATCTGATGCAAAAATACCCTTGCCCTATTAGATTGCCGGTACGGTAAAAAAATATCAGCGGGAAAAGCGAAAACCTACAATACTCCTACAAACCCAAGCATCAGTATATCGACTAGATTGTGTTTCTTACATCTTTCAATTCTTTCGTCTTGAATAGTCTCAAATGATTCTTGTAATGTCATTTTTTCCACCTCCAAGAATATTTTATCATCTTTTATACCATGTGAGCTACTTTTTTCAACATTATTTATAATGCAGGAATCTCTGCATTATTTTTTATTAACCGCCAAGCCCGCAGAGATCGCAAAGGATTCGGTGAGGGCTTTCACCTCAAAACCATTACAATTTTCTTGGCGTCCTTTGCGGTTTACCGCCATCCGCGGCGGTACTTTTACAGCACTTCGGTTTCCCAATCCTTGATGGTTCTTAGTTCTTCGTCAAAAGAACTTCCTATCAGCACTATCTTTTTCCCGTCTGCCTTATACTGTGCAGCATAGCAGCTCTCTTTTATCTGGTTGAGAGCCTCTTCTGCGCTGCCGTTGCCGCAGAGCTTAAACTCGAAGATATAGACAGTATCGGCAGTAGTAACTACACAATCAGAGCGCCCCGTTGAGCAATGCACTTTCGTTTGTACAAATTGCCCCATCAGCGCAAAGACGAGGTATACCGCTGTCTGGTAATTCTGTTCCCGTAATTTCGGTTTTCCCTTAGGAAAATCATCATACGGAATACCTGAGATAATCGACTGCATCCGTTCCATGAAACTATCGACATTGCCATTGCGGATATCCTGTACAAACCGTCCCACCCATACCCCGGTTTGACCGAACGGTACGTCAGAGTATGCCGGTAAAAGATTATGCAAAAAGCCGTACCGTACTTCATTATTCGGAAAGCCAAGCCGATACAGCCTCAGATCGCTTATGTATTTCTTAATTGTTAAATAGCCGGCTTGAAACAGAATCGGTAACGTATCTTGAGCGACCGCGCGATAGGTTTGCAGACCGGCTTCGTCCAACTCAACATTTCCATCCAAGTCAGGAATATAATAGTGCGCTTTTTTTAAAAAGTTGACTAGAAAAGTAGGCGTTCCCGTACCGAACCAGTAACTTTTGATCTCTTTATCATCAAAGGCATTGAGAATGCTATAGGGATTATACATACCCTCCCCTTCCGGATGGAAAAGGTAGCCGTCATACCATTGCTTTAATGCTGCGATCGATTGCGG
>CAJPOL010000004.1 GCA_905372265.1 uncultured Treponema sp. | reverse complement strand
TTATTGCAAGTTTTATGTTCTCCGGCTTTTTTGTTTTTTTTCGCCGGTTGTTTCAGCATTACGCCTTGCTCAATTAAAAACACAAGCGGTTTACCTTCGGGAATAAGGTAAGCTTTTGTTCTATCATGTCCGCCGGTTGTATCAGCCGGAGCAGAGATTAGAACCCGTTTCGTCAATGCAATAATGCCTTTATTATTTTGTAAAAAAAAGAGCTGTTCTTTTAGTCCGCGGCATTCAACTGTCCTGAATTGCACAAATAATGCGGATAACTGATCGCACATCGCTTCCGGGGCAATGTTTTTTTGAAACGCTTGATTGTTTTTAATGGCCTCAAACTGATAATAGGGCTTGCCTTTCAGTTCGATTTTACGGAAACAGATTTTTTTGGTATCAGTTTTCCCTCGCGGGCGGGAAAATAGTATCTGTATAATAGAAGTATGTAAACACTCCTCCGCTGCTTGTTCGGGAGTATACACGGTACTCATAACGGTGAAAATGAGTGTACCAAAAACAATGAAAAGAAACAATGCCGCGTATTTACTCACGTAAAAATCTAACCGGAAAATAGAAGCCCTAAACGGTATTATGCGGCAGGAAAGAAACAAAAGACGAAAATCCTCGATGAGTTCATCGCAACAACCGGTTACAATCGAAAGTATACCATTCACGTTCTAGATTATTCCGCTAAACGTTTATCAAACCCTAACCATCTTGGAGAACTGGAGTTCTTTTAGATGAACCTACAACATACTTATTGACAATTTCGTTGATTATTATATAGTGTTAGCATATTGAAAATTCAGGCTGGTCAGCGCCTGGCTCAGGATAAATTTAACGTCATTTTTGCGCTGTCTGAAAAAGTAAAAGATATGAGTACCAGCATTATGCAGTCCATGCGGCAGCAGGAACAAGGCAGCAATGAAATTGTGAGGGCCTTGAAAAATATTAATGAGGTTACTCAAGAGGTTCATCGCGGATCCGGCGAGATGCTGGAGGGTAGTAATGAAGTAGCGCAAGAGATGAGTAAACTTGCCTCTTTAACCGATGCTATTACCGATAGCATGAATGAGATGATGTCCGGCGCCGTACAAATAAACGATGCTGTAAAAGCGGTTGATGAAATTACGCAAAAAAATAAGCAGAGTATTGATATCCTAACCGATGAGGTAAATAGATTTACAGTATGATATGAAAAAGATTGTATTTTTATTGTGTCTCTGCGCTGCTGGTTTAACTGCATGCCGAAGCCCTGAAGATTCTATCGCGGTTATTTGGACGAATTCAACTGATTTTATTACATATTGCGAAGCTTTTAACACGGCTCAAGACAAGTATAAAATTACAGTCAGCTATAAGGAAAACCCTGCGGAAGTGCTTATTGCTTCCAAAGAAGTCCCCGATGCTGTCGTCGGCCCATGGTTAAAAGGAGAGGATTCCCGTATCAAATTCGCAAAGATAGATGGGTTGCTCTCAGATAAAAAAATAAATCCGGCTATTTTTTATCCATCTCTGCTCAAGCTCGGTAATGTAAACGGAAAGCAGTATTTACTGCCGGTTAGTTTTAATCTGCCTACTATTATTTTCTCTTCAGTGCATAAAAATCTGGTAGAAACAAATTTTACCTTATCGCTTGACGATATAAAAAAACTTGCTGCAGGGTACAATAGGCGGCAAGGCAATGAATACACACGGATGGGGTTTTCTCCCCGGTGGGATATGAATTTTTTATATGCAACAGCACAGGGACTGAATGCTTCTTTTGAAGAAACACCGCAATTTTTTTCTTGGAATGAACAAGCCTTGCGGGAAGTTATCACATATATACGCCAATGGTCGCAAGAGGTGAATACCAGCGCCGCAGCCGAAGATGAATTTCAATTTAAGTATTTATATGATCCGCCGTATACTCTGTTAAACAGCGGCCGCTGTCTTTTTTGGTATTTACCGAGCAACGAATTCTTCTCTTTGCAATATGAAAAATTGAAAACGCTTGATTACCGCTGGATGCGTTTTAATGATAAAACACCGTTACAGGATACTATTATTTATGCCGGCATCTGTAAAAAAGCCAAAAACCGCGCTGCGGTGGAAGCCTTTTTATTATGGTTTTTTAATGAAGAAACGCAAAAGCAATTACTTGAGCGAGCTCAAAAAAATAATATGATTATTCCTTCTTTTGGGCTTGCCGGCGGTTTTTCTTCGCTGCATAGTGTTACCGAAAATATTTTTCCGGTATACTATCCCCTGTTACTCAAACATCTACCGCAAACGGATGACTTTTCTGCTCCGCATATTTTACCGGCTAATTGGGAACGCATAAAAAAAGATATTCTATTTCCGTATTTGAAAGAACAAACAGCGCTGCCTGCTGATAGCGAAAATACTGCTGCCCCCGATCTTAAGAAACGGATAGCGGAGTGGCAAAAAAAGATTCGCTAGGGTATCGTTTTTTTAGAGTAGGAGATTTTTCTAAAGTAAATAAAAAAAATACCGATGCTTAGAATGATTGGAGGGCTCGGTATGCTATCGAATTATATACCGCTGGCAACGCTTTCTTATGCGGCAATGCCTCGTATATCGGCCGGCGGGCGCGCATATCTTCCTGTAGACTCAAAGCAGGTTGTTTATTCTCAGTTCCAGTATGTTGCAGGGGTTCCCCGTACGGAAGATCAGAGCGGTGTGAGCATCGGAAAACTTAAAATTTTAAATACTTTAATTGATCAGCTTGTTAGGATGCGGGAAAGCGAACAGCACGATAAACTGATCGCTAGTCAGGCGGCCGATAAGGGAGATGAACAAACGCTTGATATGATGATTGATTATGTTAGCACTAAAATTCATACCGAAATCGCTTTAGCTCATGAAATCGGCTATGCGGCTGCTTCCGTGCCGCAGCCTGCGCATCTTTTGAGTCTTACGGTATAATATTCTTTCTCGAGTGTATTACCCATTATCTGCTTTTATAGTGATCCGTTCGTTAAAGACTTTCGTGATTACTGCGCCTCTTGCAGCTTCTGCTGCAATACCGCTGCCCGGCGGTTATTGGGATCAAGGCGCAGCGCTTCTTTCAATAACTTAAACGCCTCCGGTATCCCGTTTCTTCCGGCAAACAGGCGGGCAGCTTCATAATATAGTTTGCTTTGCAAAACGGTATCTTTTGTTAAATGTGCTGCACGCATAAAGTATTTAATCGCCATATCAGGTTCACTGCGGGCATCGTAAATATAGGCTTGGTTGATAACGGCTGCGCAAGTACAGTCCTGCTCATTTTCCGATTTTGAAAACGCTGCAAGCGCTGATGAAGATTCCCCTTGTATCGCATACCGTAACCCGTCATAAAAGCTGTCTTCATATGTGTTATCAGTTTTTTCTATAGTGAAGCAGGCATTAAAATCGCCTGAGCGGGCAAAATACCAGCGTGCATAGGCTGAAACAAGCGGAATATCCGGCTGCTGCTCAAGGACTCTCCACATCGCGCTGTTTCCTCTGGCAGGATTATCGGCATCCAAATATTTGTACCGGAAATTTTCCAAAGAGAAGCGCGGGTCATTGGCATTTAGTAACAGCGCATTTTCTAATACTTGCTCAGCTGAAAGCGTGAACGTCGATGAAAGGAATAATGTTTTTTCCATCTCAAGTGAGAAAAAGTCTTTGCTTTGAAGCAGGTCGGTAAGGGCATTTTTCTGTAATTGCGTTTTCTGCATCGCAGCCCATGCCCGGACATACTGCGCTACGGCAGGGTAATACGCCGGAGATTCGCTGATGCATTCAACCAACCGTTCTATTCTCTCTTTTTCTGACGGAGCTGTCATAGCTAAGTTATAAAAAACATCCGCAGCGGTATCGGGGTATCGGTCTACATAGTCTTGCCAAAAAGCGCGCGCTCGTTCCATGTCATTAAGACCTGCGCATGCATCGGCTGCCAGTAGGATATGCCGTCGTGCGTATTCAAAGGTTTTTGGATTGTTTTCCGGTAAACCTGCCATATCGGCATGGGCAAGCGAGTAGAATAAATCGTCCAGCACCGGCTGAAAGTTTCCAATATCATAAGCAAGGCATGACCAAAAGTATGGTGATCGGAGATTTTCACCTTTCGGAATACCGTACCGCAGTGCCGCGGCTTCGGCAACGTGGCCTTGAAATGCAAGCATAAGCGCTGCATTTTCCAAAAAGATATGTTCCCCGGTGAGCCGAAACCCTTCTTTCCACAGCTCAATAGGCGTGTTGTGCGTTTTATGCATTTTATCTGACTGGATATACGCTTCCGCGCCAAGTCCTGCATAGGCCGTAGCGGTAAGTGCACCGGCATACGAAGCGGCGTCTTCTGCCCGCTCTTCCCGCAGCAGTGTGTGCACAAGCGCCGTTTTTAGCACGGTATCGTCGGGGTGTTTTTTTAATCCGGCCTGCATTGATTGCAGCGCTTGTACCGGCAGTTTTAAAGCCAATTCCCGCTTTGCAATACTCAAATACTGAACGGGAAACTGCGCTTTTTTTCGCAGTTTATAGAGCTGTTTTGCCGCTTTTTGCGTATTGCCTTGTTGTACTAAAGCGTCTATCTCGGTGAGATTCCGGCGGAATAGAGCGTCCTTATCGGTCTTTGAACAAGAGATACCCAGCCCTGCCAGAAACAAGCAGAGGCTTACAAGAACGAGCTCAGCACGTGGTTTCTTCATGAGAGTAATCTAAACGTTCTTTTTTGATGCTGTCAAGTACTGCGTTTACGAATTTAAACGAATCATCGGTTCCGTAATCGCGTGCGATATTGACTGCTTCGTTAATCACAATTTTCGGATCGGTGTCTTTTTGAAAGAGGAGCGAATAGGTACTTAGCCGTAAAATAGCTTTATCGACTAACTTGAGGCGGGAAAAGTCCCAATTATTTAAATTTTTGCTGATAAGCGAATCGATTTCTGCAATATGCTCGATTGAGCCGAGAAAAAGTAATCGGGGGAAGAGAAAATCATCTTCCGTCAATGCTTCTTCCGGCTTATCGATCCATGTAAAGCCCAGCAAATCGGCGGGGGCAAGAGCTCCTGTATCCCATGCGTATAGCGCTTGAAAGGCAAGAATCCGCCCTCTTCTTCGTCCTATTGCCATTGTTACCACGATAATGTTTTGTCGAGTTCAGTGTCTTTTTTAAAGAGTGTAAAATATTCCGGCTTCCGCAGGTCGTTTCTAATCGCTATAAAGCCTGCGTTTAGAGCGTCTTTTTGGCGCTGCATCATCACCATATTTTTTATATACTCATAGAGACTGACATTACTTCCGGGCTGCATAACATCGCTGAGGCCAAGTATCCGCGCATCAAGTTTTTCAAGGATAACAAAACATTGATAATTGGCCGGTGTTTCATGTACTGCCGAAACCTCGCCTTTTTTCATTGCAAAAATCTTTAAAAGCTCATCCATCGAAAGTCCCATTTGTTCTGCGGCAAGCGGTGTCTTTCCAACAAAAATCTCCTGCGACCAATAGCCTGAATTTTTTTCAAGCGATTTAGAATGAATATCAGCGATGACTTTTGCATTGGCTGATAGCTTTTTTTGCAGCTCTCTCACTTTTTTCTCCGCTGCCGATGCATTATTCTCTTTCGGTACAAGAGCGAGGAACAGTTTTACCGTATCGGGCTGCACAAAGGACTGCTTATTCACTTCATAATATGAACGGATTTGCGCATCGGTCGGTTCCTGTATAGCTGATTGTATTTCATTTTGTTTTTTCCGCATGGTATAGTTTTGCGCAGTTATTTGCGTCCGCAGAAAGTTTTTAAACTCAGCCATTGTCATGCCGTTTTGTGATTTCATATATTCATCGAGGCTCATATTGGCTTGTTCTCTGATAATCTGTGCAAACTCCGCTTCGGTAACGGCTCTTCCTAATTGGCTCGAAACGTAATTATTAAAGTATTCATTCACTTCCGAATCGGATACTTTCATCCCGTCTTTCTCAGCCGCCTGTACAAAGAGCCGTTCATCGATGAGCCCGTCAAGCACTTGTTTCCGCTCCTCAACGGTCATTTTTCTTCCCAGCTCTTTTTCAAGCGTAGTAACGCGGGCTTTGAGCTGCCCCAGTGTAATAGGCGCGCGTACCGTTAATTTTACTTCGGCGATAGGCTGTAGATTTGATTGAGCAAAGGCTGCAGCAATTAGGCCAAGCGTCAGGAAGATGGTTGTAAGCTTTTTTTTCATGGATGTCCTCTTTCATTTTTGATTAAAATAATCGCAAAGCCTTTAAATCCGAATATGGTTTAGAGACTTTTTATCCCAAGCCGTATAATAAAATTGCTAAAGCCCCTATGGGGACTTTAGCAATCGGTTAAAAAAACACTTCATTAAACAAACAAATAAGTCTTCGGTTACTGGCAACCGTCAAAAACTTTTGTATGTTAATGATAAACGCCGTTATTTTTGAAGCACAGCGCGAATCCGTCTGATCCCTGCCGATGAAGACTGTTCTTTCTGAATTGAAAAGTGTCCTAATACCGCAGTGTGTTCTACATGAGGCCCGCCGCACACTTCTTTTGAAAAAGCGCCGATTGAGTATACTTTTACTGTTTCTTCATATTTTTCACCGAACAGCGCCATTGCTCCGGCTTTTTTGGCTTCTTCAAGCGGCAAGATTTCCATTGTAACGGGAAGATCCGCTTGAATTTGTTCATTGACAATCCGTTCAACTTCGGCTTTTTCTTCAGCGGTCATCGGCTTCGGATGCGAAAAGTCAAAGCGGAGCCGCTCTGCCGTGATATTGGAGCCTTTTTGTTCAACATGATCGCCGAGCACCATACGGAGGGCTTTATGCAGCAAGTGGGTTGCCGTATGGTATGCAGTGGTCTGTTCGGAATGATCGGCAAGACCGCCCTTAAAGACCTGTTCGCTGCCTGCACGGGAACATTCTTGATGCTTTTTAAACGCCTCATCAAATTCCGCTCTATCAACGGTTAATCCCGATTCATGAGCAAGCTCCTCAGTTAATTCTATGGGGAAACCGTAGGTATCGTACAGTTTAAATGCGAGCCGTCCCGGAATAATCTTTTTAGGATTTTTCAAAAGGTTCGGCTTCATTTTTTCGTATTCCGCCTCTCCTTTTTTCAGCGTTTCAAGGAATCGTGCTTCTTCGGCTTTTAGCTCTGCGGTAATGACCGGCTCTTTTTCTTTCAATTCAGGATAGGCGTTTTTATATTGTTCAATAACGGCTTGCGCCGGAATCGCCAAAAAACCGCCTTCAATGCCGAGCTTTCTGCCGTGGCGCACCGCCCGTCTGATGATACGCCGGAGAACATACCCTGCACCTACATTGGAGGGCAGAACCGCTTTGGGATCTCCTAAAATAAAAGAGGCGGCGCGTACATGGTCGCAGATAATGCGTACGGAAACATCTTTTTCTTCTTCCGTACCGTACCGATAGTTGGAAAGCTGTTCTACGCTTTTGATAAGCGGGGTAAAAATTTCCGTTTCGTAGACCGATTTTTTTCCCTGCAGCATAGCAACGGTACGTTCAATACCCATGCCGGTATCGACACAGCGGCGCTGCATGACTTCATAGGAACCGTCTTTGTTTTTGCGGTACTGCATAAAAACGTCATTCCAAATTTCTACATATTTTCCGCAGTGACATCCGGGTCGGCATTCGGCGCCGCACGCGGTTTTTCCCGTGTCGATAAACATTTCGCTATCAGGTCCGCACGGCCCTGTTTCGCCTGCCGGTCCCCACCAGTTATCCTCGCGGGGTAAAAAATGGATTCGTTCTCTTGGGATGCCGAGCCGTTCCCAAATGTCCGCTGATTCGGTATCGCGGGGAACCTCGTTATCTCCGGCAAAAACCGTCACTGACAGCAATTCTACCGGTATATTGAGATACTGCGGGCTTGTGAGAAACTCAAAGCTGTATTCAATTGCTTCTTTTTTAAAATAGTCGCCTAACGACCAGTTTCCCAGCATCTCAAAGAAAGTAAGATGCGAAGCATCGCCGACCGCATCGATATCTCCGGTGCGGATGCATTTTTGATAATCGGTCAGCCGTGTTCCTGCAGGATGCGGCTCGCCCATCAGATAGGGAACAAGCGGGTGCATTCCTGCTGTCGTAAAAAGAACCGTCGGGTCATTTTCGGGGATTACCGACTTACCTGAAATTTCAGTATGATTTTTGCTCTTAAAGAATGAAATATACTTTGAACGCAGTTCATCAGCTGTAATATTCTTATTCATGGTTAAATATAGTAGAAAAAAGCCCGTTAATCTGTCAAGGGGCTGCTTTCAGTATTCCTGAAATAAATTTGAAAACCATCTTGACAGTTTGGCAAAAAATTTAGTAAACTAATTGGTTTTAAGGAGGCCGCCATGAAGAAAAATAAGCTTATTTTTACGGTATTAACAGTACTGGTTCTGTTCTTATCGTGCAAAAACAATCTCGTAGCAAAGCTGGAATCCGGACATAGCGCCCCCGTAGATGTCAAGGCGATTAATGTCTACAACACTTCGACTATTTCCCTCGTAAAAGCAGACACAAAACAATTACGGGTAAAAGTTTTGCCTGTAAATGCATCGGATAAAAAACTTACGTTTTCGTCAAGTGCCGATAACATCGCTTCCGTAGACGAAGCGGGAGTGATTACAGGGAAGGAAGTCGGTAATGCCGTCATTACGGTAAAGGCGGCAAACGGCGTACAAAGAACAGTCAACGTTACCGTTACACCGGAACCGGTTCCCGTTACGGGAATTATATTTGAAGAAGCAGTCCCTGCCTCTTTATTTATTGGTGAAACCTATACTATCAAAGCAAAAGCACAGCCTGATGATGCAACGAATAAAGAGCTGACCTACTCCAAAGATAATGACAAAGTGTTTGTTTCAAGCGATGGAACAGTAACTGCCCAATCGGAAGGTGTTGTTACCATAAGCATAAAGTCCCAAAGCAAGCCCGAGATTACAAAGACGGTTACTATTACCGTAAAACAGAGTCCCTCGATTGGGCTGACAATAAAAGAAGTTACAAGCGGGAGCGGTGAATCGGAACTAACTTTTACAATAAAAACGCTCCATGGCAAACTTTCATATACTCCTAAAATTGTCGGGGAAGAGAGTGATTGGCTGCGTTTTGATCGTAAAGATAACACTACAAGCGAAGAGGAAGATACAATATACCTAAAAGCTGCTCAAAATAAAACCGTATGGAAGCGGATTGCCTATATTAACTTCAAGAATGAATCCAATCAAGAGATCAAAAATGCTGACGGAGAAAAACTCGAGGTAAAAGTTATTCAGGAAGAGAACAAGAATCCGGCCGTAACAATAGAATGGGTAGATGGAATAGGTGAGCCAACAGATACTGAAAAAGAAAAAATTCCTGTTTATGGCGGTGAAAAGAAAGTTTATTGGGATGATAATAAGATTTTTTGGTGGAATGAAAGTACTACTACAAAATGGTTTAATAACAGAAAAGTCTCTCTTTTGGGAATATCCGCTCCGGAAGGTGCGGACGGAAATCAATGCTGGGCTAAAACCGCTTCCAATTTGCTGCAGTGGTGGTTCGTACAGAATAAAGAGAACATAGACAGATACATACAGCATAAATCGCAAGCAGAAAAAGCTCAATACGTCCACTACTACAAAAGAGAGCTTCCCACAGAAAAAGAAAAAGAGAAAAGTAATATAGCAAACGCTTTCAGACTAAAAGCTCATAATGGTAAATTGCGAGATTATATTATAAGCGGACTTGCATGGTATCTGTATGGTAATGCAAATATATCAAGAAAAGATAAGCCTGCATTTGAAGGCCCTGCCTTGTTCAAAGACATTTTTAACAAGGAAAATACACCTATTAAAAGAGAAACTGTGTATGATAAAACCAGTTTTAATGAAATAATATCTAAGGCTCTCAAGTCTAAGAAAGCAATCGGGATAGACATATGGGGTTCAAAAGGCAAAAATGATTATGCTCATGCCATAACGCTTTGGGGTGCTGCCTTTGATGAAGAAGAAAATATTATCGCTATCTACGTTGTTGATAATAATTTTAAAGAAAATAGAATATTCCCGTATGGAATCTACTACAAAGAAGGTAAACCATATTTATTTAACTACGGCGTAAATAATTTTGTGCAAGATAGGTATGTCGGCCAAGTAACTACACTGGATGTCGGTCAGGACTTGTTTGATAAGTGGTTTGCCGAGCACCCCTAAACCCCTCCTTTATAAACAAGGTGCTCCAAACGGAGCGCCTTGCATGCTGAAACCCAAAACACAAAATCGGTTTGTCCTTGACTATTACAGTGGGTAAAGTTAGAATAACGCTATGAAAGACCCCCTTATAGACAAGGCTGTTCGTAAAGTACCGGATTTTCCCAAAAAAGGTATTTTGTATTATGATATTACAGGACTGCTCGTTAATCCTGAGGCATTTCATTATTGTCTTGATACATTGACCGGTTTTTATAAAGATGAAAAAATCGATGCAGTGGCTGCTATTGAATCGCGAGGCTTTATTTTCGCCGCTCCCTTTGCCGATAGGCTCGGTATACCGCTGATTTTAATCAGAAAAAAAGGAAAATTACCGGGCAAAACATATGCATGCTCCTATTCGCTTGAATATGGAGAGGCGACTATTGAAGTTCATGCCTCTGATGTTCAAAAAGGACAGCGGATATTATTGCTTGACGATTTGATCGCGACCGGCGGAACGCTGAATGCAGCGCGGCGCGTGTTAAATGAAGGCGGCGCCGAAGTTATCGGTTTCTGCGGTATTATCGGTTTGCCGTTTTTACACTATGAAAAGCTAATCGGCGATTTACCGGTCAAAACATTGATTGCATACGACAGTGAATAGAGGATACTAGTTTAAAATGATACCATTAATAAAAGATATTCTAACACGGAATCCCAACGGAGAAGAGATTACCGTTTACGGTTGGGTGCGTACGAAACGCGAGACCAAAAATCTTATTTTTATTCAGGTAAATGACGGATCGTGTATTGATTCGATTCAACTGACTTTTGATCGCGATAAAGGACTGGATGCGCAGACGGAAAAAGAATTAAGTAGGATTACGACCGGTGCGTCAGTCCGTGCAACCGGCGCATTGATTAAATCCCCTGCATCGGGTCAAGCAGTGGAAATTGCCGCTCACACGGTATTTGTTTACGGAGAAGCGCCCGCCGAAACCTTTCCGCTGCAAAAAAAGCGGCACAGTTTTGAATTTTTACGTGAAATTGCCCATTTACGGGCGCGTACCAATACATTCGGCGCTGTTGCCCGTATGCGCAGCCAGATGGCGTTTGCTGTGCACAGCTTTTTCCGGGAGCGCGGATTTCAGTATGTGCATACCCCGCTTATCACCGCTTCCGATTGCGAAGGAGCGGGCGAGATGTTTCATGTAACAACACTCAATATGCAGGAGGTTGTAAGAAAAGCGCTGCGCGATAAAGCCGATCCTGAAACATTCACAATCGACTACAAGCAGGATTTTTTTGAAAAAGAAGCGAATTTGACGGTCTCCGGACAGCTTGAGGCAGAAACCTATGCAACGGCTCTTTCCAGAGTCTACACCTTTGGTCCGACATTCCGCGCGGAAAACTCAAATACGACCCGTCATCTTTCGGAATTTTGGATGATAGAACCGGAGATGGCTTTTTTCCGGCTTGAAGATAATATGGAATTAGCGGAAGAATTCATTGTCTATCTCTTAAAATGGGCAATTACCCATTGCTATAGCGATCTGAAATTTTTTGATACGCACGTTAAGCCGGGCTTAATCGATACGGTAGAGCATGTTATACAGACGCCCTTTACTCGGATAAGCTATACCGAAGCTGTCAAACTACTGGAGAAAAAAGCATCTGTATTTGAATTTAAACCCTATTGGGGGTGCGATCTCCAGAGCGAGCATGAAAAGTACTTGACCGATGAAGTGTTTAAGGGGCCGGTTATTGTAACCGATTATCCGAAAGAAATAAAAGCTTTCTATATGAAGCAAAATGAAGACGGAAAAACGGTGCGGGCAATGGATATGCTCGTACCTGCCTTAGGTGAAATTATCGGCGGTTCGGAACGTGAAGAAAACCTTGCAGCGCTCGAATCCCGCATTACCGAGCTCGGTCTTGATATAAAAGATTACTGGTGGTATTTGGATTTACGGCGATATGGAACAGTGCCTCATTCGGGGTTCGGACTTGGCTTTGAACGGCTCCTGTTATATATTACCGGTATGACGAATATCCGCGATGTTATTCCGTTCCCGCGGACTCCAAAATCCGCCGAATTTTAGCCGGATATAGATTATCCGGCTGTCTGCACCATGCCGGGAGGGCAGTCTTTTTTGGCCGCTGTGAGCAAAAATAATGAGTAGCCGATCATGGAATACGGATGCCCTTGTTCTTTCATCACAGCACTTTACAAAAGAGCATCGCAATGTGCTATTGTTGACGCCGCATGAGCAGGGATGTTTACTGGTCTCTGCAACGCTTTTCGGCGGCGCGCGGAGTAAACTGCGGGGGATGGCCGCAGCCTATCAGACAGGGCGGGTATGGCTCTACTCAAATCCTATAAAAAATTCGAATAAAATAACTGATTTTGCCGTCAGCGCGTATCGGATGGAGCTGCGGGAAAGTCTTGTGCGGACGTGGTGCGCCGCTGTTTGCAGTGAAATTACCATTAAACTGTTCGGCACCGTTGAGTGGCGGCTTATCAATGCCTTTTTAGACGGTCTCTGTATTTCCGATGATGATGGGTGCAAACGCGGGCTTTTGCGGTTTTTATGGCGGCTTATCAAAACCGCAGGCACCGCTCCGGATATATTCCATTGCGGACATTGCGGCGCCGGATTGACGGAACAGGAAGGACAGGATGGAAGATATGCCGGAGTATCTACAGCGTGTGCCGTGTACAGCCCTGCGGAAGACGCCTGTTTTTGTACCGCTTGCCGCGGTTCTGATGCGTATACCTTTTTGCTGTCCGCCGAGTCGCTTGGCTATCTGTATGCTGTTAGTGAACAGCCTCCCGGCTATTCGCGCCGCTTACCGCTTACGCCTGCCGCTTACGGAGAATTAAAACGTTTTCTCTTTTTTTTAACGGAAAAAATGATCGGCGGCGCCCTTAAAACCTTGCAAACCGGCGCCAGTCTTTTGTAATATACCTGCGCTCTAATAACGGATTTCAAAAGAGGCATGCCCCTCATATGGTACGGCATGTACGGTAAAGCGGCTGATGTATGCACGGGGGTGGTTGTTTTGTATTATATCAAAAAACGTATATAATACCGACGATTCCGCTTCGGCATATATTTCTACCGAATAATCGGGACAGTTTTGAACCCAGCCGGTTACGCCAAGCTCAAGCGCATTGTGTAATACCCAATAGCGGAAACCGACCCCTTGGACTCTTCCGTATGCAAAGGCACGGGCGGCTTTCTTTTCCGTGCCGGATGCGCATTCAGTGTTCACTGTCGGGTTTCAGCCGGGCAAAGCCAAGCGCTTCGGCAGTATCGCATACGGTAATGCCAAGCTGTTCCGCATAGCGGACCGCCGTCCGTGCTCCTGCCAATACGTGGTCAATCTGATGCGCATCGGAGTTACAGATAATACGGGCTCCTTTTTGCGCGGCCAATTCCCAAAAGGCTTTTACCGGATATTGATAATCTTCTCCGTAATCACGCTCGATCGTTGCCTTGAATAGGCCGTAGCCGTTTATTTCCAACGGTAATTGTAAATCAATAGCCGCATCGATAAGCGCTTCCATCCATGCGCGGCAGTCTGAATCGATGGAGGTTCTGCTGCTCAAAAATAAGTCAGGATGCGCTAAAAATGCATAAATACCCGACCGCATCGCTTTGATTGTAAAATCGATATAGCGGTTTGTCATGCGCTTGTCCGTTATTGCCGGGGCATATTCATAGGCGCCTCCGTCAGGCAGCCAGTGAGAGCCGAGAACCAAGAACTCCGCTCCGTATGTTCCGATAAGCGTGTCTTTAAACCAGCCTAGATACTGCGGTTCCCATTCACACTCAAAACCGAAATAGACGGGAAAAGGCGCGTCTTTTTTTGCTTCATCAACCAGTTTTTTATAAAATGGTATGTCTGCGGCCGACATCCGGCAAAACAGCCACATGTCATCATTGGGGTAGGGACAGTGATCCGAAAAGCCGAGAGCGGAACAGCCTTCCTCCGCAGCCTGCTGTACATAATCAAGCGGGGTTCCTTCGGCATGTTTGCAAAGATAGGTGTGAGTATGGAAACTGCTCAGCATAGTAAAAGTATATAAGATGCCGTCCCCTTATACAAGAGCCGTTTTTCGATACGGCAGGTCAAACACATCCGATGCTCTCATGCGCTCTTGCAGAAAACAGGATTTTATGTTCTTATAATCGAAATATGCGCAGATACGGTATTGCTTTATATCTTTATATTGTTTTTATGTTTACCGTCCTTGTGTTAGGCGCGGGGACGCTCGGATATTTGCTCGCCAAAACAGTAACGATAAAAGAAAGTGAACAGTTTACCGCTTTTACCCCTGACTTACCGACAAGGATTTTGGATATACGCGGAGACCTCATCACCGAATTTTCTTCTAATGAAAAGCGTGAAATCGTCAAGTTTGAACATATTCCTCAAACGCTCATTGACGCATTAATGGTACGCGAAGACCGGAGTTTTTACCGGCACCGCGGCTTTACACTGAAATCAATTGTCAGAGCTGTTATCGGAAAGCTGACCCGAAAATCTCTCGGCGGCGGCAGTACCATCACGCAGCAAATTGCAGGGCTGCTCTATTGCGACCGAAGCGATATGCGTGTACAGCGGAAACTGATAGAACTATGGTGGGCGGTACAGATGGAACGCCGCTATTCAAAAGATGAAATTCTTGAACTCTATCTGAATAAAGTATACTTCGGCGATGGTACGTATGGCGTCAGCGCCGCGTGCCGTTTCTATTTCGGGCATCCTGTAACGGAGATAACACCGGCGGAAGCAGCGCTCCTCGTTATCCAGCTGTCAAACCCGGCTCATTACAATCCGTTTGAACATCCGAACGTAGCGCAGGAGAGGCAAGCGTATGTTCTTGACGAGATGGTGCGTTTAGGCTATTTGACGCAAAAGGAAAAAGAGCTTTCCTTTGACGACTACTGGGCGCATTTCGATTATACCCGTACAAAATCTTCTGCATGGTTTAACCGAGAGGATAAAGCCCGCTGGTTTTCGGAATATGTACGCCGTCAGCTGGAAAAAATGATGTACGGTACAATGGATTTTTATTCGGACGGCTATGTTGTTCATACAACCTGCGATTTACGCCATCAAGCCGCTGCGGAAAAAGAAATCGGTGAATATATTAAAATTGCAAACACGCGGGTAAAAAATACACGGTCGTACCGTTTTTCACAAAATGAGCTTTACAGCAATATCACAACCCTTATCTCGCTCGCATTCAATATTCCTGCGCTCCACATGGATTCGGAGCGGGTGCAGGCGAAAACATTGAACTACTACCGCAATACCTTAAATCCCGTTATTGATATGGCGGCAATGTTGTGCGGATTAAACGGTCTTAAAATAGTTAGTACCAAGAGCACCGTACAAGTACAGGATGAGCTTTCAAAGAAAGTAGTTGAAGGAACGCTGATCTGTCTTGAAAACAATACCGGCTACATTACGGCTCTGGTAGGCGGAAGTAAGTTTGATGAAACCAATCAAATCATCCGTGCCACACAGGGGTTACTCCAGCCGGGCAGCGCCTTTAAACCGCTTGTTTACTCAGCGGCTATCGATACAAAACGTATCACGCCGGCAACTGTTTTAGAAGATGTTCCGCAAGTGTTTAACAATCAGAGCGGGGTGCCGTACATTCCCAATAACTATGGCGGTCAGTGGAAAGGCACGGTATTAGCATGGCGGGCGCTGGCCCAATCGCTTAATATTCCGGCAATCAAGGTACTGGACACAATCGGATTTGACGCCGCTATCAACCGCGCAGCCGCCCTTTTAGGAATAACCGATCGGGAAGAGATTGCGCAAACCTTTCCCCGCCTTTATCCGCTTGCGCTCGGTGTTATCAGCGTTTCTCCGGTTCAGATGGCAAAAGCATTCGCCTGCTTTGCCAATGAGGGGCGGCGGGTTGATCCGATTGCTATCAGGACGGTGGAGAACCGCAACGGGTCCATTGTGCTGGATCCTGAACGGGAGCTCCGTCTTGAACAGCGCCGAAAAGGTAAGGCAATGCAAGTCATCAGTCCTCAGAATGCGTACATTATGACATCAATGATGCAGCACACCATTACTGCCGGAACGCTGACGCTGGCTGCCGATTATGGAAAAAAATTTAAATATAAGGATAAGAAAACAGGAAAGTCCTTTACCATGCCTATTGCCGGTAAGACCGGTACTACGCAAAACTGGTCGGATGCATGGACAATCGGCTATTCGCCGTATTACACTGCGGCTGTCTGGTTCGGTTATGACAGAGGCGGGCGGTCGCTCGGTTTGGATAATACCGGTGCAGCTCTGGCTGGGCCGCCATGGGCAAATTTTATGCAAGCCATCCATGAAGATAAACCGTATAGGAGTTTTATCCGTCCCGAAACAGGCATTACTTCCGCAACGGTTTGCGCAAAATCGGGATTGCTGCAGACGGAGCGCTGCGATGAGGGAAGCGTATTTCTCTATTTTTTAAGCGGTACGGCGCCTGCTCAGGCATGCCGTTATCACGAGGCAAGCGGTGTGCTCTCAGAAATTGCAAAAGACCGGCTGCGTACCAGCAGCTATAGCGCTGGCCAAACGCCTGTTACCATACCCGATACCGGAGTATTTCTTGATCCGCGGATTTTTGAAGATCCTGAGCCCAGTACGGGTAAGAACGCATCGTCTTCCTATATTGAAGATGAAAACCCTACCGGTTTTCCATTGCAAGATTTTGATAGTGAAGATATGAGGATGCCTGCTCCTGCCGGTCAGGCAGAACCGCCTCAAAATACAGATAGCGGCGCTGCAGCTGAAGGTACGAAAGACGATTCAGAGGACTCGGATGAGAAGCCTGATACCTCCGGTAATGCAACGGAAGAGCAAAAGCCCGCTCCAAAGCCAAGAAAAAAGAAAAGCAATGGCGTTATTCAGGATGAAGAAGATATCAATCCGTGGCTATAAGAGGGCGCTGCTCTTCACGCTGAAACCGGAGTGTGCATAATGCAGGAGAATACCATGGCAGAACACTATATCCGCCCGACATGGGATGAATATTTTATGGAAGTGTGCCGCACAATTGCAAAACGCGCAACGTGCGATCGGGGACGGTCAGGGTGTGTTATTGCCCGCGATAACCAGCTGTTAGTAACCGGCTATGTCGGAGCGCCGCGGGGATTACCGCACTGCGATGACGCCGGACATCAGTTTAAGAAAGTACAGCATGAAGACGGTTCGGTAAGTCAGCACTGTGTACGCACCGTTCATGCGGAACAAAATGCTATTTGTCAGGCAGCAAAGCGGGGCATTAGTATCGACGGCGCTACGCTCTACTGCAAAATGACTCCATGCCGCACCTGCGCTATGCTGATTATTAACTGCGGTATCAAACGGGTGATAGCCGAAAAGCGCTACCATGATTGCGCCGATTCTTTGGAGCTTTTCAAGCAGGCAGGGGTCATAATTGAACATTTAAGCGATTCGGTAGAACAATACAGCGAACAATAAAAGAGAAACGTCAGCTTCCGGCTGTCCTTGGTAATGCGATGATACGCGTTAGGGATTGCAGCGGTAGCCTTTTTGCTGTTACGAGGTATCAAATGCAGTTTTCGACGTGAGGAGAAACACTGCTGAAATGATACAAACACGGCAAAAAGCTACAAGCGTAAAGCCCGACGGTTTCCGCTATTCGTATTGGAAAGCGGAAACCGGAACGCCCAAAATAATTACCCCCTTACGTTAATTGCGGATTTATATTATAGTTCCGAAGAAAAGTAGAAAAAGCAATCTGCAGCAAGGAGACAATATGGAAACCAACAAAAAGAAGCAGGGGTTTTCAGTAAGATTAATAAATAGTGTGCGGTTTAAATTTGTTATTATAGTTATCATACTTTTGCTTACCGCTATTCTCTGTCTTAGTATTCCGCTGTCGATTGCTTTACAAAAACCGTATACGGATCTTTTGGCGCATGGTTTGTTTTTGCGGACAAAAGTTCTTTTGGATAATTTGGAATTAAGCGCGCATAATCTCTTTAAAAATAACGATAAAAATGATTTAGACCTGTTGTTGCTGAACAGAGGCGCTCTCGATGAAGCAAAATTTATTGTTATTACCGGTAAAAGCCCCAATTCCGATAAGGAGAGTATCGATTATATTTTAGCTTCGGATTATGCCGAAATCAGCAAAGTAATTAATACCAATAATTATATGAAAGGTCTTTCCCGTTTTTGCCCAATCGGTATGGACGATATACTGCATAAGCTCAACTGTATCAACAGTGAGGCGTCTATGATTGTGCAGCAATATTCCTTGACTATACAGGGATTAACACATGAGATGGCGGGCTTGGACCTCACTTATATGGAAGCGGTTAGACGGCAGAAAGAGCTTCAAACTTTGATCCGGCAAATGGAGACTAAGCTGCAAACGCAGCTTGCCGATCTTGCGGAGCAGGGAATCGGTTCATATCCCGATTATGACGCTCGGATTTTTTCGCGCGAACATCCCGAATATCTTTTTTATAAGCCGATTATTTTTTACAATCCGCAGGATCCTGAACATTATGTGCAAGGTATTTTGTTTGTCAATATTACTATAGAAAAACTTATCGATACTATTGACGGACAGCGGGCTGCAATTATCCGGCTTATTGTTAAGGTTTCTCTTATTACTATGCTCATCGGAATCTTTAGCGCATGGTTTTTGAGCGCTCTTGTTGTAAGACCGATTGGACTGCTCGCCGCACATGTTGCGATGATCCGCGATACCGATGATAAAGAAATGTTAGCCGGAAAATCCGTTGTTATTAAGTCGAAAGATGAATTCGGTATGCTCGGTTCTACCATAAATGATATGACCGAAAAATTGGCAGCAGCAGCAACGCTCTCTAAAGATTTAAAAGTCGGCAAAGAAATTCAGAAGATGTTTATTCCGCTTGATTCCGGTTCATCCGGACGAAAGCTGACAACAGGAAGCTATCGGGATAGCTATTCGGAGTTTTTCGGCTATTATGAAGGCGCTCATGGGGTTTCGGGAGATTATTTTGATTATATCAAGCTCGACGCATATCATTATGCGGTTATAAAATGCGATGTTGCAGGCAAAGGTGTGCCAGCAGCGCTCATTATGGTGGAAGTAGCGACGCTTTTCCAAAGTTATTTTCAGAATTGGCAGTATGAGACGGATGGTTATAATCTGAACCATATTGTCGTTCAAATTAATGATGTCATTGAGTCGCATGGTTTTGTCGGGCGTTTTGCAGCGTTCAGCCTCTGTATTATCAATATGCGTTCGGGGGATGCTTATTTCTGTAATGCAGGCGATAATATCGTACATATCTATGATAAGCAGGAAAAACGGCTAAAAAGTCATGTACTCCGCTCTACTTCCGCAGCAGGAGCATTCTCTTCCGAGCTGGTCAACTTAAAAGGCGGGTTTCCTACCGAAAAGCTGCATTTAAATTATGGGGACATCCTCTTTTTGTATACGGATGGTATTGAAGAATCAAAACGGAAATTACGGAGCGGAGAAGTACGGGGAAAAAATGCGCCGGTACAGGAACCGGAGGATTCGGCAGCTCATCTTATCGGAGGCGAAAGCGAGGAGTTGGGGAATGAGCGTATGGAAGCGATTATCGAAGCTGTATTAACGCATAAAAAATTCAGTCTAAAAAAACGGCAAACGGATATTATGTATGAGCAGCTGGATTTTGATTTTTCGGAGTGTAACGGTACCATTGAAGATGCCGTGCTGGCGCTCATTTCCGTTGAAAAAGTATTCAGAATGTATAAAGATAACGATGTACATTCGTTCGATTATGTGCAAGTTGATAAGAAGGTCGATACGTTTTTACGTCAATATTTTTTACAGTACGATATGTATTGCAGCGATAAGGAACCTCATCCTATTTATGATGAATATTTTTACTACCGGCACATGAAAGAAGATATTCAATACGATGATTTAACCATTCTCAGTATTGTACGCCGCGCTCCGGCGTAAGGCATTGCTCTTACCGCAAGTGCACAATGGTCTTACCGCTGCCGCCGTCTTCGGGACGTGCAAAAAAGAAATCGGCCACATACGGCGCGTTGGCAAGTTTTTCCTGTACCATCGTTTGTAATATACCATTCCCTTTCCCGTGTACTACCGAAAACTCCCGCATATTGTGCATAACGGCTAAATCAAGCTGGGTTTGAAGGCTCTTTTCCGCCTCATCAAGCCGCATTCCGATAATCCGCAATTCCACTTGCGGCCTGCCTGTGTTTTGCAGCTCTGTTTCAACCAGTACGCGGGGCGGATTTTGTTCAGCTGATAGGGACATATCAAGCGTTTCAATTTGATCGGCGGAAAAGACCATTTTAAGCGTATCCATAGCAACAAGCCATTTCTTTTTCTCTTTCCGTATGATGATGCCGCGGCGGCGGAGATGCGGTATAAATACTTTAAGCCCCTCCGTAAGTTCCCCGTGTGTTGTTTCCGTGTGCTCTTGCCGCCGGATAGCCGCTATATCGCGTTCCTCAGTTATGATTTGGTCATGCTCATCAGTAAGGGTTTGCTGAAAATCCGCAAAGAACTGCTTGAATGCGGCGGTTTTCTCGTGCGTAAGCCCATTTTCTTGAATATCCCGTATGAGGTTTTCTATTGCGTTGCGCTTTTGTTCAAATAAGTCGTTGAGGCGCTTATAGCCCTGCGAGCGGAGGGTGAGCTCGTGCTGGCGGAGCTTTAATGCGGTTAAATCGCAGCGGCGCTGTTTTTCCGTCAAAGCTTTTTCGGCTTCCGCCTGCTTCCGTCCGGCAAGCTCCAGTTTTTCGTGTTTTTCCATCAGCCCTTTTATCAGCGCCGCCGCATCGGCGGAGTTATCCGCAATATAGGAGCGGGCGGCGTTAATGATATTGCTTTTGATTCCGTTTTTTTCTGCAATATCGATGGCATGGCTTTCTCCCGGAATGCCCATAATGATGCGGTAAGCGGGCTGCAGCGTGTGTTCGTCGAAAGCAACGGAGGCATTGACGCAGCTGTTTTTCCGGTACGCGTAGTTTTTCAATACGCCGTGATGACTGGTTACAAAAACCCATGCGCCTGAGGCTGCAAGTTCGTCCAAGATAGCCATTGCAAGTGCGCCGCCCTCTTGCGGGTCGGTTCCGCTGCCAAGCTCATCCAAAATGATGAGGCTTTCAGAATCTGCATTGGATAACAGCTCCGCAACGGTGCGCATATAGGCGGAAAACGTCGATAATGAGCGGTCAAGCGACTGTTCGTCCCCGATTGCACAGCCGACAAAGCGGAAAAACGGTAGGCGGGTGCGTTCACCTGCGAGTACCGGCCAGCCGGTCTGATTAAGCAGTACAAAAAGCGCCGCTGTCTTGAGGCTGACGGTTTTTCCGCCGGTATTCGGCCCCGTGATAATCAATATCCGCTCAGAATCGTTTAACTGCACATCAATAGGAACGGCATGATCTCCGAGCAGCGGATGCCGTGCCCCATGGAGATACAATGATCGGCTTTCCCCTTCATTCGATACGAATACGCCGCCCGCTTCTTTTGCCCATAGGGCTGCCGCTTGAGCGCAATCCAGCTCCAGCAGTATGCGGTGAGCCGTTTCAAGCGCGGCGCATTCCTCCGCAATGGCAGCGCTGACGTGCTGTAATAAACGGTGCAGCTCTTGTTCATACTCAGCCTGCGCCCGCACCAGTTCATTGTTTTTTATGACAATGCTGTCAGGTTCAAGGTAGAAGCTTTGTCCCGATTGCGAATACTCATGTATGATTCCTTTAATGCGGCCTTTAAAGTTGGAACGGACTGCAATCACCTGCCGGCCGTTACGGAGCACCGGCGCAGGCGTTTGCAGCATTCCGCGCGTTGCATCTTCCGTACAGAACGCCCGTATTGTTTTTTCTATATCAGCTTCAATATGCCGCGCTCTTTTTTTCAATGCTGTAAGCGATGGAATATCCCGTAGTTCTCCGTTCTTGTCTATAAATGAAAAAACTGCTGTTTGAATGCGCTGTAAGGACGGCATGCCGCGGATAAGCGCGCATACGGGCGTATCGGCAGCGTCTTGCTGCAGCGCCCAGTTGTTCAGCTCCTCAGTGTGCAGCGCGGTCAGCCCTACGGCATAGAGGTCTTCTATGCCTAAGCTGCATCCGGCGGTATGGAGCTGTTTGAGCGCCGGATAAAGGGGCGGGCGGTTTTTGATGCGCGGCGGGGTATCGGTTTGCAGCAGTCTGAGCATATCGCTGCCGAGAGCCTTTGCTGTCATAACGGTTTCTTTGCAGGCGGATGGACGCTTGTTTACGCAGTGCGTCTGCGCTTCCTCGCAGCTGCACCGTGCAGCGATTATTTCCGCAATGCGGGAAAATTCCAAAACCTCTAAGGTGTGTGCATTCATGTATAGTCCTCTGCGGTCAGCTGCTCCAGTTCCTCCCGTATCGACCGCCAGCTTTCATAACGGTCGGGGTGAATGAGGCCTGCCTCCAGGGCCTCACGTACCTTGCAGCCCCGTTCATGCAGATGAGAGCAGGAGCGGCCGAAACTGCACTGTACCGCCAACTGTTCCATTTCAGGGAAATAAAAAATTGCTTCTTCCGGTTTAATTCCCCACAGTGCAAAATGCCGAATACCGGGCGTATCAATGATTGTCAGCGGTATCGCTGCTCCGTTTTTCCCGGTAAAGGTGAGCGAGAAGAGTACCCCTTGCGTAGTGGTATGGATGCCGCGGTCGTATTTAAAAGAAATATCTGCTGTTTTGAGCCGGAGACGCGGATCGAGCGCGTTTAACAATGTGGATTTGCCGACGCCCGATTGTCCCATGACAGCGCAGATTTTACCATTCAGTATTCCGGCAAGAGCTTCAAGGCCATCACCCGTTTTTGCAGAAACTTCGCATACAGAGGCTCCGATCTGCTGCCAGCTGTGCAGCCGTTCCCGTACAGACTCAGGTATTCCTAAATCGGTTTTGTTGAGAACGATCAGAACGGGAATTTCCCCGCAAGCCGCTTGCACCAGTACGCGATCGATAAAACGCGGTCTGAACGGAGGATTGGCCGGGGTCGTAACGCATATGAGTAAATCGAGGTTTGCTGCCAGAAGCTGAGGCCTCCGTGTTTTCTGATTCCAGCGGAAAAATCCGTTCCGACGCGGGATAAGAGCGGTTATTTGTCCCTGATGAGGGGCAATCGGATCGTATTCCAGTTCAACTTTGTCTCCGGGCGCCAGCGGATTGTAAACGCCGCGTAGGTCTTTCAGTTTTTTTCCTTTAATTGAGCAGCGTATAACTTTTTCATCTCCGGTACGGACGGTAAAAAAATTATTCGCGCCGCTTACTATCAGTCCTTGCATTCTAAGCTCCCGCACCATTGCAGGTTAAAGAGGCGGCAATAGCCGTTGTAGAGCCGCGCTACGCGGTCTGAGGGGATTCCTGTTACATAACACCGGTTTTTGCCGCTTTCAGCATTTTGCGGCGGCGCAAGCCGTAGGGTTTGCTTAATAACCCCCTCCCGTGAATCGACAATTTCCATTTCCGGAGCGGCGCATTCTACAAAGACGTCCGCCAGATGAAGAAAATGCGTACAGGCGAGTACGATGGTATCTGCTCCGGCCTGTTTAAACTGCATTACCGCAGGTTCAACCGCCGCCTTTTTTTCTTGGGCATCGGCTGTGATAAGGCCGTTTTCAATTGCAGAGACAAGCGAAGCATCCCCCCGTAAGGTGATGCGGCAGTCTGCGGCATATGTTTTAATCAGATTTGCTACATATGGGTCTTGGATTGTCCGCTCGGTAGCGATAATGCCGATATTTTTTTTGACGCTGCGTTCGGCAGCCCGTTTTACGGCGGGAACCGTACCGACAAACGGTACGGGAAATGTCTTTCTGAGTATATCAAGCGCCGCAACCGATATAGTGTTACAAGCAATAACAATGACGCGCGGGCGGAACCGTTCGATGATGCGTTCCGTTATTCCGCATGCGGCGCGGATTACTTCTTCTCTTGTCTTTTCTCCATAAGGGAAGTGTTCCGTATCGGCAATATACACAGCCTGTTCATTCGGCGCCTTTTCATGGAAATAGCTGAGGTATGGTAATCCGCCGATTCCGGAGTCTAAAAATGCATAGCGGACACTACTGTTCAAAGAGGCCTCCTTAGTAAGGCCTCGTACTTCTTATGCGGCATAGAGTGTTATCATACCTCTTTGACCGCAATCCTGCAATAACATCAAGCACCTGAAGGAGGGCTTGAACGGTATAGCGTCACTGAACAGCTGAGTGCAATCTGTGTATTTCTCGTTATAGATGGAGGAGCAAAAAGATATATTGACTATTATGGGGTAGTTTTGCCGGATTAGCAAGGAATAGGTTATGGGCGCTGACGGGATCGAACCGCCGACATTCTGGGTGTAAACCAGACGCTCGTACCAGCTGAGCTAAGCGCCCGAATATCTTACTATTATATAGTACGGAAAAAAAAAGTCAATACCTATGTTGCATCCACAAGGCTAGAATGCCGGAGTGATCATTATTTTTAAATAAGCGGCAATGCTGCCTAAAGATTCTCCTTTTAAGCTGCCGTTACAGCAGCTTAAAAGGAGAGAAAAGAGTTAGCAGTTAATCAAGCCGAAAACCATAACGAACAACGCAACGGTTTCGCAAAGACCGACAACAGTGATGTACTGACCGAAGCCCTTACCGGTTTCTGCAAGCGCATCAGAACCCGCTGCGGCAGCCTTTCCCTGCGCAATAGCGGAAGCAGCAATACCGAGACCGCAAGCAATACCGACACCCAACAGGAACCACGGATCTTTTGCTGACGGAATCATGGCGTTCATCAGCAAGAAGCCGTAAATGGTCTGCGTCAGCGGGGCGCCTGCAAAAGCAAGGAGGATGAAAGGAGCCGGTTTATTATTTAAATAACACCGCTTCCACGCTCCGATTGTGCCCTGTCCTGCAATAGCCAGTCCTAATGCCGATCCGAATGCCGAAATACCGAGTGCAGCTGCTGCACCAAACATACCAAAACTCATTGAAGTCCTCCAAGTTCTAATTTACACTATGTATCTCACCGCTCCCGCGTATGAAATAAGAAATGTTATCCAATCTTCTAAAAAGCTTAAACGCGTTTTAGAGATGTCTTATTCCGCAAAGGGCTCGTATTTGAACCCTGCCCATGTTAAACCGACATGGTTTGAAAACTCTAGCGTATTTAAACGCACTCCGTGTACGATAACCGAAAGCACGTTCATAATGTAGTTCAACCCGTGTCCGAAGAATAACAGCAGTACTCCTAAAAAGATGAGGAAACTGCCGAGTGCCGGCCCTGCCATCTGGTTGACCGTTGCGCTGATTGCGGAACCCGCAAGTCCGACTGCCCAAAGCCGGATATAGCTCATAATATCGGCAAAGACGTTTACGACGCCTAAGAACATCGTGATGATATTTTTAAAGCTTTCGATAATGCTCTGCCCGATACCGGTTTGATAGTTGGAAAAGATAAAGTTAAGCGCAAATCCGCCGCCGATAGCAATCAGTACCGGCTGATTAATTTGATATTGTTCACGGCTGACGACAAGGCTTAACACCACGACATACATACCGCACAGCATCGCAATGGAACCGATATGTCCCAGTATCTGCGGCGAGCGGATATTCCGTACGATCGAAATAAGGTGTCCGATTGTCAGCTGAACTAAGCCGAGCGTAAAGCAGAACAGCATTAAATTTGCGTTTCTGATACTTTCCTCGGTTGCGTTCGAGATAGCCGGTACGGAGCAATTTTTCAGCCATGCAGGAATGTAGTCAACCGGTATACCGAACCAGTTGCAGGTTGCCGTCCCCCAGACAACCGTCAATAAGCCCAGATACAGGAACATCTGCATCGCGAGCGGAGCCGGCTGCCCTTTCCCTTTTGCCTTACCGATACCGATCAGCGATAACAGTACAAGAATACCGCCATAACCGGCATCACCGAAGATCATTGCAAAGAAAATACCGAAAAAGAGCAGGAACCAGAGTGAAATATCGGGTTCGCGGTAGCCCGGTACGGTACCTAAGAAGTCGGTCAGCGGAGTAAGGAGCTGCACAAAACGGTTGTGGCGCAGCGCTGTCGGCACCGCATCTTCTTCCGCAGGATCATCCGAGATAAATGCCCAGCCGTTTGCTTTTGCTAATCCGGCAAAATCCTGATGTTTTTCCGCAAGTACATACCCTGAAAGACGCGCCAATCGAATCGGCTGCCGTCCTTCGGCTGTATTCTCTTCCAATGGAATTGCCGTCATACCTGCATGAATTGTTTCAAATTCAATCTCTTTGGACAGCCGCTGCATTTCGGTATGCAAAGCAGTGAGTATACCTGCTTTTGCTCCTATTTTTTCTTTATAGGAGGGCAGCTGTTTACGGAGTTTTTCCAATTCAGCTCTCATTGCGGCCGGAGACTGTTCCGGTAATGCAAGCGGATGAAAATCGGGCGGAAGTCCCTCAGGAAGCGCAGCGGTTTCAGTACACAGAATAAAACGGACTGTTTTTTTACCGCTTGCAAGCCGAATGGTCTTTACTGTCTCAGGTAATGCTGCATATGACTTTTCGGAAAGTTCAGCCGCTGTCAGAAAGATTCCTTTCTCCGCGAGATTCCGTATATCATCCGGCTCAAAATTACCCCATGGCGCATAGGTTTCAATGTCACCGGTCAGCTTTGTTATTGCAGCGATACAGTCCGACTGTTCCGCTTTAAACTGTAAGACCTCATCCACTTCAGCGAATAGAGCCTCACTGCTGAATGTCCGGCTGTTTGCTGCGTCTTTTCCTGATTTCTTCGGCTTTGCGTCATTGATCAGGGTCTCCGCTTGAAGCAGTTTAGTATACTGCCCCTGTAATTCCGTTAGCGTTTCGCTTGCAGCGGCTTCTTTTTCGATATGCACTGCGCCGAAATTCCGGAGAATTTTTAAGGCTGCTTGCTTTTCGGAATCCAGCACAAGGAGCGTCAGTTTTTTCATCGGTAAAATCATGCGCTTACCTCCTCATCTGCGAGCGGAGCGCTCCGTTCCAAGTTTTTCTTGGAAATCTTTCCGCGTACAACTGCCGCAACTTGCTGATCGCCTAAATAAACGGAAATCTTCTTGATATTCCGTTTTGTCTCCGGTATTTTTACCTTTTCAAACAGGTTGACGCGCTGCGTTGTTGTACGCAGTTCGGCATTCAGCCGCACAACTTGTTCGTCAAGGACACGGGCTTCAAGATCAAGCGACAGAACCCGTTCCATCCGGTCGCACGCGTTGTCAAGCCACAGCGGAGTTGTGAATAAATCATAGCGGCTGCGTTCAAAATCGGCACCGGAAAAAATCGGTATGGAAACACCGGCAATATTTCCCGTTGAGGTGCGGATGTCTTTAACCTTCAATATGTCCGGTGTGAAAACCCCCGTCTCCCCGAAAACGGCAATCCATTGCTCAAATTCCTTATGAAGCGCATCACGGTTGCTTCGAACCTCCTTTGCACGCGCCTCAATAGTCCGAATTTCAGTTTGCAGCTGCTGTTTTTTCAGCTGTAAAGTCGGCAAGTACCGCTGGAACATTTTCAGCGATTCTTTTTGATTTTTCAGCTCGTTTTTCGTCAGTTTAATAGCCATGGCTATCCCTTATTGTGCAGGCCAGAAGGCTTTAATCAAATCGGATTTTATACCGGTTTCTTCGGGCGTAAAGCAGGAGGAAAGAATCTTCCAGCCGTTGTCGAGCGCTTCTTCAAGCGGGACATTGACCGACAAATCCATCATGCGGGATTCGAATAATTCGCCGTACTTTAACAGCTTACCGTCCCATTCGCTCATCATAAAGCCCATTGATTTTTTCTCAAGCGTATCTTTATAAGAAGCATACAGCTTGATCATATTATCCATTAAAGCGCGGTGGTCTTCACGGGTTTTACCGTTTACGTTCTGCTTAAGACGGGAAAGGCTTCCGAACGGTTCGATGCGTCCGTGCTTGAGATAAAATTGGCCTTCGGTGATATAACCGGTGTTATCGGGTACCGGATGGGTTACGTCATCGCCGGGCATGGTAGTTACGGCAAGTACGGTTACGGAACCGGCGTCGTCAAAATCTACCGCTTTTTCATAGCGGGCTGCCAGCTGACTGTATAAATCGCCCGGATAACCGCGGTTTGACGGTACTTGCTCCTGTGTAATGGCAATTTCTTTCATGGCATCGGAGAAGTTAGTCATATCGGTCAAAAGCACGAGAACGTCCTTGCCTTTAATGGCGAACTGTTCGGCGACAGCCAAGCACATATCGGGGATCATCAAACATTCTACGGTCGGGTCGGCCGCTGTGTGTACGAACATAACGGTACGGCTCAAAGCGCCTGCTTCTTCCAACGTATCTTTAAAATACAGATAGTCATCGTATTTTAGCCCCATACCTCCGAGCACAATAACGTCTACTTCCGCCTGCATTGCAATACGGGCTAACAGTTCGTTATACGGTTCGCCGGAACTTGAGAAAATAGGCAGCTTTTGAGATACGACGAGCGTATTAAAAACGTCTATCATCGGAATACCGGTTCTAATCATACGGCGCGCCATAATGCGCTTAGCCGGATTGACGGACGGACCGCCGATTTCTACCATGTTATCCGTAAGAGCGGGGCCTTGATCACGCGGTTCAGCCGAACCGTTGAAGATACGTCCCAGCAAATCTTCCGAAAAGCTGACCTGCATTTCACGTCCGAGGAACCGTACTTCGTCACCGGTTGATACGCCGCGTCCGCCGGCAAAGATTTGCAGCGAAACGATGTCTCCGTCAAGTTTATTGACTGCCGCTAAAGAAGTGCCGAAACCGGTTCGTACTTGTGCAAGTTCGCCGTAACAGACATCCTCAGCCTTGACGGTTATAACCGAACCGTTAATAGATTCAATCTTACTGTACACTTTCTTCATGGAGCGCCTCCGTTTCTTTTATGAGTTTTGCCGCTTTTTCATCAAGACCGGTTGCTTTTTCGGCAATAGCGCCGGTAATCGCCGCTTCATGCTGTTTGAATTCGGGGGAGTTCCACGCCGAATAGTTATAATCGATGAAAGACAGACGAAGTTTATTGAAATACGTACGGGCTTCATCTTTTGATGCAAAAGAGAACTGAGAACCCAAAACGCGTAAAATCAAAGCGTAAATATGCCGCTGGCGTTCTACGGAAACCGCATCATCAACCTTATCGAAAGAGTTCTGCTGTAGGTAGACCGCATCGAGGAAGTCCCCTTTCAGATAGACAATAAAGTCATCCATACTGGTTCCTTCTTCACCGACAACTTTCATCATCTGCTCAACTTCGGTACCGCGCCGGAGCATGTTCCGGCCGTAGCCGACCTGCGCTGCGGTCAGAATACTCGGATATTTTGACCACGAATCAAGCGGATGAATGGCGGGATATTTACGAGCATCGGAACGTTCACGGGAAAGTCCATGGAATGCGCCGACGACTTTCAGTGTCGCTTGCGTAACCGGCTCTTCAAAGTTACCGCCGGCAGGCGAAACCGTACCGCCGATAGTTACAGAACCCGTACCGCCGTCTTTTAAGCGCACAATACCGGCGCGTTCGTAGAATGCCGCGATATAGGATTCCAAATATGCCGGAAATGCTTCTTCACCCGGGATTTCCTCCAACCGGCCGGACATTTCGCGCAACGCCTGCGCCCAGCGGCTTGTCGAGTCTGCAAGCAGCAGTACGTCAAGTCCCATCTGCCGGTAATACTCCGCAAGTGTAACGCCGGTGTATACGGACGCTTCACGCGCGGCAACCGGCATGGATGATGTATTACAGATAATAACCGTCCGCTCCATCAGAGAACGTCCTGTGCGCGGATCGGTCAATTCGGGGAATTCTTTTAGTGTTTCAACAACTTCACCGGCGCGCTCGCCGCAGGCAGCGATGATAACAATATCGACTTCGGCGTTACGGCTGGTTGAATGCTGCAGAACGGTCTTTCCGGCTCCAAACGGGCCCGGAATACAATATGTCCCGCCTTTTGCTACGGGGAAGAACGTATCCATAGTACGGATCTTGGTAACCAAGGTTTCCGACGGCTTTAACCGTTCCGCATAGCAGTCTATCGGACGCTTAACCGGCCAGCGGAAGCTCATCGTTAAAGGATGCTTATTTCCTCTTTCATCGGTAACTTCCGCAATTGTCTCTTTAATTGTATACTGGCCGGCAGGCTTAATGGAAGAAACTTTGTAGGTTCCATACATGCCGAACGGAAGCATAATACGGTGCGTAAAATTTCCTTCCGGTACTGTGCCGATTAGGTCTCCGCGTACGACCGTATCGCCGATTTGTGCAACCGGTGTAAAATCCCATCGCGTGTCCGTTGAAAGAGCGCTAAGATAGATACCCCGTTCCAAGAAATAACCGGCTTGCTCTGCAAGGTCGGGTAGAGGGTTCTGCAGACCGTCATACACTTTTCCAAGCAGACCCGGCCCAAGCTCAACCGATAAGAGGTCTCCTGAAAATTCAACGGTATCGCCGACTCGAATGCCTTTGGTAATTTCAAATACCTGCATTTGAGCAATTGAACCGCGTATACGGATAATCTCGCTTTTCAATTTTTTTTCGCCGACATGAACGTAGCCAACTTCGTTTAAGGTAACCAAACCGTCAAACTCAACGCTGACCATATTCCCGTTAATACCGACTACTTTTCCTTTCGTTCCTATCATATCTTTTCTCCGAGAATTTGTGTGTAAATTGAATGATACTCTTCACGGCCGGTCTCCATCTTAAATTTTGAAGCCCGTTCGCTCAAAAGCAATACAATTCCATAACCGAAAACAGCTTCGCTATCAAAAAAATGCAGTTTACGCAGCTGTTCCGCAGCCGTTAAACGCGCATGCAGCAAATACTGCTCAGCCGCCAAAGGGTCTTCAATATTTAAAACACCCCGCACAATCGCTCCGACATCAAACACCGAAGGGATTGTATCCTGCACGGTGGAAGATACTTCCCATTTCAGTTTTGAAGCGCGCTGCCGCTCCAACGCTGATCGCAATTCCTGCTCAAAGGCAAGCCATTCGGTTACCAGCGTAGAACCGGTTCTGACCGGTGTCCGTGACGGCGCTTTATCTAAGAGCTCCAACACAGCCGCATCCTTTTCATTAAGGAATCGGAGCGCAAGCTCTTTAAATTGTGCATAGGTAAGCGGCGGATCGGTATGCGGCATAATTGAAGGCAGCTGCGCCATCAAATAATAATATGAAGCCACTGACCTATAACTCCTTTACCGCATCCTTCAGTAAACCGGCTGCACGAGAACTGACATAGGCCGAAAACAAATCGGCAACCGCTTCCGCAGAAAAATCATAGTATGCAGATCCGTCTTTCATGCCGATTCTAAAACCGCCTGTAAGCTGTGAATCGGCTTTCACCTCAACACCTTTTTCCACATCTTTTTTGAACGCAGCAAGTAAAGATGTTTCCAGTTTTTTTGCATCCTCAGGAGAAAGAATAACCGATATATCGGCTTTTTTCTCTTTCATCCAGCCTTTTACCGCATCGGGGATAAGCGTTTTCAGCACATCGGCATTATAGGCCGCCCCTACTTCGGTTTTTATCAGCGAATCCAGAGCATTCGTTACCCCTTCCCTGAAAGCAATCAGGGCATTGCGGCTTGCCTGCTTTACAGCGGCCTCAGATGCACGGGTAAACCGCTCGGATTCAGTTTCTGCCTTCTTTAACAGCGCTTCGGATTCTTTTTCTGCGTTTGCAACAATTGTTTTTGCTTGTTGTTCCGCTTCGGCAATAATGCCGGCCGCCCGCTGTTCGGCAGAAGCAATACCATCCTGTTTGATTTTTTCGACAAGATCCTGTAACTGCACTTCCATAATCATCTCACCTCTCTATAATCAAAGTATAAGGACATCTCAAAACCTCTATCCGATTTTTAGCGGAACCCGCCGGAGTCCTTCACCGTCAGTTTCAGTAATTAAAATAATTCGGTATTATTTTATACTGAAAACACTATTATCTTCAAGCAGTCAAAAGCAGCCGGCTTCTGCCGCCGCTTTTAACCAACCCTTCGATTTTCAATACATCAATACGGATATTAGATATCGTTTTTAAAAAATACTTTGTTAAAAGTTACCTGAAAACTGCCAGCGGGTTTCATGCCGGTATGTTTTGTCCGGAGTTATCCAGACAGGAGGAAATTCAGGATGATTAGGAGAGTCCGGAACATGCTGTGTTTCAAAACAAACCGCCGAATGCTTATTGTATACATCACCGTTTTTTCCGCGCTCTCCGTTTAAAAAATTTGCAGTATACATAGTCAATGAAGGCTGTGTGGAATAGATATGCAAGGCTCTGCCGCTTACCGGCTCCGATACGGCAGCAACCAACGGAACCGGCTGTTCGTTATTTTTACGAAGCAGCCATGTGCCGTCATAGCCGTTTTTAAGCATCGCGAAGTCCTGCATCAGCGGCTTTGAGCTGCGGAAATCGAAAGGAGTTCCGGCAACCGGTATAAAAGAACCGGTCGGCAGCAATGCATCGTTGATTTCGACATACTGATCGGAGAAAATTTGCACATGGTGGTTAAGCGCCGAAACATATCCGCCATCGTCCTGCATCCCGGCGGGGTTAAGATTGAAATAGCTGTGATTGGTAAGATTTATAGGAGTTGTTTTTGTTGTAGAGGCTTCGTACCGGAGTACCACCGCATTGTCGTGCGTAAGGCTGTAGGTAACGGTTATACGGACTTCGCCGGGGAAGCCTTGCTCTCCATCGCGGCTTATCCTGAAAAAACGGATACCGGATTCGCCTGCGTCGTCAAAAGGTTCCGCCGTCCAAAGCTGTTTGTCGTAGAAAGGATAGCCTCCATGCAAACAATGCAGCCCGTGCGAATTGCGGGTCAACGCGTATCGTTTTCCCTCTAAAGAAAATTCCGCATTTGCAATACGTCCTGCACACCGTCCGATAATGGAACCGAAGTGAGGCTTATTCTGCAGATACCCTTCGAGTGTGGAATACCCAAGAACAACATCGTCATATCCGCCGTTTGCTGCCGGCAATAAAATGCCCGTAATACAGCAGCCGTAATTCGATGCGGAAAACGACATAGTTCCGTTTGAAACTGTGAATAGAGAAACCTCATCACCCGATGAAAGCAATCCGAAGCGTTCTTTCTTTACTATCATACACGAAGCCCAATCTTCTTTTATTGTATACCTCTTTTTACAAATTGGCAAGTATCTTTTTTATTTTTAGCTGTCATGGGACTGGCATAAGAATGCAGTCGATTGACTTTTTTCGTATTCTATTGTATACACTTTTGCAATACCAACCGGATGTATTATAACAAGATACATCATGAGATCGTAGCTCATTCGGATAGAGCAACTGCCTTCTAAGCAGTAGGTGGTGGGTTCGAATCCCGCCGGTCTCATCTTTCAGTATAAAAAAGTTTTTCTTGCATATTTTTTCCTTTTATGGCATACCCTTGATATGGCTTCGATTATCTCTTGGAATGTAAACGGTATCCGCGCGGCAGAAAAAAAAGGTTTTTTAACATGGCTTTACGAAGAGAGCCCCGATGTTTTGTGTCTACAGGAAACAAAGGCGCGGAAAGAACAGCTTATCGCGGAATTACAATCGCCTGCATGGAACGGCGGTATCTATAAAACATATTGGCAGCCGGCGCGAAAACCGGGCTATTCCGGCACAGCGTTGTTTTGTAAAACAGAACCGCTCGCTGTCCGTACAATGGGAATCCCTGAATTTGATGATGAAGGCCGAGTCCTTATAGCGGATTTTGACACGGTGTCGGTTATTTCAGCCTATTTTCCTAATTCTCAAGAGGGCGGCGCGCGGCTCGGATATAAACTTGCATTCTGCGAGGCAATGCTGTCATTGTGCAATGGACTGAAAGAAAGCGGCCGGAATATCATTTTATGCGGCGATTATAACATAGCGCATAAGCCGATTGATCTTGCCAATCCTAAAGCGAATGAGAATAATCCCGGCTATTTACCGGAAGAACGCGCATGGATGGATGTTTTTACCGGTGCGGGCTATATCGATACGTTCCGGCATTTTTGTACCGAGCCTGACCGCTACACGTGGTGGAGCTACCGATTCCATGCGCGTGAGAAAAATATCGGATGGCGTATCGATTATCAGTGTGTAAATGAAGCCTTTATGCCTATGGTAAAAGAATCCTTGATTTTGGCGCACGTTATGGGCTCCGATCACTGCCCGATTAAACTTCTCTATCAAGACTGAATATAAAAGCAAAAGAATACGGCATGACTTTTTCGCTCCGCTTTCAGAGGCTTTTCTAAAAAGGCAGGTACTCCCGCATGAGGGCGCGGCGGCGTGTAAAGTAGGCCTTTTCTTTCTCGTTGAGGCTTTCAATCCATTCAGGCGTGAACCGTTTTACAACAGGGTATGCCGGTTCGTTGTATTGCGTGATTAAAAAAGGCTGAACCGTCATCGATAGCGCGCCGTTGCGCTTTTTGGCGCACTGTACCTGCAAAAGTACGGCATCTCCGGTATATTCCCGGTAATATGCCGGATCGTCATAACGGACCCGCCAGCGCTGTCCGGAAATAAAATTCCCCATCGAATACATGCATACAACGTCTCGAGTTTCGGTTATCTGCGCTTCCGCGCTATCGGAGAGGTGGGCATGAATCATGCGGTATTGTTCCGGCGTGTGAACGGGCCGGTTAACGGTAATCGTTTCCCATGTCTGCATAACGTGCGGATGATGCGCCCAAATAATATCAACGCCCGCCTCTCCCAGCTGTTTAAACCACTGCTTTTTTGTTTCGGAAACGGTACGTATATACTCCGGTTCATACAGGTGGAGACCGAGAACAAACAGATCGCACCGGTAGTTTCGGCGGGCATTTTCGATAAAATGCAAAAGCGCGGCGCGGCCGTCTTTTGTGGGCGCACTGTAATACAGCCGGTTTTTTGAAGAATCATACGAGTTCAGTATTTCGGTAACGGCGCAAAAAAGAATAGTCCGCCCTTTATAGTTGATGGCCGTAATACGCAGGTTCTCGTCTACGGTATCTTTTAAGCCGGAAAAGGAGATTGTACGTCCATGACCGGATTCTTGTTCCGCGTATTCTTTTTGTACGGTACGGATTGCGGCAAGGCTGCCGTCAATGCCTTTACTGCCGTGATCGTTCGTATGATTATTTGCAAAACCGAGAACGTCAAAACCGGCATGTACCGCTGCCCGTAGATAGTCGGTATGCACATTAAAGCTCGGATAGCCCGAAAGGGGAAGCGAATCGCAGACCGGCGTTTCAACATTGATAAAACTTAAATCATCTTTTAGCAGCATATCCTGAACATCGGCGTATATTAAATGGTAATCTTTCATTTTGAAATTTACATCATGCGCCATCAGATCGCCGGCGAAAGTAAGAACGAGCGGCTGTTCGGCAGGGCCGGCCGACGCTTCCGGCGCATCCTCGGATATGCGCTGAAAAGGCGGCGGTGTTTTGAGTTCGGCGCGCGTACACGACAAAAAACAGAACGGCAGTAATGTAACAAGCGGCAATAATCGCATGGTGGCAGTATGGGTGTATTACTCAAAACATTCAAGTCTTACATTTTTAAAAACATTTGCATCGGTTCCATTTCTGCGCTACAATAGATAGCATGTCAGATACGATAAAGCCGAGGCCTTTAACAATAAAGGCTTACCTTGCGTACGGCGCAGGGGATTTATACGGCGGCGGAACCTTTTTTTTAGTAACAACTTTTTGTATGTATTATCTGGTTAATGTGATTGGAATGCATCCGATTATCGCGGGGCTCGTTCCCGCTGTGGGAAAAGTCTGGGATGCAGTTTCCGACCCGATGATGGGATATATCGCAGATAATACGCCGCACAACCGATTCGGTAAACGGCGGGTATGGTTCTTGGTCTCTATTGTGCCGATTGCCGTCAGCTTTATGCTGATATGGGCGCCGACCAATATTCCCTCCGAAACCGGCAGATTCATTTTTTATTTAGTCGCGTATTTGCTCTTTTTTACCGTTCAAACGGTTTCATACATACCCTATGCCGCGCTGAGCGCTGAAATGACTGTTAATTTTTCGGAACGGAATAAACTGAACAGCTACCGGCTTTTGTTTTCCTTTATTGCAACCCTGTTGGCGGGGCTCCTTGCACAGCCGATTATCAATGCGTACGGCGGTTCAAAGCAAGGGTATTTTATTATGGGCTGCGTATTCGGTATCATATTTGCACTGCCGTGGATAACGCTGTATCTCGGCACGTGGGAGCTCCCTGCTCCGCCCCGTACGGAACAGTATGCGGGCTCTTTCATCAAAAACTTTTTATCGCTTTTTAAAAATAAATCGTGCCGCATTCATATCGCGCTGTATGTGTGCTCCTATGGTGCGCTTGATATCTTTATGTCGCTGGTTTTGTTCTATTTTGTCGATTACCTTGATAAAGGATCCGTTTTCATTATTGCGCAAGGCTCTCTTTTAATTATGATGATTGTCATGCTGCCTTTTTATAATAAAGTTGCAACCACAAAAGGACACGGCACCGCATATATTATCGGGCTAACGACATTTGCAATAGGCCTGCTGCTGATGAGTCTGCAAAAACCGGATACTCCGAATATCTTTTTGATACTTAATGTTATACTCATGGGAGCCGGTATCTCCGGCGGAAACCTTATTCCGCACCAGCTGCTACCCTTTGTGTCTGACATTGACCGGCTGATAACCGGCAGGAATAGGGCAGGAACCTATTCCGCTGCAATGTCGCTGACCCGTAAGCTCTTTCTCGGCGGTATCGTTATGACCGTTTTGGGTGCCATGCTTGCAGGCATAGGTTATAAAAATCCCGTGCCGTCCGTATTAACGCAGCCGCAATTTGATGAAGCGCTTGCTTTATGTGCAGAAAAGGGCAGGGAGACGGAACCGTTATACAAGTGCTACCTAAAGTTACCGGATGGAAATTGGCATTTACAGTATATGACCCAAGACATGGAATACCTCAAGACGGAGCCGAAGGATTTTGTGTCGGGTGAGGATTTGCTAGCCTTGAAAGTGTTTTTTGATGAAATTAAGTTTGCTCATATCGGTATCGGAGCGATGCAAAAGCCCCGTCAAAAAGAAAGCACCTTAACAGGCGTCCGTTTTTTCTTCGTACTGCTGCCGCTCATCATGTTAATTGCCGGTATTGCATGTGCTCTCCGGTTTAAAGTAACGCCAAAGACTCATGCAATCATACTTGCAGAAATTGAACGGCTTGATGCAGGAGGTAAAAAAGATGAGGTTACTCCTGAAACAAAACGAGTCTGCGAGCTGCTAACCGGTATGCCCTACGAAAAACTGCGGATAGACGGCTGAAAGTATGTATATTAAAGGAATATAGTATGGTTAAAGCAGTATTTGCCGGATCTTTTGATCCCCCTACGTACGGTCATTTGAATATTATTGAACGTGCACAAAAGCTGTTTTCGGAGGTGCATGTTGTTATTGCCGTCAATAAAAACAAACAGCACTGTTTTTCGGATTCCGAACGCCTTGCCATCATGAAAGAATTGGCCGCAAATTGGAAAAACGTGTCCGTACATGTGTGGGATTCGCTTATTGTCGATTATGCACGAAACATTGGCGCGGACGCCCTTATCCGCGGGGTGCGGAATGTCGCCGATTTTTCGTATGAATTTGATCTTGCGATGATGAATAAGGGGCTTAATCCTCAAATTGAAACGGTTTTTTTAGTTCCCGATCCGAAGTTTTTTGTACTGCGTTCAAGTTCAATAAAAGAACTCGCTGCCTTCGGCGGCGATGTTTCAGCTATGGTGCCGCCCATTGTTGAAGCAATGCTCAAGGAAAAGTTTGGGAAACTCCGGCTCTGTCAATGATGGCAGAACGAAGCCGTTTTTATGGAAGCTCTTCTTTTTTGGCAAATGCGATTGATATGGTAGATACTCCGCCCGAGAACATGATGGCGCGTTTTGCTTTCGGATTGCCGTATTCTCCGGGGCTTTTCGTATATTCCGTTGAATCGATTGTTAATGTCCCTCCATTATGGACATAGTTAAGATGGTATTGCTCAGCTTCGCGGGGGAATGTGATTGAGCCGTGCGCCTGTGTAACGGCAATCGAGCAGCTCCGTACAATTTCCGTCTTGGTAAGCTGGATGTTCCCGCGGGCAAGATTCATAACCGCAGTTTTAAGCCGGCACTCTTTCAAAGAAAGCGAACCGATATTTACCGTTACTAAAAGCCTTACCGTTTGCAGTCCCTCGGCGCTGATATCGGCACGGGTTGACCGGAAGCTGCAGCTTTCAAGCAGCGTTGTTTTCGGAATAAACAGATAGAGTGTTCCTTCGGCAGGTTTCAATTCCCGTATTCTAAGCGTTTTAAAGGTTTCGACACAGGAAAGTTTTTTTCCTTCTTTAAGTTCATAGCGGTAGGCAATACGGTCTTCATCATGGGGGGCAACGATGAGGTTGACCTGAGAAAGTTCAATGTCAAGTATGGCGGTCTTCGGCCGGACATATGTCAATCCATCGGCGAAGACAGCATGTGAGCAGAAAATCAGTCCCAGTAAAAAAAGATATGTTTTTTTCATGAGTGCGTCTTCTTTTCATCCCAATAATGGCTGTCGGGGTATATACGCTCTCCGAATACTGCCGTGCCGACTCGTACCAATGTTGCGCCTTCTTCAATCGCAATTTCCAAATCTCCCGACATTCCCATCGAAAGTATATCCATAGAGACATCAGGGATTGCTGCTTCTCTTATGCGGGTTTGTATCTGCTTTAGGCAACGGAAGCATTCGCGGACTTTTTTTTCATCTCCGGAAAACAGTCCGATTGTCATCAGTCCTTTAATGCGCAGATGCGGCAACGCAGCGGCTGCCCGGATAAGCGCATCGGCCTGTTCAGGTGCGCAGCCGAACTTACTTTCTTCTGAGGACGTATTGACCTGAATCAGTATATCAAGTGAGCGGTTTTCCTGCGCAAGCCGCTGTTCCAGTTTTTCCGCTATATCAACAGTATCAACAGATTGAATACAGTGCGCATACCGTACCGCTTCTTTTATTTTATTTGATTGTAAATGACCGATAAAATGCGCCGTATGGGGAACGGCCGCGAGCGCTGCATGTTTGTCGCGCAGTTCCTGCACTTTATTTTCGCCGATAAGGGTACAGCCGCATGCAAAAGCTTGCAGAATGCGTTCCGGTTCAATAGTTTTTGTTGCCAGTAACAGCTGCACCTCTTCAGGTCTCCGCCCTGCTTTTTTACAAGCAGTCTCAATCCGTGCGGTAATATGCCGAATGTTTTCTTGTATGCTTTTTTCCATCAGGTGGTCTACTCCCGTTGATGTATTCAGTATAGCGGCAGTTCGGTATTTATGCAAGGAAGCGGTTCGGAACTCAGTTTGCAGGGCATCTTCTTGTTGAGAACATGCCCTGCACCCAACTAACCGTAAACCTTATTTTTGCCAATTAAAGCAAGGAATGTATCTTGAGGTTTTTGTATGGAACCTTGGAGATTAACAAACTCTTTAGTATTTGGAGTGATATAATAAAAGTGCAGTGCCAAAATTGCCGAAAAAGAGAGGAGGAAAGGCAATGAAACGGTACGATGAGAACTTTAAAATCGAGGCATTGAAG
>CAJPOL010000003.1 GCA_905372265.1 uncultured Treponema sp. | reverse complement strand
CTTTATGCAGTATGCAAAATATGTACAGCTGCTGTTTAAATATGCTGATAAAAAAATTCTGCAAAACGGCAGTTATGATGAACAAGTTGCTTCCTTTGCACAGGGCAAAACCGCATTCCTTCATCAGGGAAACTGGGTTGATCCCAACTTAAAGCAGCTGGGCGCTTCTTTCGAGATGGGCTATGCTCCCCTCGCTTTCTTGGATGCTGAAGAAAAAGGTTTATATGTATTTGCACCAAGCTTTTATTGTGTAAATGCAAAGAGCCCGAATGCAGCAGCTGCAAAAGCCTTTTTAGCTTCTATTGCCGGAACATCTGAAGGTCATTCATACATGGTTAAATCTGCCGGTATGATCCCCGCATTTAAGTCTGTCAAATTAGAACCGGAAGGAAAACTGAGCCGTGCACTGATGGCAGCAAATGCCCGCGGCGGCAACTACGGTGTATTCTTTGGGATGATGCCGGACGGCGCCGGTCAAAATGTGTTTGGTCCGATCTTTGACTTGTTTGCACAGAATCCTGACAATTTTGATCAATTTGTTGCGGATATGAAAAAGGCAATTAAGTCTCTTCCGGATATGTAATTATCGTTCCAGCAGAAATCTCTGAAAGTGTTTGTTTTAGGGATTCCGCAGTAATAATAACAGTGCCGGTTTACAACCTATGCGATAGAGCTATGGTCTGTAACCGGTACTTCCTTCTTACTTTTAATTATGAGAATTTTCTATGAAACTGAAAGAAAAACCTATTGTTAATGTCCTTTTTTGCACTCCGTGCCTTTTTGCTTTTATTATGATTATTATTATTCCATTTTGCTTCGGTGTATACTATTCGATGACAGATTGGAACGGTGTCCGTGATACTGTAAAATTTGTGGGGCTTACTCATTTTAAAACGATCTTTACAGCGCCTGATTTTATATACTCGTTTTTAATAACTGTTTTGTACACAGTGATCAATTTAATATTAGTTAATGTAGTGAGTTTTATGCTCTCGCTATTTGTTACGTCAAAGATTAGATTTCGGAATTTTTACCGCGTAGGCTTTTTTATTCCGTATCTTATCGGCGGTATAGTGCTGGGATATATTTGGCAATTTATTTTTAATAATGCTATTGTTTCTATTGGGAACAGCGTTGACATTGAGTTTTTGCAGTCTTCGTTATTAAGCCGTCCCGGAACAGTTATTTGGATTATGTCGTTTGTCAATACTTGGCAATATTCCGGATATATCATGCTGATATTTGTAGCTGCTATTCAAAGTATTCCCGATTCGCTTTTGGAAGCAGCGCAAATAGACGGTGCAAATTACATCAGACGGATATTCCATATTATCATTCCGATGATGGCAAATGCGTTTACTATTTCGCTTTTCTTAACGTTGACTTCTTCGTTTAAGCAATTCGATATGAATTTAACGCTGACAACCGGAGGCCCTGCGACCCGGTTCATGGATACGCCGATTAAGGCAAGTCAGCTTCTGGCAATGAATATTTTTGATACGGCAACGGCAAACCGCATGGCAGAGGCTCAAGCAAAGGCTGTAGTTTTATTTGCTGTACTTGCAGTGATTTCCGCTATTCAAGTGTCTGTAAATAAACGTAAAGAGGTGGAAATGTGATGAAACACCATAAATCTATACAGCATCCAATAATCAGTATTGTAGTGCTTTTATTTTTTGTTCTTTTTATGTTTCCGTTCGGCATGGTTATTCTCAATTCCGCAAAGACCTCAAAAGAGATTATCAATAACGCAATGGGGATGCCGGAATCGTGGGGACAGCTTTTTGCAAACGTGAAAGCTATTTTTACCAACGAAAGTGTAAATTATATTTCTGCATTTTTTGACAGCAGCGCTATTACGATTATCACGCTTGCCGTTATTGTTATTTTTTCATCTATGTGCGCATGGGTTTTAGTGCGGAATGATAGCCGTATTTCACGGATTGTATTTATGCTCTTTGTGATGGTTATGGTTATTCCATTTCAGGTACTCATGTATCCAATGGTACGGTGGATGCGAATAATGGGTGAATTTATGCATTTACCCTTGTTGGGTACAATGCGCGGTATCGTATTTGCTTATCTTGGCTTCGGCTGTCCGCTTTCGATTTTTGTTTTCCACGGCTTTATCAAGAATATCCCCTATGAGTTGGAAGAGGCAGCAACTATAG
Source organism: uncultured Treponema sp. (assembly GCA_905372265.1). Lineage (GTDB taxonomy): Bacteria > Spirochaetota > Spirochaetia > Treponematales > Treponemataceae > Treponema. The sequence goes on along the minus strand of CAJPOL010000003.1, from coordinate 41,210 downwards.
ACGGCTGCCCATACGGTGCAATTTTCTTTAGAATCGTCTTTCCGCTCTTGCAACCTATTATTGTTACTGTACTTATTCTGAATGGTATTTGGATATGGAACGACTATCTTTTGCCGTTGCTGGTATTGAGTTCAAACGGTGCGGTGCAGACCCTGCCGCTTGCTATCACAGTGTTTGCCGGTTCTTATTTAAAGCAATGGGATTTAATTCTTACTTCAACCTTAATTGCAATGCTGCCGGTTATTATCCTCTATTTACTTGCACAGCGGTATATTATTAAGGGTATGGTAGACGGTTCAATAAAGTAAAAAAAAGGCGTAAGGATACTATAATTTGAAGACCGGCGGAGTTGACTATGGGCGCTTCGTAGATTTTGAAATTGCTGCATATTCTTTTTCGGTTTTATTAGTGATATAGGAAATCTTTTGCATGATGTCCCGCGCTCCTGCGGCATAGTCTCTGATCAAATCTGCCCCGGAGCCTGCAAAGCGTTGTTTTTCCAGCATAGCATAAAAAATAGAAAACAAATCGGGAATATTCCGATTCGGGGCAAAGAGCGCTGCAAGAGAATCACCCAGTTCGGTATAGGTAGCGCTGGAAAAATACTGCATACTTATCCGTTCCGGTTCGGGATGATTTTCGGCGCACAGCGCATACACATATTCGCGGAGCGCGTAATCAAGAGCGCCGTACCAGCGGCGGATTGCAGTGTCAAGCTCTTTTTGCATGCCGGTATTGGCGGGTTTCGGCGCGGATACCTTTTGCTGTATCTTACGCGCTTCCTTATGCAGCTGCTTTAACCGCTTCCGCAGCATACTCATCCGCTTCCGGGCGGAATTCGGCGGACGTTTTTTAATAAATTTACGGAATAGAAACCACCCGCCGAGTCCCAGCAGCGTAAGGCACCCGACGCCGCTTATCACCGCCCCATACAGCAAAGAATCCGTTCCCGGTATCAGCAGCGGCGGCTTAGGCGGTTGGAGCGTTACCGCTTCTTTTTGGTCAAGTACCGATAGCACCTTTATGGCAGGCAGCGCTCTTTCCAGTTTTAAAAATGATAAGGAGGGAAAAGAAATGCTGCCCGTCTCCCACGGCACAAAAGTAATAAGAAGATACTGAGTTTTTTCTCTGACGATGATGCGTATCTCTTTAACGGTCATCTCCTCATTTTGTATCAAGCCGGTAAGCGGAATCGTCATGTTATTGCCGGTGTAACGCGCTTGCAGAGCGGCGCCTTCTTTTTCGGATAGGAAAAAAAAGAATTGCGCAGTATCGCCGACAAACACATCATGAGGAATGAGAATATCATTCATTGTACAATACCCGTACGGTAAGAGCGGCTGACTGATTGTGAACCGTACTTACCTGTTAAGAAAAATTGATTTAGTATGCGCACTGCATCACCGTTATACGGTATCACTGCCGGAAATGCCCCGCACCGGATGCAGGTGTTTTTCCATTGGACGATTGATTCTGCCGCTTGCCGCTTCCTCATCTGCTGAAATTCCCGCGAACTTGTGGGTAACAGCCGTTCCAGTCCCGTTTCAGGGTCGGCAAACTTGATAACACCGGCAGCGGGCAAGGTTTCGTCATAAGGCGCTGTAATGCGCACCGCTGCAACATCATGCCGCTGGGTAAGAAAACCAAGCGGCTTGTCATAGCCTTCGACCTTAAAATCGGATAATACGATGATAAGTGTCCGCTGACGCAATAGCTTTGCAGCGGTCTCAAGCGCATGAGCAAGTGCAGTGCCCCGGTTTTTGCATCCGTTTACCGCCGTCCGCTCGAGAGCGCTCAATAGGTGCAAGCCGGAATCCTTTCCGCGCTGAGGCGTGAGCGCTTGCAAGATTTTACCGTCAAAAGCAAGCATACCGAGATAGCTGTGCAGATGTTCCGCTGCAAAGGTAATCAGTGCGGCTGTTTCCAGAAGTTTTTGCAGCGGCGCGGCGATGGTCTCGGCACTGCCCATAGATGCCGAAACATCTGCGACTAAAAAAAGCCGTAAATCCCGTTCTTCCCGATACAGTTTAACAAAGGTTTTTCCGCTGCGCGCCATTAAATTCCAATCGATACTGCGGACGTCATCCCCCTGTTCATATTCGCGAAGCGAATCAAACTCAATGCCTCTTCCGCGGAAATGGCTGCGGAAACTCCCCGACTGCATTCCGTGAGCAATGGAAAGCGCTGCAAGCTGTAAATGTTTTGCCCGTTCGGCAATAAAGCCGATGTGTTTTGTCGCAGGCATAGTATTCCTTGTATTCAAGAGGTCCACTATAACAAAAATAAGTCTATAAGCAAAGAGCTGTTGAGAAACGTTTTATCATACCGGCAGCCATTACAAAGATCGCTTTAAGTTTGACAGACGAATAAAACTACGGTATACTTCATTAATAACGAAAACGAGGTATTGCAATGGAAACGACATCAGCTCAATCCTTAAAAAAAGGATGGTATTACCGCTTATCCTTTACGCAAAAGACTGCATTCTGGGGAGTGATGTTTGCCGCTCCCTGGATTATAGGATTTCTGCTTTTTTTTGCCGTGCCGTTTTTTCAGGTCTTGGTATACAGTGTGCACGATGTTGCCATAAATCCTCAAGGCGGTTTACACTTTCAATTTCTTGGGCTGGAAAACTTTAAAACAGCGTTGACGATTGATCCTGCGTTCAACAAAGACCTAACGAATGCGTGCATTCAGGTAATTTTGTATACGCCGTTGGTCATTGTGTTTTCACTTTTATGCGCGATACTGGCAAACGGTGAGTTTTTCGGAAGAACCTTTGTACGGGGCGTGTTTTTTATTCCAATCATTATGGCAACAGGGCTGTTGGTGAAACGGGCAAGCAATCTTTCCGTACAAGTGATGGCCGATCCGTCGCAGTCCGAGCAATTATTCGGAGCGGAAATGATTGCAAGCATCGTCTTTAATATCAGCGGCAGCGATATGTTTGTAAGTTATATCGTTTCCGCAGTCAATAATATTTTTGAAATAGTCTCGCTCAGCGGTATTCAAATACTGATTTTCCTCGGTGCGTTACAGGGTATTCCTCCGGCACTGTATGAGGTGGCAAAAATTGAGGGAGCGACCGGCTACGAAACATTTTGGAAGGTTACGGTCTCAATGCTTTCGCCGATGATTTTAACCTGTACGGTTTATACCTTAGCGGATTTATTCATGCGTACCGATGTCGTTAAGACGATGTATAAGATTGCCTTTCAGCAATCAAAATACGGATTGAGTGCGGCGATGAGTTGTATCTATCTTATAGTAAATATCATTGTCATTCTTATTTTTGTAGGATCTTTACGAAAGGTGGTGTTCTACCATGAATAGTAAGCGTTCTTATTCATTGCTGAAAAAATATTTGCTGAGTATTATTCTCGCCTTTTTCCGGTACCTGCTGATAATCGGGCTGACCTATCTCATTTTGGCGCCTATTCTGCAAAACCTTTCTACCAGTTTTACCCATCCCGGCGATCTCGGTCTTGCCACATCAGTGTGGATTCCGACCCGTATCTCCGTCGAAAACTGGTATGTTGCGGGGCTCATACTCAATTATAAAACGGCGTTACCTTTTACTTTTCTGCATACCGCCATTATTACTTTTTTGCAGATTATCTGTTCCTCAATGGCAGGATACGCCTTTGCCCGCCTCAAGTTCCGCTTTCGCGAGCTTCTGTTCGGCTGCGTTGTTTTAACGATTTTAGTACCTGCTACAACCTTTATGCTGCCGCAATACCTTTATTTTAAAGATTTTGATATTTTCGGCATTTTTTATCTGTTAACCGGCAATCATCTTAATCTTTTGAATACGCCTTTATCGATTTATATTATGGCGGCTACCGGTATGGGGTTAAAAGGCGGGCTTTTTGTTTATATTTTCCGGCAAACCTTCCGCGGATTGCCGAAAGCGTTGGAAGAAGCAGCGTATATCGACGGAGCCGGATTTATCCGTACTTTCACGCATATCGTACTGCCGTCCTCCGGAGCGGGGATGATTACGGTGGGTGTACTATCTTTTGTATGGAACTGGAACGATTCCTACTTTACCAATTTATTTGATAATACGAATGTGAAACACCTGATGCTTTCATTTACCCGCGTGTCTGCCGCTATAGATCAAGCCTTAAACTCGGCTTCAAAATTGATACCGCCGTCATTCACTTTTTTACGGCAAAGTCCGGTTTATGAAGCAGCAATTTCAAGGACAGCTTCCATCCTCTTATTTTTACCGCTTGTGATATTGTACCTCATTGTCCAGCGTAAGTTTGTGCAAGGTATTGAACGGTCGGGATTGGTAGGATAGACCAATCCGGTAACACTTTCATTCGGCTGCTCTTTTTTAATTTGATAATTAAAAGCAAAGAGCAGCGGATTGAGCGATTGAGACTGTTTTTTCGTATCTCACATACTAACCGCAGCTTCTATTCTTTGTGCGGTATCACTTTTCAAAAAGGTTTGTAATAGCTCGGAATGCGCAGAACGTTTTTTTATCGTCTCCATAATTGCCGTTAAATCGCCGATATAGCCCTTATTTTGGAACGCTTCTATTTCAACAAGCATTTTATATTTTTGTTCGGCGAGTTCCATCAGTATACCATCCAACTTTGACGGCGGCGGGTTGTGAAACGCTTCGTAAATGAGTGTTGCAATCGGCCCGTAGCGTTTTGCCAAATAGTAGTCGCCTTCAAGCCGCCCTCTTCGGGAACTTGAAGGCGGCAGGGTATTCTTTGCATTGGTGAGCAAAATAATGATGAGGTGTTCCTCCGGATCAATAAGAGTCAGAGTTCCCGTCCAACCGGTATGGCCGAACGTGTTTTCCGAAGCAAACGGTGAAAATGCCCATGTATATGCTTTTTTACCCTGCCGCCGCCACCCGAGTCCCATGCTCGAAACAAGCGTATGCTGAGCAGTGAAAAATCCGGTTACTGACGGGGCAAAAAAACGCTGAGAGCCGTACCCGCCGTTATTCAGCATTATCTGCGCCAATACTGCAAGCGTTTCCGCATTGGTAAAAAGCCCTGCATGTCCGCTCACCTGTTCCATCGCAACATAGGCATCATAGTCATGAACTACGCCATGCACCGGCTGCGTTTTTATACCCCGATTGGCTGTTTTACCGCGCGGCTTTGCGGCTATCTCCGTAGCGGCGATCTCATCCATCTGAAAACCCTTTTCCAGAGGTTTAAAACAAATACGATCCAGCTTGAGCGGAGCATAAAAGGATTCTTGCACATAAGCATCCAGCGGCATACCGGTTATTTTTTCAATAATATAGGTTAAAAGCATAAAATTAATATCGGAGTAAATAAACTTCGAGCGGGGCGCGTACGCTAAAGGCGTTTTCATGATAAAATCAAACGTGTGCTGCCGGTCTGTTTTTTGTTTTCTGACAGAAACCTTGAGCTTTTCAATTTTTTTTGCATAATTACCGCCGGCAGGAAAGCCGGACTGGTGCGTAAGCAGATCAAAAACGGTAATGAGTTCTTTTCCTTTAATGCTATCTTTTTTTCCATCAACGAAATCAGGGAAAAATTGATGTACCGTATCCGTCAGAAAAAGCTGTTCTTCCGAAATTAATTTTTGAATTGCAAACGTTGCCGCATATATTTTTGTATTGCTTGCAATATCAAAAAGCGTATGAGTAGTTACCGGCAGCGGCTTTTCAAGGCTGTGCCCGGAACCGTCTACACTATTTATTGTCCCGTATGCAGTGTTTTTGATCATTCGGCCGTTTTTTACGACAACCAGTTGGGCGCCCGGAAAGCCGTGCGCTGTTTCCGCTGCCAGCAGCTGATCTACCAAATTCAGCGCCTCGATCGAATAATCCGCCTCCGTACCGCCGATTTGCGCAGGGAGTACAACCGGATAGGGGATTTTTACTTGCAAGAAGGGTTTTCTATTTTCCGCCGGATCCTCTGTTTCAGGCGTTAGGCCTGCTATATACAGAACATTGACCCCATTTTGCACATAGCGGGAGGCATCAAAACAAACCGGCGTACCGGTACAGAGCTGCTGCGCCGATAATTTTACATTGTTGAGATATAAATCGAAAGAACGGAGATTCTTAGCAAGAAAATACAGTTTTGCCTGTTCTTTATACGCAACGAAAGAAATATAATTATTCGGTAAAATACCTTCATCATATATCTCTAACGGGATGGGAAATATTCTATCAACTTGCATACGGCTTGCTTCGTCAAAAACCGTTTCCGTATTTACCGTTTCGGTATACTGAATGCCGACTGTCTGTTCCTGCTGCTGCAGCGAAACACAACCGGAAAAAATCAGGAGGAAAATAAGATGAGCCGCTAACAGCTCTATGCCGAAATCACGGAAAAACCGGAAAGGCTTCATAACCTGCATCTCTTAACCGAAGACCGATATCTCCGTCCCTATTTTCTTCAACAAGAACCGCAAAATACAGGGTTCCGCTCGGCCGTATCTCTTCTTTTATAATTGGAATAAAATGCTTTTTCCGTAACTCGGCAGCAAGGTTCTCGGCATAGCTTTTTGTCCGATAAAAGCCAAGCTGATAGTATGCCGGCTGCCGGACTTGTTCACTTTGACGCACGGTATCGTGAAACGGAACGCCGCCTGCCGGTTGAGCATCCGGCATATTCGTAGAGCCGATACCTGAAAGCGGCTGAAAAGCGCGCTCTGTCTTAGGCATAAAATACCAGAAAACGGATGGGGCTACAGCCGATTCTCCGCGAACCGTCTTTGCTTCGATACTATTGGGAAACTCCTGCAATAGCCGTCTTTTTGCATTCTCATCGGCATCTGCCCACCACAGGGTAAAAAGCAGTGCAGGATGATACTCTGCAAAAGCCTGCATTTCCGCATAGCGCTTTAAAAGCGGTATCGCACGGGTGGCGGTATCTTCTGCAAGCAACAGCCATGCAGTATATACGGCTGCTGTCCGATAGCGCCGGTCTGCTTCGGTTTGAGGCAGCAAAGCAAAAATCTCTTTTAGTGAACGCCGCGCTGCCTCAAAATCCCCGCCGCAGAGCTGCGCCTTTATTGCATGGAGCAGTAACTCATTATCGGAACACAGTTTTGCCGCCTGCCGGTAGTGTGAGGCTGCTTCACTGTAAGCGCCCGCATGGGTTTCATAGTCAGCCCATAGGCGCAGCGCTTGGCATTGCGCTTGCTGCTGCGGCAAGGAGTCTATTCCTTTTTGAAACACTGCGCTTACCGCTGCGGTGTTTTTCTGCGCAAAAGCTTTTTCTGCAAGCGCTTTAACGGCCGGCAGCAGCGCACTTTCCGCTATTGCTGCCCAAAATGATGCATAGAAAAGCAGAAAAACAAAAAAACGTTTTTGTAACAACCGGTTACGCCGTTTAGACATCCGTTTTTGCAGCTCCGGTATTTTCAGTGTTTCTTTTCTTACCGAACCAGCCTCGTTTTTCTCCCTTGAGTTCAACATTTTCGACATCAGGGTACACAGCCGCTTGTTTTTCTGCCTTTTTCATTTTATGCCGGCTGCTGATGAGGAAGGGCAGCACCGCAATATTTCCCAGCAGGAACGAAAACAAGAGACTGAGGTAAATAGGGACATCTTTAAATACGTGAAAAACGAATGAAATATCGCAGCGGTTATGAAGATTAAACGCAATAAACAGTACGAGTATCAGTATAACGCCGATAAAATAAAATAATTTAGCAGGCATATTATGACATATCCTCCTTATGTATAGGAATTGCGCGAAAGGTCTTTCCTTTTATGGATTGTAATTGAACTTGCATAAAATGTCCAATATATTTTGCATCGCATTTTTCAGTAAGAACGGTCATTTCTCCCTGCTCCGTATGACCGAAAAGCTCATCGGGATTATCGCGGGAATGAGATTCGATGAGAATCTCCGTAACCGTTCCTAAACGGCTCCGCATTTTTTCTTCAGTAATCCGCATTTGCAAATCAATGACTTGCTGGAGACGGCCAAGCCGGACAGCATCGGGGATACGGTCGGAAAATTCGTACGCCTTAGTCCCTTCCCGCGGGTTATAATGATACATAAAAGCCGAATCAAAGCGAACTTCCCGCATAAGCTGTAAGGTCTGCTCAAAATCTTCGGGGCTTTCTCCCGGAAAACCGATAAGAATATCGGTTGTCAATACGATGTCCGGCATCTTGCTGCGCAGTTTTTCAACGAGACGGAGATAATCCGCCCTTGTATAACGCCGGTTCATACGCGCTAAAATCTTATCCGAGCCGTGCTGCACCGGCAAGTGCAAGGCCTTGCAAATCCGCTTTTCTTCCGCCATGGCGGTAATTACTTCATCGGAAATATCCTTAGGATGATTAGACAAAAAGCGGATCCAGCGGATGGTATCGTGTTCACGGCAGACGGAAGCCGCTTGCCGTAATAAGGCGGGAAAAAGCACCGGTTTACCGGAAAGCGGATCCTGTCCGCAATAGGAGTTGACGTTTTGTCCAAGCAGTGTGATTTCCCGCACGCCTTTACCCGCTAAGAATACAATTTCAGATAGAATATCTTGCGGAGGGCGGGAGATTTCGCGTCCGCGGATGTAGGGGACAATACAGTAAGTGCAAAAGTTATTACAGCCGTTCATAATCGGAACAAAGCTCTGAAATGCACCTTCCGTGTATGAACAGTTTGAAAAATGATAACGAGGGCTATTATCCGTTTCCGCTCCGGATGAAACGGCAGCGGCATGCAGCGGCATTGCAGCAGCTGAGGCTTCCCAGGTCTGTTTTCGTTCGATCGATTCAAAAATAGCGGAGAACTGTTCCCGCTCAAACATGCCGACTACATAATCAAGCTGGGGGAAGTCTTTTTTTATACTATCATGCAGCCGCTGCGCCATACAGCCCATCAAAAGAAGTGAAAAATGCCGCTTTTTTTTCATCGCTGAAAAAAGACCGAGCCGTCCGAACACTCGTGTTTCGGCGGTAATCCGCACGGAACAGGTATTGATAATCAGTATATCGCAGTCGTCAATGCTGCCTTCCGTCCAGCCGCGCTTTTTTAACAGTTGTTGAAGGGCAGCGGATTCGGCAAAATTCATCTGGCATCCGTACGTTTCAATAAAATATTTCAATGAGATAATCCTTATCGGGCGCTACTGTATCAAAAAGAAGGACGGTAGTACAGTATAGTGTCAGGTAAAACGCATTATAAATTACTGATTGCCTCCAGTTCTTCTTTTTCCGTTCTCAGGCACGGATGCCGCTGGTTCCATACAGAAGCGATGTTTCGGCTGATGCAGAAACGGCTAAAAAACTCTACCTTTCTCTGCGCCCTTAGCGGTTTTATCTTTTAACCGCTATCGATGGCGGTTCCGATGCCTTTGCTATCTAATGAGATGCAATACGCGATATTGAACAAAGCAAAGAGAATCGATATACTAAACCGATAAAACGTCTGTTGCCTTTTATCGGGCAGCTGAGCGATTGGGAAGTTACGATAAGCGTTTGCCGATCCTTTCCGCTTATTTTATTCTTTCCGATTATTTTATCGAAAAAGGAACATCGTATGCATAAGCAATTTATACCCTATGACGCTATCCGCAATGGCGGATTTCAGCTCGCCCGCAGGATTTGGGATGACGGTTTTATTCCGAATATCCTGTATACTTCATTACGGGGCGGCGCTTATTTAGGAAATGCAATTCACGAATGGTTTAAGCTGGTAAATAAAACCGGTTCTCCGATGCTCTATGCAGCCGTTGTTGCTCACTCGTATTCCGATCGTAATGAGCAAACAAAGATGATCGTTGACGGCTGGACGTATCCTCCCGAATATTTACGAAGCGGTGATAAAATTCTGCTGGTTGATGATATCTTTGATAGCGGCGCTACTATGAATTACCTCGTATCGGTTTTTCTTGAAAAAGGCATTCCCCGCAGCGATATTAAAATAGCCGTTTATGATTATAAAGTTTTTCACGGCAGCAAAACGCAGCATGAAGCTATTCAGCCTGATTATTGGTGCAAGAAACACGATATTAATGACGGAGATGACAGTTTATGGATTCATTATCTCAGTCATGAGCTGCTCGGTCTAACGCCTGATGAACTGGAAAAACATTATTTTTCACTGTATCCCGAATTACGCGAAACGTTTCAGGGTATTATATAAGGAGTGTCGGTATTAAGCGGTATTTACTGTTCTTTGCTTATATTTGTATCTATCTTTGCTCCGTTTCTGCCGGTGAACGGCATATCTATATAAATGCGCAGAAAACACGCAGTCAGCAAAATGGAACGGAACAACACCCATTCAGTTCGCTTGAACAAGCAATGCTCTTCCTCAATACGGACAACCGTAAACGTCAACGCACAGAAACGGCGAAAGAACCGACTGTTATTCATATCGATTCAGATTTAAAAGAAGAGGAAGCAGTATTCCTAGCTGTGCCGGTTAAAATAATAGGGAAAAACAATCCCCGTATTATGTTCGGCGACAATGCCGGATTCATTATCGATCATACGTCCTTGGAGATTGAAAATTGCCGAATTTCACGTACTGAAAAGCCGACCGAACCGAGAACCGTACCGATTATTTACGGCTCAGACGGTACGGTTACGCTCCGCTCCGTTGATATTTCCGTGCGGGAAGGAAGCGAAGCAGTAATTTTGCGGAACAGTACGTTTTCATGCCGCGATACAAAATTAGCATCCGTTCAAACAGCTCCTGCGCTGTTAATTCGAGCTGATAAAAGCGTCTTAGAAGTAGACAGATCCGTATGTACGGCACAAGGAAAAACCGCTGTTCTGTTTTCTCTGACTAATAGCTCCTGTTCACTGGTGCATACTAATTGTACGGTTATGAGTGAATATGCAGGCCGCATAGCGGTTCTTCGGCATTCAACCATACAAGCCGATGCGCTTACCTGTACCAATAAAGCCCCGGCAGACGAACTATCCGATGCGGCATTCATAGCTGATACGCAATCAAAAGTTGAATTGATTGCACAGCCGGAACTGCACGGTTTTGTGCACACTGTTGAAAAGCGTTAATATGCTATGCGGTATTGATGAGGCAGGACGAGGCGCTCTTGCAGGGCCCGTGTATGCTGCTGCCGTTATTTTACCGGATTCTTTTGATACCTCGATTTTAAACGATTCAAAAAAATTATCTCCTAAAAAGCGGGAAGAAGCCCGAACCGTTATCATGCAGCAAGCCTTATTTTGGCATATCGCATGGGAATCGCATGAGCGCATCGATTCAATAAACATTTTGCAGGCAACACTATCGGCAATGAAAAAAGCTTTTGAGGGAATATGGGCAAAACCTGCGGATCGGAAAAACGGCGAAGATTTGACGGTTATTGTAGACGGGAATCAACGGCCTGCTATAGACGGGGGGTATCAAGTCATCGCAGAACCGAAAGCCGATGCGCGGTACCCTTGTGTTATGGCTGCATCAATTTTAGCAAAAACAGAGCGGGATCACCGGATGTGTGCCTATCATACGCAGTATCCGGTTTATCGATATGATCTGCATAAAGGCTACGGAACAGCGCTTCACCGTTCGCTCATTCAGCAGTACGGCGCATCGCCTATTCAGCGGTTAAGTTTTAAGATTAAAACAGTGTAATTGCACTCTATGCTTCGGCAGCAGGCGCTTCCGTATTTGTTTCGGATTGCACCGGTTTTTTGAGATTACGCCGTATTCTGCTTTCAACCGATAGCGTTTGTTTTCGGTATCGAATAACATAAAATACCAGCTTTAAATATAAGAACAACAGAATACCGATAAAAATAACCTCAGGGGCAATAATGACATTCTTTAGTAACCGCATAAGCTCGGAAAAACTCATAGCTCATTTATCGGCAGTTTTTGATAAAACTTGATGGTCTCCCGTTATGCGGAGCTTTCGCTTCCGATACGGTTATCGTGTGTTTTGACGATCATTATATTGCACTTTTTTATGATGAATTATAATATATGATAATAAATAAGAGGGTATACATGTACTCATTTCGCTGATCATCCATGGAGGAACTTATGAAAAGTATAAACGATTTACCAAAGGGATTTGACAGCTTAGCGGAAGCGCAGCAACAAAAATTTTTAGCTTTAAAGAAAGTAAAAGATGAAGGCGGCCGCGTTGTCGGGCTTTATTGCTCCTATGTCCCGACCGAGCTGATATATGCGGCGGACGCCGTACCTGTTTCATTATGCGCAACGAGCGAAAAGCCTATCAGCGCCGCCGAGCGGGATTTACCTAAAAACCTGTGTCCGCTTATCAAAGCCTCTTACGGACATGCAATAACCGATACCTGCCCTTTTTTCTATTTTTCTGACTTTATCATCGGAGAAACAACATGCGACGGTAAAAAAAAGATGTTCGAGCTTTTAAACGATATAAAACCGACCCATGTCATGCACCTACCTCAAAACAACCTTGACCCGAAAGCCTACCCGTTTTGGGCGGACGAAGTAAGAAAACTTAAAACAAAAATCGAAGATTTTTACGGTATTACGATAAGCGAAGCCGATTTACGTAAAGCTATCAAAGACTGTAATCAGGAAAGAAGAAACCTTATCGGATTCTTTGAACTTTCAGCGCTGGATCCTTCACCCATTTCCGGTTTGGAGCAATTCAATGTAAAAGAGGCTTTCGGTTTTCAGTATGATGTTGAAAAAAAGAATTTGGAAATCGTGAACCGGACAAGAGAAATACAAGATCATTGGGAAAAAAATCTAAAAGGGACAACCGATACGCGTCCCCGCATTCTCGTTACCGGATGCCCTTTAGGAGGCGTAAAGGAAAAGGTGCTTGCCCAAATTGAGACATTGGGGGCGGTTATTGTCGGTTACGACAGCTGTTCCGGCATCCGCACGCACATGGAAATGGTAGACGAAGACCCTGCTCGCGATCCGATCGAAGCGATAGCCGAAAAATATCTTAAAACGAACTGTTCCGTTATGAGCCCGAATCCCGGACGGTTTAAAGACCTTGACTACCTTATCGAGCATTACAAAGCTGATGCGGTTATCGAATGTACGCTTGTCGCCTGTCATACATTCAACTTGGAAAGCCATACCATCGGTAAATACGTTATGCAAAAAGGATTACCGTACATTCATCTTGAATCCGATTATTCGCAGGAAGATGCCGGTCAGTTTGCAACCAGAATAGAAGCCTTTTTAGAATTAGTACGGGAGCGGAAAGAATAATATGCACTATGTTGTAACGTTTTCGACGACAAGCGATGCGCTCGCCTGTGATTCCTGCATTAAAGCGCAGTCTATCGAAGCAAAGCTCATTCCAATACCGGCTTTTTTAAAAGCGGGATGCGGTTTTGCGTGTCTTTTTCAGAATAGTGAAGAAGCGGACTTACGCGCATGGCTGCAAAATACTGCCGTCGCCTATGAGACGCTGATTCAGGTAGAGATTGGTATCGAAAGCGATATAAAACTTGCGCCCACCGAAAGAACTGCAAAAGACTAGACTTTAAATTTCGAGACTTCCTCTGCAAGGTTTTGAATACTCCGCTTATTCTTCTGCGTAATCTCGCTCACTTCCTGTACCGCATTGTTAATCTGCACGGCGCCGGAAGCCATTTCATTCATGCTTTCGGTAATGATGCGGGTAAGATCGTCCAGTTTCCGCATTTCCCGTGCAACACTTTCCCCGCCTTTCAGCATTTCTTCAGAGCCAGCCTGTACTTCTACCGTTATCGTGTTGATATCCTTAATCGCTGTAAGCACTTCCTTGCTGCCGTTTTCCTGTTCGCGCATTGCCTCCGTCAGGCGTGCGCTCATTTCTTTTACCTGTTCAGCAAGCGTGAAAATTGCGTTGAACTTTGCTTCCACCGTTTTTGACGAAGCGGAGAGGCTTTCAATTTCGCCTGATAAGGTTTTAAGGGTCGCGGTAATGGTCTTACCTTGCATTGAGGATTCTTCTGCGAGCTTACGGATTTCGTCAGCAACAACGGCAAAGCCCTTACCCGCTTCACCTGCATGAGCCGCTTCGATAGCAGCGTTCATTGCAAGCAAATTTGTCTGACTTGCGATATGCTGAATAACACTCGATGCTTCCATCAGCGCCCCTGATTCTTCGGCTATCTTCTGCGTTACGCTGTTGGAGGTTACAAGCGTCTCCTTGCCATCGCCGGTAGCCGTTGTCAGGTTTTTGATAACCTCATCGGTTTTACCGAGCGTCTGTCCGATAGAATCGATGTTTGCTACCATTTCCTCTACGGAAGAAGACGATTGCGCAACGCTCGCTGCTTGTGTTTCGATGCTGTTATTCAGCTGCTTAATGGTGCGGACAATTTCCTCGATGGTTGCCGCCGTTTCGGTAACACTTGCCGCTTGGGTCATTGCCTGCTGCTTAACGCCATCGATGTTTGCGCTTATCTGGTGCACGGCGCTAGCGGTTTCCGTCATATTGGAGGCAAGTTCATTGCCGATTTCTTCCATTGTTGTACTGTTGATGCCGACTTGCCGGATGGATGTACCGATTTTTGTAATAGTTTCATTAAAATATTTTGATAAATCCGTTACTTCATCGTTGCCGATCAACGGCAGGCGGACGGTTAAATCACCTTCACCTTGTGCAATATTTTTAAGAGCTGTTACTATACTATTAATAGGTTTAACAATACGGAATGCTACAATCACAACAATAATAAGCGTACTTATTAGAATAAGAACACCGGTAATAGCGAGTGATTTTTTTAAGCCATCAACTGTTCCTAAAAATTCATGTACAGGGGCATTTACTATTACAGTCCATCCGGTCGTTTTCATCTTACTGAAAGAAGCAATTTTTTGAACTCCGGACCACGTATAGAATCCGATTGCAGAAGTTTGAGAAGAGCAGGCCATTGTTTCAAAATTTGCAAGAGATTGTAGTGATGCATCTGTTTTTGCAGCTTCTGCTATATTGACTTGCTGATTAACCAAGCTTTTATCTCTGTCTGCAATAGTCGTACCGGTTAGTCCTATAATATAACAGATGCCGGTTTTTCCTACTACAATATCAGCAATATCATCTGATAATGCGGTTCCGGGCACTCCGGCTGTTAGGACACCGATAACATTCCGGTTATCGTCATAAATAGGCACTGCAAAAACCATTTGCAGTTTTTTTGTGGTACGCGAAATACGCGGTTCAGCAACAAAATTGTTACCTTGTGATGCTGATTGAAATACATCCCGATCGCGGATGTTGGTAACCGTACCGTCATTTGCATATCTATTTCCCTGTAAATCACATATACCGAAAAATTCAATAAGCCGGTTCATCGCTGCTTCTTTGGCAAGCATTTTTGTTTTTTCGTTATACGTCAAAGTACTATCTCGTAATAGCGGTATACGAGACAAGCCTTCGAGAAATTGAAAAAAAGCACGTATGCGTCCATCTACAATTTCAGCAGTATCCGTTGCTTTGTCTGTTAACTGTATTTCAACTTTTTCCGTTACGGCTTTACGCGCTGTTTTGACCGCAAGGAATCCTTCAACAAGGGATGCTATTGCAATCAATAAGCCAAAAATAAGAATAAGTTTGTAGCGAAGAGAAAAACGCTTTTTCATTGTGCCTCTCCTATTACATCGGCAGAAAACAAGTTTTGTCTTAAAACTTGCCGCTAATTTATCCTCCGCCCATCTTTGGGCGTTCTAACGGCGAGTTTACGTTGCACGCTCGCTGCTGTGTAGAATAACTGACCTCCATGCCGGTACTGATACATCGAGAGCTCGTTTCAGTAGCGGCACGAATGCCGTTTGTATTTTTGTATCAATTATAGAATAATAACTTTTGAAAATAGCGGGTGTAGATACAAGGGAGTACGCTTTCGGCAATGCGACGCAGTAGATGTAAGTATTTCTTCCCATAAGCTATAAAAGCATAGCTCTTTATGCGAATTTACCGCAAATACCGGCTGGTTTTTATGGTAAATTTGGCATAACGTTGATTATAACACGGAAAGGAAGAGACTGCAAGAGAAAATTTACATGGAAGAATAGTATCAGAAGGTGGGGTAGCGCAATCACCTCCCCCAATGCAGAGCGTTGACAGCTTCCCCTTCAAAGAGCGTATGGTTAGATAATAGTTTCTCGATTAACGGCTTTTTGTTGTTGCATTTGGATTGATGCTCCGGTATACTGAAAAAGAAGAAAGGCTTCTGCTAAAACTCTGCCTGATTTTTAACAAAAGCCTGAAAGTCAGTTTTACCGAAGATAAACTGAGGAGTAATCATGCACACTATCTTAGAGAAAAAGCAATTTTCAAAAGATGTTTTTTATCTGCGTGTTACAGCGCCGGAAATTGCAAAGAACCGGAAAGCGGGACAATTTGTTATTGTTCAGCTTGATATTGATTTTGGAGAACGGGTGCCGCTTACAATCGCCGATGCCGATCCGGTAGAAGGCTGGATTGCACTGGTTATTCAGGCAGTCGGCGCCACGACTATAAAACTATGCCGGAAAAATACCGGCGATACCATTGCGGCCATTCTCGGCCCGCTCGGCAATCCAACTCATATCGAAAAAGTCGGTAAGGTTGTCTGTATCGGCGGCGGTATCGGCGTTGCGCCGCTGCATCCGATTGCGCAGGCCTATAAGCGCGCCGGTAATGAGGTTATCATTATCATCGGGGGCAGGACGAAAGAGCTGGTCATTTTTGAAGAAGAAATGCGTAAAATTGCGGATGAGCTCATCATTGTTACCGATGACGGCAGCTACGGAAGAAAAGCGCTTGTTACCGAACCGCTGAAAGAACTCTGCGAAAGCAGCGCTCCTCCTCAAGAAGCAGTTGCGATCGGGCCTCCTATTATGATGAAATTCTGCGCTGCAACAACACGCCCGTACGGAGTGCATACCGTTGTCTCTTTGAATACTATTATGATTGACGGAACCGGTATGTGCGGTGGCTGCCGCGTTACGGTTGATGGAGAAACGAAATTTGTCTGCGTGGACGGCCCTGAATTTGACGGTCATAAAGTCGATTTCGATAATATGATGATGCGTATGAAAGCCTTTAAGAGCCGAGAAGATAAAGACCGTCATAGCTGTAAAATCGGGTTGTAAGAATGCAAGGGAAGCTGTCCAAAAACTTTGATTTTGAAACAGTTTCCTTTATTTATATGCTTTTATGGGAGTGTGAAATGCAAGAAAAAACAGCAGAACATCAATATATCAGCGCCGAAGAGCTTTCCGCACAGGCGAAAGATTTTTGGAATACGTTAAAAGATAAAGAAATAAAGATGAAAGACCGAACAGGTATCCCTGTGCAGGATATGCCGGTATTGGAACCGCAGGAGCGAGCCCGTTCGATGGAAGAAGTTGCTATCGGCTATACCGATGAACAGGCGCGGATCGAAGCCGAACGCTGCTTGAATTGTAAGAATCGTCCGTGCGTTAAAGGATGTCCGGTCGGCGTCCCCATTCCTGAATTTATCACGTGTATTCAGCACGGCGATTTTAAGGCGGCGGTCGATACTATTAAAACAACCAATTTGCTCCCGGCCATCTGCGGCCGCGTGTGCCCTCAGGAAAAACAGTGCCAATCGTTATGTACGGTCGGGAAAATGCATAAATCAGCGGAAAAAGCGGTCGCAATCGGCCGGTTGGAACGCTTTGTTGCGGATTGGGAGCGTAATAACAACAAAATGACTGTGCCGCCTGTCGCCGCCGAGACCGGCAAAAAAGTTGCGATTATCGGATCTGGCCCTGCCGGTTTGACTGTTGCCGCCGATGTCCGCAGGGCAGGTCATGCCGTTACCGTGTTCGAAGCCTTCCATAAGACAGGCGGTGTTATGGTATACGGCATCCCCGAATTCCGCTTACCGAAATCCATTGTCGCGCAAGAAGTGGAAAATCTTAAAAAAATGGGCGTTGAGTTTAGAACAAACTTTTTGGTAGGGCGGACGGAAACGCTTGCTCAGCTTTTTGAGGAAGACGGTTTTGATGCGGCTTTTATCGGCACCGGCGCCGGCCTTCCGAAATTTATGGAAATTGAAGGGGAAAACCTCATCGGTGTGTTTAGCGCCAATGAATATTTGACACGGGCAAACTTGATGAAAGCCTATCAAGAAGATAAAGCGGACACGCCGCTGTATGAAGCTAAAACCGTTGCCGTTATCGGCGGCGGGAATGTCGCCATGGATGCTGCCCGTATGGGGTACCGGCTCGGTGCTGAAAAAGTGTACTGTATTTACCGGCGTACCCGTGCCGAAATGCCTGCACGCGCCGAAGAAATTGCCCATGCGGAAGAAGAAGGCGTTGAATTCTGCTTTTTACAAAATCCGGTACGGATTGTCGGAAACGAAGAAGGCCGCGTATGCGCAATCGAAGTATTGAACTATGAACTCGGTGAACCTGATGATTCAGGCAGACGCCGCCCCGTACCTATTGCGGGGACCGAGCATCAGATACCGGTCGATACGGTAATTGTTGCGCTCGGGAACAGTTCCAATCCGTTAATGGCAAAGACTACCGATGGTTTGGATGTTACCAAATACGGTAATATTATCGTAGACGAGAACCAGAAAACCAGTATTCCGGCAGTATGGTCGGGAGGCGATATTGTACTGGGAGCCGCAACCGTTATTTTAGCAATGGGCGAAGGCCGGAAAGCTGCGGCAAGCATCAACGAATATCTGGCATCCTTATAATATTGGGCGCATGGAAACACACTACTTTACCGTTACCGGTATGAGCTGCGCCGCATGTTCCGCTCATGTGGAAAAAGCGGTGAGCGGACTCGCCGGAGTGGATGCCGTACAGGTCAATCTTCTTACAAACCGCATGACCGTGTCATACGATGCAGGATGTATCGATATGCAGACGATTATGCAGGCGGTAAAAAAAAGCGGGTACGGCATTTCTCTCCCGGCTGCCGCAAAAAAACAGCCGGCGCCATCACTGCAGCAGGATTCAAATATCCATGCAAGCACGGAGAAATCACGCTTTATCACATCCTTGTATTTCCTCCTACCGTTGTTGTACCTGTCAATGGGCAGGATGCTTCATCTTCCGCTCCCCTCCTTTTTTACAGGCGCGGAAAATGCCCTGACCTTTGTACTCACCCAATTCCTATTGGTACTGCCGGTCATTATCATAAACCGCCGGCTCTTTATAAACGGATTTGGCGCGCTGTTCCGTAAAGCTCCCAATATGAATAGTCTTGTAGCAATCGGTTCAGGTTCGGCTGCGGTCTACGGCGTATTCGCCTTATACCGAATCGGGTACGGCTTAGGACACGGTGAAATGCAGCTCGTACAGGTCTACCTGCATGATCTTTACTTTGAGTCGGCAACGATGATCGTAACGCTTATTTCTTTAGGGAAATTTTTGGAAGCGCGGGCAAAGACAAAAACTTCGCAAGCATTGGCAAAACTCATTGCCCTGCGTCCGCAAACAGCGCAAGTGATACGCACCGGCGAAGAAATCGAAATTCCGGTTGAAGATATTGCCGTAGGCGATACCGTTGTTATCCGGCCGGGACAGACCATACCCGTTGACGGTATTATTATTGAGGGAAGCTCCTCGCTTGATGAATCTGCCGTTACGGGAGAAAGTCTGCCGGTTGAGAAAAGCGTAGGCGACTTTGTGATAAGCGCTTCCGTGAACGTATCGGGTTCGTTTCTGTTCCGGGCGGAGAAGGTCGGCAGTGATACTACGCTTGCGCAGATTATTACATTGGTTGAAGAAGCCGCTTCCTCAAAAGCGCCGGTTGCAAAGTTTGCGGATACGATCAGCGGTTATTTTGTTCCGGCAGTAATGCTTATTGCCCTCTGCACTTTTGTCTGCTGGCTTGCCGCCGGCGCAGCGTTTGAGTTTGCGCTTTCTACCGCCATCTCCGTTTTGGTGATTTCTTGTCCCTGCGCATTGGGACTTGCAACGCCGACAGCTATCATGGCCGGTACGGGAAAAGGCGCTCAGCTCGGCATTTTAATTAAATCGGCTGAAAGTCTTGAGCAAGCGCACCGTATTTCCGCAGTATTGCTTGATAAAACCGGTACGATCACCGAAGGGCGCCCCGTAGTACGGCAGATTGAAGTTTTTGAGAAAGACTATACCGCCGATGATATTTTATCGGTTGCCTATAGCCTTGAACGTTTATCGGAACACCCTTTTTCCCGTGCCGTTATCCGCTCAGCGGAAGAAAAACAGCTCTCATCCGTTAAGATTGCCGGTTTTACGGCATTGCACGGTAAAGGTATTCAGGGAACTGCCGCGGAGCCGGTGCGGATAGGCGTTTCGGGTTTAAACATACCGGCAGGGACGATGCTCGCAGCCGGTAATAAAAAACTCTGCGCTGCATTGGGAATCGCCGTACCGATTCCGTTACAAAACCGTGCGGAGCTCATTGCCGAAACCGGCGCATCACCGTTACTGATCATAATCGGTACTACATGCGTAGGACTGATTGCCGTCGCCGATCCCGTCAAAGAAAGCAGCGCCTGCGCCGTTAAAATGTTTCATGCGCTTGGAATCCGCACGGTTATGCTGACCGGCGATAATAAAAAAACGGCAGAAACGATTAGAAAGGCAGTCGGAATTGAAGAGGCAGAAGCAGAGCTTTTACCGCAGGATAAGCAAGCGGCTGTAGAAGAATACCGAAAGCGCGGGTTTTCGCCGGCTTTTATCGGCGACGGGGTCAATGATGCCCCTGCGTTAATAGCGGCTGATGTCGGTATCGCAATCGGCGGCGGAACCGATATTGCAGTGGAAAGCGCCGGAATTGTATTGATGAATAACAGCCTTGAGACTGCTGCCGTTGCCATACAGTTGAGCAAAGCCGTTATGAAGACAATAAAACAAAATTTATTTTGGGCGTTGTTTTATAATTCTCTCTGTATACCGTTGGCAGCAGGGCTTTTTTATACGCTATCCGGGCTGCGGCTGAGCCCGATGTTCGCCGCTGCCGCCATGAGTTTCAGCTCGGTCTCGGTTGTATTCAATGCGCTCAGATTAAACCGCTTCAACCCGCAGCGGCTCATTGACGGCGAGGCCGGATGCGGGCATACTGCTAAAGAGCAAACAGACGCCGGAGAATCGGCTCACAGCGCTCAGGAGGAAAGAATGATGCAAAAAACAACACTACTGACAATCGAGGGCATGTCCTGCAAACATTGCTCCGGCCGTGTGGAAGAAGTCCTGAACGGACTTGACGGCGTATCGGCTCAGGTTAATCTTGAAGCAAAGACTGCAACCGTTGTTCACCCTGAAAACTTTGATATCAGTATTTTCAAACAGGTGATCGGCAATGCCGGATATACGGTTACAGCCGTTGCAGATAGCTAAAGGATAAAGCCGCTCTGCTAGTGCAGAATATTCCTCATCAGAAAGACGGCAAAAATAATCCATGTAACGATCGGTATGTGCTTATATTTGCCCGTTGCGGTTTTCAGAATCACGAATGAGAGAATGCCGTAGACAATTCCTTCCGCAATACTGTAGGTGAAGGGCATCATCACTATGGTCAAGAAAGCGGGGATTCCTTCGGTCGGATCTTTAAAATCGATTTCGGTTGCAGCTCCCAGCATCAAGAACCCGACGATAATCAAAGCCGGAGCGGTTGCAGCAGGCGGGATAAGTAAAAATACCGGAGAGAATAAAAGGGCTATCAAGAAAAATACGCCGGTCGTAAGAGCAGTAAGGCCTGTCTTTCCGCCTGCGGCGACGCCGGAAGAGCTTTCCACAAAACTGGTTACGGTTGAAGTTCCCAACATGGCGCCGAAGATTGTTCCAACGGCATCCGCCAATAAGGCCTGCTTTACCCGCGGGATGGTTCCGTTTTTACCGGTCAGACCTGCGCGATCCGCTACGCCGACCAGTGTTCCGACGGTATCAAAAATATCGACAAAGAGGAATGAAAAGAAAACCGTAAAGAACTGAAAACTGAATATATGATTGAAATCAAAATGCCAAAAAAGCGGGCGCGCCGGAAAGCTGATAACAGACCAGTTTTCCCAGCCGGCAAAAGGAACGGTAATACCCATCGGAATACCGATAACGGTAGTGATCAGAATGCCGAGCAAAATCGATCCGTGCACTCTCAGCGAAAAGAGAACGGCAGTGATGATGACTCCGATAAAGGCCAGCAAGGCAGATCCTTCGGTAATATTGCCAAGTCCGACCAGTGTCGCCGGATTACCGACGATGATACCGGCATTTTTCATTCCTATCAATGTGATAAATAAGCCGATACCCGCTGCAACCGCTTTTTTTAAGTTGAGGGGGATGGACTCGACAATCGCTTCCCGTACATTAAAGAAAGAAAGCAGCACAAACAATAGGCCTTCGAGAAAAACCGCTGTCAGCGCCAAAGCCGGTGAATAATTCATCCCCAGCACCACTGTGTAGGTAAAGAACGCATTAAGCCCCATACCGGGCGCAAGCGCAATCGGTAGATTGGCGGTAACTGCCATCAGCAATGTTGCGACTGCAGCGGAAAGCGCTGTGGCAGTGAATATACTGCCGGCGTTGAGTCCCGTCTCACTGAGGATGGACGGATTAACGGCAAGGATGTACGCCATTGCAAGGAAGGTCGTCAGCCCTGCGATCATTTCAGTGCGCACGGTTGTTTTGTGCGCTTGTAACTGAAAAAGCTTTTCCATAAAGATACCTCACAGATAAAATAAATAATGCCGATCAGACGATCGGCATAAAACAAAAAGAGCAGCTTCCGGCAGAACAATACTTCGATATGCCGCCGAACAGCTGCTCACAAATACATATTATGTCAAGCTAATTCCGTTTAACCCTCCGGATCAAAATCATCGGGAATATCAAGATTGGTATACACGTTTTGGACGTCATCATCTTCTTCGATACGCTCTACCATCTTTAACACTTTACGGGTCGTTTCCGCATCAAGCGCCATGTATGTATCGGGAACCATGGAAATACCGGCCGATACCGATTCAAAGCCTTTATTCTGCAATGCTTCGAGTACCGTCGCAAAATCGTTCGGATCGGTGGTTACGGTAACGATTCCGCCGTCCGCTTGAATGTCTTCCGCACCGGCTTCCAGACCTTCTTCCATCAGCTGCTCTTCGCTGACTACTTCTGCATCGTACTCAATAACGCCTTTGCGGTTAAACATATATGCAACGGAACCGGTTGCTCCGAGATTTCCGCCGTTTTTTGAAAAGAGATTGCGCACATTAGCGGCAGCCCTATTTTTATTATCGGTAAGAACTTCAACAAGTACCGCCACACCGCCTGCAGCATAGCCTTCATACAGCAGCTCTTCATAATTAGCGCCGCCGAGCTCTCCGGTACCTTTTTTAATCGCGCGTTCAATATTGTCTTTCGGCATATTTGCAGCACGCGCTTTTAATATGGCGGTTCTTAAACGCGGATTGCCGTTCGGATCGCCGCCGCCCATGCGCGCAGCAATCGAAATTTCTTTAATAAATTTTGTAAACATCTGACCGCGTTTTGCGTCAGCTGCTCCTTTTGCATGTTTAATTGTTGCCCATTTACTGTGTCCAGACATGATCTGCTCCTTCCGTATCTTGGGAACGCTAACCGATCGTAGGAAAATAGTATCAGCACTTCCCTCATTCGGCGCCTTATAAAGCGCCGCTTTTCACTTTATACTTAAATCCGCTTGCAAAGGGCATCTCTTAAAACACGACTGACTTTTCGATATGCCCATAAAAAATAAGGATTACCGTATATCACAAAAACCGTCTGTTGTCAATCCACCGAATAATGTGTCTGTTCAAAGAAGAGAGATGGTATCCTTGCCTAAACGGAACCGGTTAGGCAAAATAGATTAAACAACATTTCTACTAAGAAGATACCGCGTACACACTCCCCTGACCGGAATGATCAGCTGCATCTTGCGCGGCAGCAGCGGAAAAAGTCCTTTACCGTAAAACAACGCCGATACTAAAGGCGCTGCCTTACGGTATGCGGAATACCGCTATTTCGCTTTTCCTTGATTGGCGACGGCATTTATTTTTGCATTGATTTTTTCCTGATCGCCTAAATATGATTTACCGATGACATTGAAACCGGCATCAAATTCGTACACAAGCGGAACGCCGGTCGGTAAATTGACCTGAATAATAGCTTCATCGCTTAAATGTTCAAAATATTTAATCAGAGCACGCAAAGAGTTGCCGTGCGCAGCGATTAATACGCGTTTTCCATCGGTCATATCTTTTTTGATAACCGATTCAAAGTACGGCACCGCCCGTGCAATCGTATCTTTTAAACTTTCAGTACGGGGCAAAGATGCTTTATCAACCCCGCGGTACGGCGTTTGACGATGCGGACAGCGCTCATCGGTTTCTTCCAATACAGGCGGCGCTATATCAAATGAGCGGCGCCAGATTTTCACCTGATCTTCACCGTATTTTTCCGCTGTTTCCGCTTTATTCAAACCCTGTAAAGCACCGTAATGCCGTTCATTTAACTTCCATGTCTTTACAACAGGCAGCCAATTACGGTCAAGCTCATTTAAAATGAACTGTAAGGTATGAATTGCCCGCTTTAAATAGGACGTATAGCAGATATCAAAATCAAATCCCGCCGCTGCAAGCGCCTTACCGCCTTCTTTTGCCTCTTCGACACCCTTTGCCGACAGTTCAACATCGGTCCAACCGGTGAATAAGTTCAATTTGTTCCATTCACTTTCACCATGCCGTACAAGTACCAATTTCATGGTAGCCTCCTTAGGTATTTCGTTTTAAAAAAAACCGGTAATCCATTTCAGAGAAGACCGGATATTTTTTTTCCCGTTTAATAAGCCAATCCGTACTGACCGCTTTCGTGCCGAGCGCTTCGTATACGGTGGAAAAGGCTTGAATATGTTCCTCGCATCGGGTTACCGCATAATCCGCAGAGGTAAATGAATCGACCATCAGCGGCCAATCCATCGATTGCGCAAACAGTACTTCTTTTGCCGCCGTATTGAGAACCCGCTCCATGAGTCCCGAATCCTCGGAAAAACGGGCAGCAAGATCTATCATCCGTTCGGTTGCTTTCTGTATGAGCGGAAACATCCAATCGTTGGAGCTGTTGATCAGCTCATCGGCATAGCCGCTCGGCAAGGTAGAACCGTAAAAAGGCGTAACGTTTGAAAGCTGCGTTGCTTTACGCAGATAGGCCGATGGTAAGGCAATGTGTAATTCTTTTGTCTGCGCGAGCTTCCGAAAAACATATTCAAGCCATGTCATCCCTTCAAACCATGTTTTACCTAAAAAATGCAGCGGCAGTGCACAAACGGAGCAAAGGGGCTGATTATGCGTTAATTCGGCCGCTTTCGACAAGACAGCATACCGGTTTTGTAAGAAAACTTCCGCATCTTTTTCCGCCTGCGCTGCAGCTTCCGCACCATTATACGGCATATCCCCGTTTCGGCGGTTGTAACAAAATCCGGTAGCACGGCGTCCTTTCTCCACCGGAAAGAGCATCCGCAGCTCCTGTCCGGATAATTCAAAGCCGATGTCTCTGTCGGTGTCAAGATAACAGGCATGCCGATAGAAACCGGCTTCACTGTGCATAACATCCTTACCGGCCATACAGTCTTTCCCAAAAAAGATCAATCCGCTTTCGCTGACTGCTGGGGCAAAGACACCGCGGTTCGGCGGGTGATCGGCAAATAAAAAGCTTTGGCTTTCGACTACCGTATAATCAATTCCAAAGGATTTAAGAATAGGATCAATGCCGGTATTATATCCCATAGCCGGCAGCCAAAAGCCAGACGGAACAACCGGAAAATATTCGCGGAAACAAGCAAGGCCAAGATCAATTTGAGCGGCAATCGATTCAGGCATATTTTCATAAAAGGGAAAAAAGCAAAAAGTTGCAGCGGTCGCCAATAATTCGACAACGCCGGCCGAAAGCAATTCCGTTATTTTTTTCAAAATATTTTTTTTGTATGCTATAATAAAATCGTTACGGTTTACCTGCAAAAAACTAAGATGCATCTTAATGAGGCTGCGCCGCTTGCTGTCCGTTGTACGTGCCAATGCTGCTTGTCCGAATGCAATATGCTTATCCAACAATACGCTATACTGTTCCTGAATCAGCGGATCGGTTAACATTTCGCACAGCGTAGGAGATAGGACAAGACCGCATTTAAACGGAATATGTTCCGATTCCAAGCGCATACACATCCGCAAAAACGGTAGCAATCCATACGATACCAGTTCAAAGAAGCGCATTTCTTCCGGTGAATCGGTAGGATGTTCATTTCGGATATAAGGCGTATGGGCATGAAAAATAAAAAGGAGCGTTTTTTGAGCCATCAACTACCTCAGAATAGGGTTAATCTTACTACCGGAAATAGAGGGATAAAAAAATGCGTTCATAAAAAGGCTTGCCGGTAATGCTGAAAATGTGATTTTTTTAAGTCTGCTAATCCCGACAAACTCAGTATCTTGTCGGCGTTATTTTGAGAAATACAAAGACGCTGCGGAATGTTTTTGCGCCGCATTCCGATAATATTGGATTGGGCCAATAGCTGTTCACGGTTGTCGGAAAAGCGCGCCATCAGATCGATACGGTGTAGGTATTCATCAAAAGAGACATGCACATATCGGGTACGGTCCTCGGCCGGAATTTCTATGTCAAAATAATCAAGCGATTGCTCCGTATCTTCAGGAGACAGTGCATATACCCGTAAAAAAAAATAAGCAAAACCTTTTGATGCTGTCAAGGAAGCGGATAGAGCTCTATGAAAATTCCAGAACACAAAAAACCAAATCGGATCTTTCAGTATGATATGTATCTCCGTTACACTGTAACCGCCAGCCTCATTAGGTACAGCCCCCTCAGCGCTGCTTCTGTTTTGTTCGTCTTCAGGGAGTTCATCATTAATATCAAGCAGTTCGCCGATAAGCAACCGTCTTGTCAGATCTGCCGATAGAAAAAGCCCGTATGTGTCGGCCAGATGAAGAAGATCGTCGGTTGATAGCGTCTGTAAATAAGACTTGGTTAATTTCATTATATCCCTTTTCAGCTATCATCTAAGATATTGCCGCTTGTGTCAAGCGGGCATCCAAAGGTAAACAGACAGCCGCTTCCTCATAGAAAATGCGCCTGCAAAATATTGGAACGGTTTTCGATTACCCAGCCGACCTTTTCATACCACATGAAAATAGTAACCGGCTGCGGGCTTGTCAGAACCGGAAACAGCTATAAGCGAACCATGCCGGGAGGTGTTTCCGGTTCGATAAAGCGGATAAACTTAAAAGGATGGATATTCACCGCATTGGTATACCATCCTTTTATTTCGCTTAAATCGATAATATTGATAGCGGGAACGTGAGAAAGAGGAATAATGACGGAGGAGTCCAAAAGAAGCTGTTCAGCCTTACTTAAATATTCAAGCCGCTTTTTTCTGTTTTGTTCAGCTGAGGCTTTTTTGATCGCCGCTTCATAGTCCGTATTATTCCAGCCGGAATTATTCATTGTCGAACCCGGTCGGAACAGCTCTAAGAATGCGAGCGGATCGGCAAAGTCTCCAATCCACGAAATAGCTGCCACGTGGTAGTCTTTTGTTTTTAGCTTATCATAATACTTTTCAAACGGAACCATGTTTATTTCAACCGATACGCCTGTCGTTTCCCATGCTTTTTTTAATAAGTCCGCTTGCGTCTTATAGTAAGCGGTTTGCGGAAAAAGGATTTTAATAGGTGCAAGGCCGTTTTTTCCGGCGGAACGTTTTAACTGCTTCTCGGCTTTGCGTACATCGGATCGCTCTATGCCGTTTACGGCAGGGTAGCCCGCAAGCGGGAACACGAGCGTTTTGGCAGGAAGGAGGTAATCTTTCCGCAATTCATCATAGGGAAGCGCGGAAACGAGAGCGCTCCGTACCGCAGGGTCATCACAGGGCGCTGCATCTGTCCTAAAATAAAAATACTCCGTCGCAAACATCGGCGTAATATGGATAGTATGAGCCGCCGCTATCTTGTTCAAACTGATATTGTTTCCAAGCCAATGAATAGAACCCTGATTAAAGGCTTCCGCCATTTCATCAGCGCCGCTATTTAGTAATAGGCTGATAGAAGGCAGCGGCACCGATTCCGCATCCCAATAAGCGGCGTTCTTCACCAGCCTGATCTTTTCAAGCGTAAAACTCTCTATTTTGAACGGCCCGCTTGCAATCGGTTTAAAGGATTCGGCCGGGGAGGCAAAAAAGTTTCTCCCTGCAAACCGCTCAACAGCTTGCAACTGCGACGGATGTACCACGGAAAAAGCATGATGACAGAGAATATTGGCAAGATGACCGGCAGGATATACAAGGGTGATACGCAGCGATGTATCCGATTCTGCATAAAATCCGAGATGTGCCGTATCACTGTCTTTACCTGAGCGATAGTTTTTTACCCCTGTTACGCAATCAAGCAATGAAGCATACGGTAAATCAAGTTCAGGATTGAGCAGATTGATAAATGACGCTTTAAATGTTTCGGCAGTAATAGGATCACCGTTTTCAAAGGTAAGATTGTCCCGTAACGTAAATGTCCACGTCAGCCCATCGGCGCTTACTTTCCAGTTTTTTGCCAGCCCCGGAAGCGGTTGCAAGGTATACGGATCATAGGTACACAGGCCTTCGTAGACGGCGGTAAGTATTTGCGCCTCATCCGCATCATAGGCGGCATGGGGATGCATATTCGGAATGCCGTTTGAAATGCAAGCCGCAAATTCATTTTGCGGAATATCATCGTCTACGGGCTTTGCCGCCATACAGCACGGCAGTAGAACCAATAAAAAAAGAAAATATACTTTTTTATTCATGGTCAATTCCAAGTTCCTTCATTTGCGCATATTCTTCTACGCTTGCATTGTATTCCGCTTTGCACTGATTTGCTCTAATAACGGCATTGCGGATAGTTGTCAACTCTATTTTTATTCCTTTCATTTTTGAGCGGAGTACCATACTCACCGCCTTATAATGATCATCCAAACCGCCGAGCGTTTTAAGATAGCTGTTAGACATAACAATATACCGGTTAAGCAATTCCAGCAGCTGTTCATTTGTCATACCCGCTATCTTTTGCTGAATAGCGGCATTTCCCGAAGCTAAGGTTTTAAATATCCGTATTTTTTGCAATAAATCGGCATTGAACTCTTCTATCACAATAATTTCTTTTTTTTGCAAATTAGTAGCGGGGTCTTTAATGAGAATTATGACTTCATGCTGTTTTTCCTCAATATTAAAGGCCTTTTTTAAGGCTGCAATAAATTTTGTGAATATGGTTGTCTGAGCTTTCATTAAGAGTTCTTGATTTGCCATAATTTTTGAAAGACAGGTTTCAAAATGAACTCCGATAGTACCGACAATATGCAGCCCCGTAATCAATACCGGCCTCATATTTTCCTGCTTATTCTGCTCCGTTTTCTGCTTTTGAATGACATTGATGGTGCGCAATACATCTTCTTGCAGCTGCTGAGAATCGGGGCCGTAATCTTCTTTTAACATTTCCAGCACCAAGTCATTATAAAACGGCGTTTTTTCTTCCCGTGCAGCGAAATATTTTTTGATCGACTTGAGAGCTTTGACGGGGTTATCAATATCCGACGGCATCACTTTAAAATCGGCGGGAATACTTTTTCTGACATTGAGCTTATAATCTTCACGGTGTAAGCGGGCGAGTTGGCGCAGCGTCTTAGTTATTTCGGATTCAAGCCGGGAAAGGTGATTAAGAGAATCGCGTAATAAACCGCCAGTTAGACCGTCAGATACCGAATGCAGCGATTTACAAATTTCTGCCAGCGCTTTTGTATTCGGATGCGTAGAGCTTTCTGAAAAAGATGACCATTGAAAGGTTTTATTCAATGCAAGAATTGAAGAAATACGCTGCGGGGTTAAAAATGAACAATTAAATTGATATGAGTTGGTTAAGAAATCAAGCATTGTTTGGTATTGCGCCAAGCGGGAACCGATAACCGAACCTCGTTCGCCTTCTGCAAAAGGTTCACTGCTGGGAACTTTGATTTCTGTCATGTGACTGTCATATTTATAGGGATCATCGTATATGAGCCCCTTTTTTAAAAGATTGGTAAGGAGAATTTTTACCACACTGCTCAGTGCAACATAATTCTGCTGCACTTTCGGAAGTAACTTTTTGTTAAACTCTTCTTGCTGTACTGCGATTTGACGTTCTAATTCTTCTGCAAAATGTACTGTAGATTCCATATGCTCTAATATCGGCATCGTTCAAAAAAAATTTACTGCCGCCGGCTGCCGCTCTTCCCGTGCCCTGCGTTTTATGTATTATGTAACCGCAGAGCGCGCAAAGACCGCAAAGATTTAGCAATGCTATTTACGCATTACCCATTCTTCTTTGAAAAGAGCTTTTTCAACAAACCGAATAAGCCCTGTTTTTCTCCGCGGGCAGATTGAGCTGCCGATTGCGCCGGAGCCTGCGCTTTTTCTACAGGCGGACGTACATGAGACTGCTTACGTTTTTCAGCTGTCTGCGGAAGCGGCTGTTTTTCCGATTTTCGGCGGTATTCGGCATTTTTGCCTTTCCGGTTCTTTTTCTTTCCTGTGTGAGCTCCGGCTACTCCGCCTTTTTGAGTCGCCGGTACGGTTTCGGCAGAGCCGTCACCCCCTTGAACGATCAAATTCTTTCCATACTGGTTCTTATAATACGCCATCCGTTCCTCAAAGGTGAGGCCGGTAAGCGGGGCGTCTGTTTTGCCCTTGTTTTTTACCTCCGGCCGGCCGCTATTTTTAGCGCTTTTTAGAGGCTTACCGGCAGAGCGGACTCGTTTTCCCTCCCGCACCGGCTTTGTTCCGTATTCGGATTTACGGCCGCGCTTAGCACCCCGATCTGCGTGCCGCGGTTCATCTTTATCGCGGTCGAGCCGGATATACAGTCCCTCGCTCTGATCAGGCTGAAAGTCGCTTTCTGCAGGAACGATCGCCGGTATTTTCATCTCAATATATTTTTCAATTTCAGGCAAACTGTATACATCCTGTTCGGCGCAAAGACTGTATGCCGATCCGGTCTTTCCGGCGCGCGCGGTTCTGCCGATTCGATGCACATAATTTTCCGCCTCATTCGGCAGATCGTAATTGATGACCATTGCCAAATCATTAATATCGATTCCGCGCGCCACGACATCCGTTGCAACCAAGCACGCCGTTTTTCCCGCTTTAAAAGCGTCGATAATAAGCAAGCGTTTCGGCTGAGGTAAATCGCCGATTAAAAATTCGGCTGCATGGCCGTTTTTTCTCAGCCGTTTAGCAACAATTTCCGCCGTCTTTTTTGTGTTACAGAAAATAATGGTATTTTCCGGGTTTTCTTCCTTGAGAATGCCCAACAGTAAAGACATTTTGCGGTCGCCTGAAACATGAAACAGCTGCTGCCGAATCTCATTGACCGTCATGCTGTCGGCGTTGATGGTTACTTCTTTTGCATCAATAGTATATTCCCATGCGAGATTTTTTACCCACGTGTTGAGCGTTGCGCTGAACAGCATCGTTTGCCGCTGCTCCGCCGGAGGGAGTACCGAAAGCAATGTCCGTAAATCAGGATAAAATCCCATATCGAACATTCTATCCGCTTCGTCAACTATTAAAAAACCGACATTGCTCAAACGCATTGTCTTTGATTTTTCCAAATCAATTACTCTTCCCGGTGTTCCGATAATGATATTCACACCGTTTTGGAGCGTTTCTTCTTGTTTTTGGTAGCCTACTCCGCCGTAAAAACTTGCTGCTTTCAGCCCCGTGTGCCGCGCCAAAAGGCATGCTTCCTGTTCCACCTGTACGGCCAATTCACGCGTAGGGACGAGAATTAAAGCGGCGCGTTCCGTACCGGCGGTCAGCATCCGCTGCATAAGCGTTACCAGATACGCGGCGGTTTTTCCGGTACCGGTTTGCGACTGTACATATAAATCCGATCCGTCAAGCCCCGCCGCAAGTACCTGCTCTTGAACCGGCGTGCAGGTTACATACCCTGCATCTTCAATTCCCTGTAAAAGAGCAGCATTAAGATTACAATTTAAAAAGTCCATGTGCCGTAGAGTATAGCATACCGCTGCCATAATGAATAGCGGATTATCATCGGGAATAGACATCGTGGAGGGTTTTCTATAATATATGCACTGATGACAGGCAGTAAACTTTCCGATATTGATGCGGTTGCTTTTGATATTGACGGGACGCTGTACCCCGCATGGGCATTTACGGTACGGTGTATTCCGTTTTTTCTCCGGCATATCCGCTTTATGCATGCGTTTAGCGCTGTCCGCCGGTTTTTACATAGCAAAAGCGCTGCCGACCCCGATACTCCGATAGAGCATTTTTATGAATTCCAAAACGAACTGTTGGCGCAGCGGCTTCATATGCCGGCCGGCACGGTAGGCGCTTTCCTGCACGACGAGATATATCACGGTTGGGCAAAAACCTTTTTACATATCCGGCCGTATCCCTTTGCAAAGGAAGCGGTTGCGCTCTTAAAATCGGCAGGATTAAAAATCGGCATACTCTCGGACTTTCCGCCGGAGCAAAAGGGTGATGTCTGGGGCATCCTTCCCTTTTGCGATGCCGCTATCGGTTCGGAAAGTACCGGAGCGCTCAAACCCTCGCACATCCCGTTTAAAAAACTTGCAGCAGCGCTGCAAACTCCGTGTAACCGGATTTTATATGTCGGCAACAGCAGAGCCTATGATGTTGCCGGAGCCGCCGCTGTCGGTATGAAAACAGCCTGTATTGAACCTCCCCTCGTATCGTTGCTGAAAACAAAAAAAACGCGCGCCGATATTTCTTTTTCAACCTATCGCCAATTTTTAACATATGTGCTATAATAAGGCTTAAAATGATAACATAGAGAACCGCTAAAAGGCTCGATTGAGTTTTTAACAGCGGCTATATTTTAAGTAAGGGTGGTACTTAGAATGCACATACACATTTTAGCCTCTGCGATAACGCTCATTATTTCTCTCATTATGATTCTTTCTTTTAGGCAGGCGGATAAGAGCAGCAGGTCTATTGAAAAAACGAAAAAGTACGGAGACCGTATCCGGGAAGATATAGAAAAATTTGTCAACGAGCGGATTCAGCATCTACAAGACGCAGCAATTGAACTTGATGCAAAACTTTCTCAGGCAATTGCGGCGGTCAACAGACTCGATTCGCTTCATAATGATTTTATGAAAAAATCGGACGTATTGACGGCGCGGGCCGCCGCTATTGAAACAATAGAAAAAACGGTAGACGGCGCGGAACGAACCATTAAGACCGTCATGGACATGGCTGCCCTTGCGGAAAAAAATCTTGCGCGGGTCAGTAACGAATCCGATTTTATCGATTCGCTTGCAAAAAAAATCGCCGATGCGCGGAATGAACTGAACGCTATCGAACATGCCGTTCCCGAAATGCAGGAAGCATTCCGCAAGCAGAATCAAGAGCATCTGCAAAGCATCAGCGCTCAGCTTACTATGGGGTTTGATAAGACCATAGGCGCTTTTGAAAATAGAGTTGCCGCATCGCAGAAAAAAAGCGAGGAACTGCTTGAAGTAACTTCTATTCAGCTGAATGATTTGTATAAAAAAGCCTTTACCGAAGCGAATAAAAAAGCGCAGACGCTTGAAGATGATTCATTTAGACGTTTACAAGCGCAAACCCAAGAACGGATGCAAAAATACAAAGCGGCGCTTGACGAGCAATCCGCCGTTTTGCAATCGGAGATTACGGCAGGCGTTGCAGAAAGCAAAACACTGATACAGGGTTTTAAACAGGATTGGCTTGAGGAAGCAAAAAAACTGGAGAGCTCTCTGCATACGCAATTCAGTGCGGCGGAAATTGCTTTTACGCAGCGTATCTCAAACCTTGAAAAAGAACTGTCACGCACGGAATCCGACATGCATACCACGCACCGCCATCTTGATACGCGGCTGTCCGAATTTGAAACGGAAATGACCGCCCGATTGGATAAGACCGCTGAAAAAGCGCATCAGGATATTACCGATATTGCACAAATCTCCGACACAAAGTTTGCCGAATATAAAAAGCAATCCGAATATTACTTTGAGAAGTTTGATAAATCGATTTCCAATATCGACCATTTGTCGGCGGAAATGGATAAGGCTCAAGAAGCAGTTAAAGACCGGATATTGCAGGAATTCAGTAAATACACGTATACCATGCAGGAAAAATACGGCAGTTTTGAAAAGCATTTTACCGAACGGTCGGCGCAGCTTACCGGACGCTTGCAGGAAATGGGGGAGCAGCTGCATACCCTCCGTGAAGAAGCACAGGAAGCCTTATCGGAAAAGCTGCACATCTTTGAAACGGAGTTTATGAGCGAGTTGACCCGCCGCAGCGATGCCCTGAGTAATGATATTGAAAAACTGCGGAACGATGCCGCCGAACGGCTCACTCTCATGGGATCGGAAAATGAGTCTGCCCGCAAAGATTTGGAAGAGGCTTATAAGCAGGATCTGAAAAACCGCCTTGCACAAACCGCCGAAGAATATAAAAATCATTTTACAAAGTTTAAAGAAGAAATTACTGAACTTGAACAAGGCATAACAAAACGGATTGCAGCAAGCGATGAAGCGCTGCTGGCCTATACCGGTCAATTCAAAAACCTCATTGAACAGACGAAAGAGAAGGCTCATATTTATATGAAAAATGAGCTTGCCGGCTTGAAGCTGGAATTACAAGAAGGTATCCGTCAGCAAAATAGTGAAGTTGAAGCGGCCACAAAAGAAATGAAGACATGGATGGATACCATAAAGCAGGACTCGGGGGTGCAGCTTGAAGCGATTAAAGGAGACTTTGAAAGCTGGAAAGCCCGCATTGCCCAGCAATTTACCGATAGCCGGACTGCGGTCGATGAAAAACTTGCTCATTTTTCCACGCTGACCGATCGCGCCATTGAAACGATGGGGGAAAAATATGCCTTGCGTTACAAAGAACTTATTGTAAAAGGCGATGAGGCGTTTAAAGCAATGCAGCAAAAAATTACTGAGCTGCAAACCAATATGCTCCATGCTCAAGATGAATTTTCAATGCAGTCGCGTAACATCACCGATACGTTCTCACGGGATTCTGCGCAGCTGACAAATGACTTAGACAAGAAAATCAATGCGGCGACTACCGAGACTACCCATATATTGGATACGATTAGAGAGGTCGTCAACAATCTGCGCAGTGAAATCGATAATACGCAGCATGATCTATTTGAAAAAATCAGCCGTGATTCCGATCGTTTAACCGAAATAATTGAAGAAATTGATAAAAAGCAAACCGCCTTTATCGCTCAAACACGGATATTTGAACGTGCGGATGAATTAAAAGCCGATTTGGAACAGGATATTGAAAAGCTCAAAGCAGAAGTAACCCGTTTTGAAATTTACCGCAATACTATGGATGATCTGAATTTACAATATGAAAAAGTAACGCAGATGGAGGCGGAGTCAATGCAGAAAATCACCCGTTTTATGGGAGAGCGGAAAAACATTGAACTGCTTGAGAATGAATTTGCAAAACTGACCGTCTTATCCGACTCGGTAGATAAAAAAAGTATTGAACTGGCTGCCGCGAATGATGATCTGCAGCGGTATCAGGTGCAAATACGCCGTATTGAAGAGGGTATCAGCGATGTGAACACCCGCTATGACCGGCTTGAAAAAAAAGGCGTCGTACTTGATCAAACCATGCAGAGTATTGATTCAGCGTTTGAAGATTTAAAAACAATTGAAAAAGATATAAAGGAAGTGCAAGATCAGCTGTATACCCTGCCCCCCGAATTGCAGGATATTAAGACCAAGATGGAATACCTGCTTGAAAATCAAGAAAAAGCGGATAATGTCCGTCAACAGCTTGAAACCATTGACGGGCTGCTTGCCGATCTTGAAGTACGTATGGAAAAACTGCACACGGCACGGGAATGGCTTGCAGGTACGGAAACGCGCTTACAGGAAATTTCTAAAAATTCGGAGAATCAGCTGAAATTACTGTCCGGTTTACTGAAAGCTGAAAGACCGGCTTCAAAAGCCGAAGGAGCGCCGCCGATTGCAACCCGCGAAAATGTTATCAAACTGTTCAGAAGCGGATGGGATCAAGCGGCTATCGCCAATGCCTTGCAGTTATCGGAAGGACAAGTACAGCTTATTATTGAGCTGGCCGAGAAATAAGACAGGCGCTCCACACCGCGGCCGCAGCTCCGCTGCCGATAACGCCGACGCCCTCGCCTGTTTTTGCTTTTACAAAAATTCTATCGGGCGGTACGCATAAAATAGCGGCAATGGAAGCGCGGATCGGCTCGCGGTACGGAAGAATTTTCGGCTTTTGGAGCGCAATAACACAATCGGCATTTTCAAGGTTCCATCCCTCTTTCTGGACGCGGCGCCAGACATTCGTCAATAAAAGACGGGAATCCATATCTTTCCATTGCGGATCATTCGGCGGAAACAGCTCGCCGATATCGCCCATGCCCGCCGCGCCCAGTAAGGCATCGGCCAGCGCATGCAGCAGCACATCACCGTCTGAGTGGCCGGCCTCTCCTTTTTCAAAAGGGATATGGACACCGCCGAGCATCAGCGGACGGCCTTCAACAAGAGTATGTAGGTCATAACCTAAACCAATTCGTATCATGAGCGTTCCTTATAAGATTTGTACGGGACGCGCGGTTCGCGGCGTTCCGGCTAAACCGGAAGATCGCTGCGGTAGGTGATTTTTTTATTTTCCCGTGATCCGGCGCATATATACACAGGGCCGCAGTAGGCAGCATAAATTTCGCTGTCATCAGTATAACAGCGCCCGTCATGCTCTGCACAGCGGTGTGCATACAGCAGTTCATCAAAGCGGAACCCTTGGGGTGTCTGCACGGCAACGATCCGGTCGCGCACGAGATGCCGGATAATTTTTCCCGTATCATCGATTTCTTTTTGGGTATCGGTAACAGGAATTGCCGGAACGGCTGCTCCATAGGTCTCCGTTGCCGTTAAAACAGCGGCAATCAGTTCCTTTGAAACCCATGGGCGCGCTCCATCATGCACCGCTACCGCCGATACGGAATCGGCGGGCAGCTGTAATAACCCCCGATACACGGATTCTTGACGGCTTGTACCGCCTTCGACCAGATGCACAGCGTTTTCTAAGCTGCCTGCAAGCGTCTTAAGCCGTTCATCAGTAAAAAGCGACGCTTTCGCTTTTTCTACATCGCCGTGAGGCACCGTAATAATATATTGCCCGAACATGCCGGTTGAGATAAAGGTATAAAGGCACTCGGAAAGAACCGTTGCCGAATGGTTATCACCGAATGCAAGATATTCTTTTTTTTCTCCGAACCGTTGAGAACTTCCTGCAGCAGTAATGAGCGCCGCATTAGTCTTCGTCAAAGCCGTCGTCGTCCAAATCATCCATACCGTCGCCGAATATGTCGTCATCATCAGTATGATCGTATTTTCCTGCGGTGCCATAGGCCTCACCGAGCGGCTCAAGGTAAGAATGGATCATGCTTTCGACTTCGGCTCTGGTTTTTTGTAAAGCGCATGAGAGTTCATCGTAGAAAATGCGGTATGCCGAATCATAGAGTTTCCGTTCCTGAATTGGTAATTCTTTGATTTTACTGCGATGATAGAGCGACCGTACAATCGATGCATTATCAAAAACGCTGCCTGTTTTAAAAAGGTCAAGGTTCATCTGATACCGCATTTTCCAATCACTTGGAATCGGCTCAAACTTTTCCGACAAGAACGACAATGCTTTTTGCGCTTCTTCAGCGGAAACAATCGTTCTAATGCCCAATTCGCCGACTTTTCCGGCCGGTACAAGAACCGTCATATCGGACTCTTCAAAATAAATTACGTAATAGGTAAGAAGCTCTTCTTTAAATTTCTTTTCGCTTATTTCGATAATTTCGCCGACACCTTGACCGGGATAAACGACACGTTCCTTCACTGCAAATGAGATGGTTTCATTCATATCTTCCAATTATAGCAGAAAAAAAGAGGTTGGTCAAAGTGCCTATTTTCTATTGCGGACTCAAAAAAAAAGTACTATACTGGCTCTCCATGAATACGTTAGCAAAATTTCTTCCCGATTTTATGCACTTTTCCCAACTGGAAGCAACAAATCTCATCTTATTAATCGGTCTTATTTTACTGTTAGGCAGCATCGGAGGCCGGTTTTTTCAAAAACTGAAAATCCCGCAGGTTGTCGGGTACATCGTCATCGGCATTCTGATAGGTCAGTCGGGATTTCAAATTTTATCCGCACATGTTATCACTTCTCTTGAACCCTTGTCGAGCATCGCTTTATCGCTCATCGGCTTTTTGATAGGCGGCGAGCTGAAAACGCAGGTTATTCAAAAATACGGAAAACAATTTGTCGGTATTCTTTTCTTTGAATCCGTTATTCCTTTTATTGTCGTATCAATTGTCATAACGGGTATTTCGATGGCGGTAACGAATGATATGCCGATTTCGATTTCGCTCGGACTGATATTAGGCGCCATATCGTCGGCAACAGCTCCGGCTGCAACCACCGATGTACTAAGAGAGAACCGGACGCGCGGCCCGTTGACGACAACGATTTTAGGCATCGTTGCAATGGATGATGCCGTTGCGCTTGTGCTCTATGCATTCGCTTCGTCTATTGCTGCGGGACTGTTGGGCGGACATACGGCGGGTTTCGGAGAACAGCTGCTCCGTTTGTTATACAATATTGCCGGTTCCATCGCGCTCGGCAGCTGTATCGGTTTCTTTTTAAGTTTTGTCATCCGCAATGTAAT
Source organism: uncultured Treponema sp. (assembly GCA_905372265.1). GTDB lineage: Bacteria > Spirochaetota > Spirochaetia > Treponematales > Treponemataceae > Treponema. Next base: position 2,560 of record CAJPOL010000003.1, on the reverse strand, counting down.
GACCGATCAGGGACGCATACTCGGCTTCTCGCTCGGATCGCTCCTTTTATGTACCGGTATTACAGGCCTTTTACAGCTTGATACTATTTTGGCTGCCATGTCGCTCGGCTTTTTTATGGTAAACTTTGCTCCGGCAAAAACACGCCCGACATTTTCAATGGTAGAAAATTTTACCCCTCCTATTTATGTGCTTTTTTTTGTGCTTGTTGGCGCAAAGCTCAATATCTGGAATGTTACGCTGTTTGTCAGTTTTCTGGCGCTGCTGTACGTTGTTTTACGCACAACGGGAAAAAGCATCGGAGCGCGATTCGGCGCATGGCTTACACGGGCTCCCGATACGGTACGCAGATATTTGCCGTTCTGCCTATTGAGTCAGGCAGGCGTTGCAATCGGTCTTTCAATCTCGGCAGGCCGCGACTTTTCCGATACTATCGGGCCGACTATCTTGCTGATCATTACGACAACTACCTTTATTGTCCAGCTTGCGGGGCCGATTTGCGTAAAGTATGCCGTCGATAAATCGGGCGAATGCAATTTGGATATTACCGAAGATGATTTAATGAGCCGGCTCTGTGTTTCCGATGTGAAATGGGATGACCGTTCCATCTGCTCGGAAAGTTCTCCGGCAATCGTCGAAGAAACAACACGTCTTTGTGAAATTCTCGATACATTCAGCCGCTATCCCAATCTTAACTATGCAGTAAAGGATGAGAACGGGGTATTAGCCGGTATCATTACGCTTGAGAGCTTAAAAGAAACATTGCTTATGCCGGATTGGCATGAATACCTTCTTGCAATGGACATCATGCTCCCCGTCAGCAGCACCTGTACTCCTCAAACCGGTATACCCGACTTATACGAACTCTATATGCAAAAGGATTGCACGGCTATTCCAATCGTAGGGGAAAACCGGCAAGCGCTCGGAATAATTGAAAAAGCGTCCGTCGAACATTTTGTCCATCAGCAGATGATTGCATTGCATAAAAAATGCGCATGTTGATGATTCAAACGGTAAGATAGCTCAGGACAAGGAACCGTATGCAGCGTTCATTGCGTTCATTTTTCGGGCCGCTTCCATTCTATAAACAAGCAGCGGCTCTTGCCGTACCGATTATGGTTCAGCTGTTTATCCAAGCGCTTGTGTCCCTGATCGACAATTTTATGGTAGCTGATCTCGGCGATCTTAAAATGAGCGGCGTTAATATTGCCAATCAAATTATTTTTGTGTATATCACAGGGCTGGAAATACTGTGCAAGGCAGGCGGTATATTTATGTCTCAGTATAACGGCACAAGCGATCGGACGGGAATGCAGCAGTCCTACCGTTTCAAACAACTATCCTGCTTACTTTTCGCCCTAATTCTTTTGATCAGTTGTATTACAGCGCCGGATTCGTTACTTGGTATGCTGGTGCGGGGGAACTCCGCCAAGCAGGAAATCGTAGCGCAGGGAAAAATATACACGCAGATTATCATTTTCACCTTTTTACCTATGTCGCTTTCAATGGGAATTTCCACTTCGCTGCGGAACATCGGCAAAGTAACCGTTTCCATGTACATTGCGTTAGCCGCAACCGCCGTGAACACCGCTGCGAATTATATCTTGATTTACGGGCATTTGGGAGCGCCGCGCCTTGAAGTAGCAGGAGCTGCCTATGCGACGGTACTCGCCCGTTTTGTAGAGCTGCTGCTATTCTATCTTTATATAAGGAAAACAAGACCGCTCTTTTACGTTAAACTGACACAGTTACTGCATATTGATATTGCCTTATTTAAAAAAATACTGAAAAAATCCGCGCTCATTTTTTTTGCCGATATGTCGTGGGTTGTCAGCGAAACGGTGGTAACTGCGGTGTATAACAGCCGCGGCGGACCTGAGGTGGTATCGGGAATGGCTGCAGGATGGGCTATCGCAAATCTCTTTTTTCTCGTGTTTCCTTCTATTCATACGGCAATCGGAGTTATTATCGGCGGTACACTCGGCAGAAACGAACTGACTGAGGCAAAACGGCAAGCGCAATGGCTTAAACATGGGGTGATCGTACTCGGGTTACTATCCGGCTTGTTGGAAGCCGGCTCAATATTGCTTATTCCGCTTGTATTTTCCCAGCTCACAGCAGAGGCTCGGTATGTTGCAAAAATGCTGCTTATGGTCATTGCTTGTTGCATGCCGATATGGTGTTTTCAGAATGCGCAATATGCAGTTGCCCGCGCAGGCGGCGATACGGTAATGGGTGCAAAAGTGGATCCTTTTGTAAATTTGTGTCTCTTTATGCCGAGTATCTTTTTGCTGTATCGCTTTACTGCTCTATCCGCCCCGATTATGTACGCAATTTCCAAGCTGACCATCATTCTAAAAGTGCTACTGGCGCGCAGGCAGTTGAAAAAAGAAAACTGGGTAAAAAATCTTACGATATAAAATGGATAATTTTATTATACTTATTTAAAGTAATCTTATAAAAAAGCAAATATAAAATCAGGGTAAAGCCTCCGGTTAAAAGCAGGGCGGCAAAAAAGACTGCCGTGTTAAAAAGGCCGAAGACCAATAGGAGCCGGCTGAA
>CAJPOL010000002.1 GCA_905372265.1 uncultured Treponema sp. | reverse complement strand
CACGTATTTGACCTACTTTTACCGCAGGGTATTTTCGCAGCAGTTTAAGCGCTCCTGTTCTCCCGACGGACCGTATGCCGGATTCGGCAGTTTTTCACCGCGCGGAGCATGGCGTATGCCGAGTGATATGTGCGCCGATGTATGGCTTTCTCAGCTTGCAAAGTTATCTTAGTTATGCTATATTCCTCCGATGATTCAAACGGTTATCGGGTGGATAGGGCACTATATATCCTATTTTCCGCTCGTGATTTTTGTCAGTTTGCTGCTCGGCGGATTTAATATTCCTATTTCAGAAGACCTCATTGTTATTAGTACCGCTATCCTGTGCAAACAAGAAAAAGCCTCTATTCCCGTGTTTTATGTTGCGCTGTATGCCGGAGCAGTGCTCAGCGATTTTTTAGTGTATTTCTGGGGTTGGCTTTTAAGCAGAGGCCGAATATCTAACCGGTTTTTCAGCAGAATTATCAAAAAAGATACGAGCGGGCGTATTTCAGGTGCATTGCAGCGGCATGGATTTTTAACTTTTCTGTTCGGCCGTTTTATTCCGTTCGGCGTCCGTAACATTATTACGATGACGTCGGGCTTTGTAGGCTTCCCATTCGCTAAGTTTGCGCTTTTTGATGCAATTGCCGCTTTTTGTAATATCTCATCATTATTTTGGCTGGTGTATTTTCTCGGTAAAAGAGGCGGGCATTTTATGAAAACGGTCGGCCTTGCACTGTTTCTTGTTTTTATTGCAGTATGTGTTTATCTTTTATGGGCGGAGAAATTTATTGAGCCTGAAAAAAGGTGAGACATTGATTCGCCTGTAAGGAGGGATGATGGGTACATTTGTCATTATCGGGCTGGGAGCATTCGGCATCCGTATGCTTGAAGAGCTGCTCCGCTTGACGGATGAGATTGTTATCATCGATAAAGACGAGAATCTGATAAAAAAATACGGCGATAAGGCGAAAAAAAGCTATAGTATTGATATTACCGATGAAGTGGTGCTGAGGAAAAGTCTGCCGCAGGGCATTATTGCAGCGGTTATTGATCTGGGCGGAAAAATCGAATTATCGATTATGGTTACGACCTATTTGAAAAAAATAGGTGTAAAAGAGATTGTCGTAAAAGCTGAAAGCGATCAGCATGAGCAGGTGCTTTCTATTGTCGGCGCGACGACTGTGATTTTTCCCGATCGGGAGGCAGCAAAGCGGGTGATGCCGATGCTCGCCTCGTCTTTATTGTTTAACTTTATGCCGATTTCCGCAAATCTTGCGCTTGCCGAAGTCGGCATCAATGAAGACTATATCGGTAAAACCCTTTTGGAAGCCGATTTACGGAAAACACTCGGCTTAAATGTTGTGGCTGTGCGTAAAACGGACAGCGAAACGTTTGATTTTCTCAGTGATCCTCATTACCGCTTTGCTGCGGAGGATGTGCTTCTTTTGGCCGGATCGGAAGAACATATTTTTGCTTTCTCTCAGCATAAAAAAGAGCGGCTGAAAGGCGGTGTTTTCGGAATATTCCGCAGCCTTTTCCCCCGGAAAAAGTAAGAAATAGCTTGTCTATATCTTTTTTTTTGAGTATGTTATCCAATAAACTATAGGGCAAGCAATGTTCACGCTGTGAGTTTTGCACGAATCCTAAGCAAGTATGAAAAGAGGCCGCGGTAGCTATGAATCCGAACGATACTAAGAACAATAAAGACCCGAATGAGCAAGATCCCTTTGATTTTTTTAAACTAAGTCCCGAACCGTCGGGCGATAATAAAAATACAAAAAAGCCGAAATTTTCACTATGGATGATCATTCTCGGTGTTTTTGTTATTTTATTGGTTGTTAATCAATTCTTGATGAAGCAGGATACATCTCTTATCCCGCTTTCCGAATTTAAAGACAGAGTAGCCTCGGGCGAGATCGTCAAGGTTATTATGGGGCCGGTCTATTTTACCGGACTGACTAAAACGCAGGCGGCCGTTGAAACAACCCGTAAACTACCGTTTTTTTCAAGCGAATCCAATGATTCGTATCAAACGGTCGGCATATACTCCGAATCATTTTTTAAACTGCTCGACGATAAGAAAGTTATCTATCTTATTCGCCCAAAAGAAAATAATGTTCTCTTCGATTTTGTGCTGCAATGGGTTTTGCCGATCGGCTTTATCTTTCTGTTGTGGCATTTTGCGATGAAACGGTTTACATCCAATCTCGGCGGATTGGGAGGAAGTATTTTTTCGAGCGGGCAAGCGCGGGCAGCGGCGGTTGAAGAAGGAAAAGTTACTGCCCGGTTTAGCGATGTCGCCGGTGTTGATGAAGCAAAAGAAGAACTGGTTGAAGTTGTCGATTTTTTAAAATATCCTAAAAAATACACTGAAATCGGCGGTAAAATACCGCGCGGCGTATTGCTGGTTGGACCTCCGGGAACCGGAAAAACGCTGCTTGCCCGCGCGGTTGCGGGGGAAGCGGGTGTGCCGTTTTTCAGGATTAGCGGTTCCGATTTTGTTGAAATGTTTGTCGGTGTCGGTGCTTCCCGTGTCCGCGATTTGTTTAAGCAGGCCCGTGAGAAAGCGCCGTGTATTGTCTTTATCGATGAATTGGATGCAATCGGAAAATCCCGTATTAACTCGGTGCACTCAAATGATGAACGTGAACAAACACTCAACCAATTATTGGTAGAAATGGACGGTTTTGATAACAGTACCGGTCTTATCTTGCTTGCTGCGACGAATAGGCCCGATGTTCTTGATCCTGCGCTGTTGCGTCCCGGCCGTTTTGACCGGCAGGTCGTGGTTGACCGGCCTGATATGAAAGGGCGCGAACAGATTTTACAGATTCATGCCAAAAACGTTAAATTGTCAAGCAGTATCGATCTTTCGGATATTGCGCGTATGACAAGCGGTTTTTCCGGCGCTGATCTTGCGAATGTGATAAATGAGGCTGCATTGCTTGCTGTCCGCGGCGGCAGAAAAGAAGTAATTAAAGAAGATTTAACCGAAGCGGTGGAAAAAACAATCGCCGGTTTACAGCGGAAAAGCCGTGTTATTAAAGAAAAAGAGCGCAATATCGTTGCTTACCATGAAACCGGACATGCGCTTGCCGCCGCTTTTACGGAGGGTGCTGATAAGGTTCATAAGATTTCAATTATTCCCCGCGGGATCGATACGCTCGGCTATACTTTGAATATTCCCGAAGAAGACCGCTTTTTGCGCACTCAAGATGAGTTGATATCTGAGGTCGATTGTCTTTTAGGCGGCCGTGCCGCTGAATTTGTAAAATTCGGCGTTGTTTCGACCGGAGCTTCCAACGATCTTTCGCGCGCTACCGATATCATACGCGGTATGATCACCGATTACGGAATGAGCGAGCGCTTTCAGAATGTGGCGTTGTCAAAGCGGGGGAGGGGATACGGCGCGGGAGAACCGCAGCTTGTGCGCGAATATGCCGAGACCACTCAGCAGTATATAGATGAGGAAATTACCCGTATTATCAACGAACGGTATGATGCCGTTGTAAAGCTGTTAACCGAAAAAAAACATTTGCTTGAATATATTGCTCAGCGTCTTTTGGAGAAAGAGATTATCGATAAAGACGAATTCGCGGAAATTATTCAAGCGGAGGGACGGCTGCTTCAGCAAAAAGACAGCGATGCTCCTTCTGCCGGTGCGGAAACCGCTGCTGGAACAGGTGCCGATCCGCAGCCTGAGAATAATGCGTAAACACGATAATCGGTAATACTTTTGAGATGAAAATTTTCCTGAATCCTTTGCGATCTCTGCGAGCTCTGCGGTAAATTAAAGAAATAAACCGCGGAGGACGCGAAGTACGCAGAGAGGTTCATGGAGATAGCGCAGGTGTGAAAGCCCATAGCCGAATCCTTTGCGATCTCTGCGAACTTGGCGGTTAAATTAAAAAATAACACCCTTGTATTTCCATGCTAAATACTCAGAGACAGTTGACGAAACGGTATGTTTTATGTATCATCATCTCCATATTTTTGTAGTTTTTGACCAATTTTCGGGAGGATAACGTGAGCGTAAAAATCAGATTAAAGAAATTCGGCAGTAAAAAACGCCCCTATTATCGTATTGTAGTACAGGATTCCCGCGAGCCTCGCGATGGAAAAACAATTGATGAGGTCGGTATTTATCATCCTATAGAGACGGAAGACCGGCAAGTTGCCTTTGACGCTGATAAAATAAAGAATTGGCTTGATAAAGGCGCCATGCCGACTGATACGGTTCGCCGCTTACTGAATAGAAAGCAAGCGGTACGGTAGGCAGATAATACTCTATGGAGCGTGATTTAGTTGAATATATCGCCAAATCGCTGGTAGATGATCCCTCCGCCGTTGCTGTGTCGGAACGGGAAAGTGAGCGGGGAACTGTATTGGAACTCCGTGTTGCATCAGGCGATGTCGGAAAGGTTATCGGTAAATACGGAAGAGTTGCGCAGGCAATCCGCACGTTATTGATGGCATCAAACGGGCGGGGCGGAAACCGCTATTTGCTGGAAATCCTTGATTGATGGATTGGCTCATAACCGGTAAGATACGCGGAACTTTCGGTGTCGACGGCTTTGTAAAAATTGAAAGCTGTTCCGGTGAATATGACCATTTTTTTAAGCTGAAAGAAGTGCGGTTGAGGTTTCCACATGCCTCACCGGATGAACCATATGCCGAATCTGTTTATCAGGTAGAAGCATTTACCGTACGTTCAACGGACGCACTATTGAAATTTCGGGGTGTTGATACGCCTGAGCAAGCTCGAAAGCTATGCAGTGCGGAAATAGCAGTGCCCCGCGATATGGCTTGTCCTATTGAAGAGGGTGAGTTTTATATCGCTGATCTTTGTAATTCTGTTCTTGTATATAAAGAAAGCCCTGTGGGTACCATTACGGATGTAGTAGAAGGCGGAGGCGGTTTTTTGCTGGAAGTCTCCGAGGCTGCAACGGGCAAGAGCGTCTATATTCCATTCCGCTCCGAGTTTATCGGTGCGGTTGATATACAGCGCAAGCAGGTTGAGCTTATGCACCGCTGGATTCTTGAATGAGATTCGATGTGCTGACCTTGTTCCCCGAAATACCGGCTGCATTTTTTAACACGTCTATTATGGCGAAAGCGGTTGAACGGGGGCTTATCAACTACAATCTGGTGAATATCCGTGATTTTGCTTATGATAAGCATCGCACATGTGATGACGTAACCTATGGCGGAGGAGCGGGAATGCTGCTGTTACCGCAGCCGCTTGCGCTCGCATTGGATTCCGTGCAAGCTGCCGAAAAGCGGGTCATTTATGTGACCCCTTCGGGAAAGCCTTTTACGCAACGGTATGCCGAAATGCTGGCACGGGAAGAAAACCTCGTGTTTGTGTGCGGCCGTTATGAAGGCATTGACCAGCGTATCATCGATGAATATGTCGATGATGAAATATCGGTTGGCGATTATGTGATGTCATCGGGCGAGCTTGCGGCGCTTACAGTGATCGATACGGTATACCGCTTGATTGACGGGGTTATTTCCCGGCAGTCGCTTGAAGAAGAAAGTTTCTCCGATGGGCTTTTGGAGTACCCTCAGTATACAAGACCGCAGATATTTCGGGAAAAGGCTGTTCCCGATGTGCTTCTTTCCGGCCATCATGCGAATATCCGTAAATGGCGGCTGGCGCGGCGGATTGAAAAAACGCTTGCTGTGCGGCCTGATTTATTGGCGGAATACCGCAATTCATCCGGTTGGACAAAAGAAGCGGAGACTATTTTACAGGAGCTGACAGATGGCAGACAATCTAATTCGTAAGATTGAAGAACAACAGAAAATTGTAGAAAAACCTTCGTTTAAAGTAGGCGACACCGTAAAGGTTCACTTTAAAATAATTGAAGGAAAAACAGAGCGTATTCAGATTTATGAAGGTCTGGTTTTATGCTTTAAAAATGCCGGTTTGAGCAGAACCTTTACGGTTCGGAAAAATTCCTATGGGGTCGGCGTCGAGCGTGTTTTCCCGCTCCACTCACCGCGTATTGCAAAAGTGGAAGTTGTACACTGCGGTAAAGTCCGGCGCGCCAAGCTGTACTACATCCGTGAGAAGATCGGTAAGGCAGCGAAGATCAAGACACTTATAAAAAAGAAGAACTAACAGTGTGATGCAGCCTGTTCGGGAACGGTTCGTTATCACCGTTCCTAATCAGCATACTTTCGGGCTTGCGTTTACGGATAATGAAACGGTTGCCGTACGGATTCTTTCACCATTGCAGAATGGAAGCGTACGGATAGCCGTGAAAGGCCATATCATGACAGCAAAGACTTCTTCCGGTCTTCGGGAAGGAGTTTTTTTGTTGATGCGGGTGCAGCTCGTTAATAATACGCTGGTGCTCCATCCGTACTGTAGTGCCGATGCGGTACGGTATCAGCACAGCGATGTGTTTGCGCAGCTGGGGATACCGCCGTCGGAACTGGCCGGTGTCCTTATCAGCTTGTTTATCAGGCATGAACAGCCGCTGCTGCCCCAGCCCCTTCTAAAAATACTTGCACTAGTAAAATCCTTTGCTCCTCATGAAAAAAAAGCGGCATTTATTGCAGCGCTGCTTTCATCCCGCGGGATTGAACCTACCGAACAGCTTATTATGCACTGTCTATCCGCACTCTTTGCTCTGCCGTTTGATACCGGCAGCGATGCTGCGGAGTCGGAAAATGCCGACTTTTTCCGACTGATCAATCACTTAAAAGCAAAACGGCTCCACTGGGTCGTCTTTCCTTTTAAGAAAGAATACCTTTTCCGGTTGAAAGGTTCCGTTGCTTTTTTATTAGATATGGAGGAAACGCACTGCCTTGAATGCCGCATTCGGGCATACGCCGAAGAAAATGCCGAAACCTGGACATTTGCATTGAAAGACGGCGAATGTGTTTTCTCATGCCTCCGTGATGGAGAACCGCCGGCGCTGCCGGAACAAAAACAACTGACAGCGCTCCTCTCCTCCTGCTTTGCAGATGCCGGTATCACTGCTTACTCCATACGGTACGGCACAGAAGAAGAGACCGGTGCTTCCCTTGCATCAATTGATATATCTGTGTAAAATGCATATCGCTTTTGAGTGTGTTTTGTAGGAACTTTAATTATAGCAGACAAGGCGTGTTGCGGGTATGCATAGTCCGCTTTTTTAAGGGTTGGATGCCGGAATGAATAGGAAAAAAGATTGCTCGGTTGCGCTGTCGTATCTATGGGGAGAAGAAGCCCCTATTATTACGGCTTCAGGACGCGGTGCTGTTGCGCAGAAGATACGGGAGATTGCCGATGCGCACCGGATTCCGTTAGTATGCGATCCGGGGTTGGCTGAAGTATTGATTGAGGCTGATATAGGTTCCTGTATTCCTGAACAAACATATCAAGCGGTTGCTGCTATTTTTGCATTTTTACAGAAAAGAAAAGAGGTGTTTTGTGCTGAAACGGATTAAAGTAGGGGATTTAAAAGAAGGCATGATGTTTTCTGAGCCGCTCTTGTTTGATGACGGTAAAAACCGTGTGCTCGGTAAAATGTCTCCGGTGTCGCAGCGGGAGCTCAAAGTACTTGCGGACTGGAATGTTCCGTTTGTCCTGACGGCAGGCAAAATTGTAAAAAAAACGCCTGAGGAATCCCGCCGCAAAACGGAAAATAAGGCTGAGGCCGCTGACGCGGGTAATACGTCTGCCGATGCAGTATCTGCCGATTCTAAAGAATGACAGGAGAACTGGGGACGGCGGGAGAAGATTTTGCCCAAAGCTGGCTTGAACGGCAAGAATATGCGATTATTGAGCGGAATTGGCGTACCCGTACCGGAGAAATCGATATTATTGCCCAAAAAGATGATGTACTTATTTTTGTTGAGGTAAAAACACTGCCGCACACTCCGCTTGAAGATTTGGATATTATTGTTGGAAAGAGAAAGCAAGAGAGGATTTGTAAAACAGCTAAATATTTTCTTTTAACTCATCGAAAATATAACAAGATGCATATACGGTTTGATGTTATCGTTTTACCTTTTGACCCGCGTAACGCAGAACATACTGAACCGGTACATCTAAAGAATGCTTTTGAGGATTATGTATGAACGTTGGCGTGTTTCCAAAGAAAGAAAGGTATTCTCCCCGTAAAAATTTTACTGAATCCGATTTTCGAGAAATGGAAACAAAATTAAAAGACGAAACTTATATTCAGGAGGCTGTTTACCGGTTAGCTTCCATATTGAGCGAACAGCTGCTTTCTTTGTATATGAAGGATGAAGATGATTGAAATGAACGGAAAACGGGGACAAAAAAAACAGAGCCGCTCTTTTGAACAGAGCCGTTTTGATAAAGAACCGCCGATTGGTAAACAACTGCGCGAGCCGGTTGTTATGGAAACTCATCTTTGTAAACGGTGCGGAAAACCGATCAAGGATATAACGGCTGCTTTGGCTGATAAGGCGGACGGGGAACCTGTCCATTTTGATTGCGTATTGGAATTTTTAAAAAAGAGTGAACCGCTGCAAGAAGGCGAGTCAATAAGCTATATCGGCCAAGGCCGGTTTGCCGTTATCAAATACGTATCGATGGTAACAATGAAAGAATTTTCGATTGTCAGAATTATAGAATGGGAAGATAAGAATCATCGGGCAGAATGGCGCTCTAAGATCGCTCAATCTTTTAGTCAGATTGACTGAGGCGGAAAAATCCATTAAGCGCACTTACATGCAGGGCTCGGCTTCCGATTCGGGCGCTTTCAGAAGCGTATCGGGATAGCGGATAGACCACAAAAAAAGGCCCTGCGGAGGCGCTGTCTCTCCTGCAGCGGAGCGGTCTTTTTTTTTGAGGGCTTGCTCAAAGTCTTTTTTTGTGCGGCGCTGCTGTTCATACCGGATCAAAGTTCCTGTGATTGACCTGACCATTTTCCACAGAAAGGCATTCGCCGAAATTTCAAACACGAGACAGTCTTCTTCGTGCATAAAAAAATGCGCTGCGTAAAGATAGCGTGATTTGCTTTTGCTTTGATCCCCCGCTGCGGAAAAAGTCGTGCAATCCAGTTCCCCTGAAAGAATACTTGCCATATCGTTTAAACAGTCTATGTCCGGCATACGGCGGATATGCCAGCAGTAGGGGAGCTGATGCGCATAGGCGGTTTTTCCGCAGCGGATAAAATACCGGTAGGTACGTGCCTGCGCACTGAAGCGCGCATGGAGCAAATCGGAAACCTGTGCTGCTTCCATAATGCGCACATCCTGCGGCAGCGATGAGTTAAGCGCGGGAATAAAGCATTCAGGCCGGATGCGCGCTATATCGGTAACAAAGTGCGCCGCTTGCCCGCATGCATGCACGCCTGCATCGGTTCTGCCTGATCCGAAAAGCTCGACAGGATGTTTATGGAGACGCGCCAATGCGCGCTCTATTTCGCCCTGCACGGTACGGAACCGCTCAGTACCGTGTGCAAGCTGTTTTTGCCAGCCGTGGAAATGAGTACCGTCATAAGAAATAGTCAGCAAAATTGTTCGCTTGGGGTACTCATGCCGCTGTTTAATCATCATCGGTATCGTTCAATTCCGCTTTCAGCGCATCATACAGTGCCCGCGCATGTTCCAAAATAGGGCCGGGCTTGCTTTTTGATGATTTTCCAAATCCGAACAGCTTTGCGAGCGCAATTTTATGCGTACTCAGTCTCTTTTGGCGCACGGCGCTGTCCCGTCTTTGACCGTAGCGGTATTCAAGTAATATACCGATATAAATCACGCCGTCATACCCGTAGTTTTTATCTATGTCGGGGCCGAAAGATTTTAATCCTGCAATCATTTCCTGACCGCTGTGCTCAAGCTCTAATGCTCTCCGATACAGAAAGAGCGCCTTTTGGTAGAAAAGCTTTGAGACATGGGTATAATTTTCTTCAGGACAGTTTTTGCCGAGTGTGTCGAACAGCCATGCTCCTCTCAATGCGCAGATTGCCTGTTTGATAACCGGTGAATACTTGGTATCAAAAGCGTCATAACACAACAATGCGAGATAATAGGAAGCCGCCCCCTCACGCAACGTTCTCGCTGTATCAAAATCAACATTGCCGAGGATTCTTTTTACTGCATTATAACGCTCATCGATACCTTCAAGCAGTTTTTCGGCTGTTTGCCGATCTATCGTTCTAAAATCTTGCGAAAAACTGGTATACAGGCATTTCGGACATACCGTCAAATTATAAATGAGCGGATGCACTTCTCCGTATTTTGCCGAAGGTTCATACAGACGATGCAGTTCATCGGTTAAATCGCCTGCTATCAGCCGGCCTCCGCCTGAATACAGCTCCTCCCGTTTAAATTTTGCCGTACAGACGGGGCATTCAATTTGTTCTTTTGAGTAATAAGAAATCGTCGCTTCCTTTTTTGACAATTGGTTATCATCCTGTTTCAGCATAAGCTATCTCCTTCTAATATAACGCAGGCAATTGCGATGTTTCTTTCATGAGTAAGTGAAAGATGGATATATTTACCCTGCATATGCGTAAAGTACTGTAATGCGTCTCCGAATAGCGTTAAGTATGGTCTTCCATCGGCGTTGTTGGTTACTAAAATATTTTTAAGGGTTATACCTTTTAAACCGGTGCCCAGCGCTTTTCCATACGCCTCTTTTGCCGCAAAGCGGGCTGCCAGCGAGGATGCAGCCGATGCTCCTCGCTTACGGGAATCGGCTACCTCTTGCACATGGAAAAACCGTTCCAGTAAATGACTGTTGTCCATCCAACGGGCAATACGGCTGCTATCGACGGCGTCAATGCCGATTCCGAGTATCATGTCTCTATTGCTCCTCCTTGCGGGGTTCTTCAGCTGTTTCAATTTTTACGTTCACCGTTTTAGGGGTAAACTGCGTTACTTTTATTTTGGATGTTCCTGCAGTAACGGCCGGTATGACAGGCAGCGTATAGATGCCGGGTTCTTTAATTGCTTCGCACGAAACCGTTAGTGCGTTTTCCGGCATGGTCAATCCTTCCAGTGCTTTTTTAGGCCCGTAGAGCACAATCGAACCTGTTTTCTGCTCAGAGACAATCTTGAAATGCACCGGTAATTTTTCAAAATAGAGCGGAACAGCAGGAAAAGATTTACCGGTCATCGCTTCCTGTATTTTTACCGTGTACTGGACGTGCTCTGAGGAGAGCATACCGATAAGCGGTTCGGTATTGACGATGGAAGCGGTGCCTGAAAAACCGGTTGTCCGCGCTTCGATTACCAACGGCTCGGTCGTAAGCGTATTGATCTTTTCTATAAGCGCTGCAGGGCCGTACAGTTCAGCAGTAGCCGGCTCTATGGAGCTTTCGCTTACCTCGTAGCCGTCGGCAGGAATGCCTTTTAAGGAGAGAATAACCGGCACCTGTTTTGTTACCCGCTGTTCAAGCCGTAAAGAGATACTTTTCGGATCTGCACCGGTTTCGATAGTGCCGAAATCCGAAATAGCGCCGTTTAAACGGGTTTGAATCGGTATCCGGTAGGTATCGGGCGATTTATAATGTGATATGTCGATAAAGGCGGTAACATCATCATCATTGATGGAGGCGATCGTAGCGGCATCTCCCCACAGCAACACTTTTATTTTACGGGGACTTTGCTCCGCCGGGATAAGTTGGCCGTTGCTTTCCACTTTGAGCGGTACCATAATATACCGGCTATCCAATAAACTTTCCCGATATAACACGGACAGCGTTACGGCAAGTGCGAGGCAAACAATTTTGGGTACCCAGTCTTCCAAAAGGCGGGAGAAAAATCGGTTTCCTTTCATGATGCGCTCCCGTTTTCAATAAGCGGAGCCGATTCGGCTGTTTTTATTTTAAGAAGGTGAGTAAGCTCACTCTTAATATCATCCACCGTCAAATTATAGTACAGCTTTGAGTCATAGGCGAGGCTGAGCGCTCCCGATTCTTCAGAGGCGATGAGCACCACGACATCCGTTTCTTCTGCAATACCGAGCGCAGCGCGGTGGCGCGTACCGAAACTTTTGCTTATATCCTGCTGCTTGGTCAACGGTAAATAGCAGCCCGCCGCAATGATGCGCCCGTTTCCAATCACAACGGCACCATCATGAAGCGGCGTATCATGCTCAAAAATAGTAATTAAAAGCTGTGAACTGATTTCCGCATTGAGCTGGGTGGCCGAAGGATTTTCTATGATTTCTTTTAGATTATCTTGGCGCGTAAAAATAACCAACATCCCCCGCCGCTCGCTTGAAAGGACTTCGGCTGCTCTCAGGATTGCGTCAATGCGGCTGTGATATGAGCGGGCGCCTCTGTGCAGCCAATCGTTTTGTCCCATTGTTAAAAACATTTTCCGCAATTCGGGTTGAAAAATAATGGCTGCCCCGATGACAACGCCGGTAGCAACAGTGTGCAAGAGCCACAGCATGGTGGTTAAGTGCAGGACAAAAGCCACGGCATAGATGCCGCCCATAATGAGCGCTCCTTTTCCGAGCTGCATCGCCTGTGTTTTTACCAGAATTTGGTATGATTTATACATTAAAAAAGCAAGCAGCAGTATGTCCAATACCGGACTGAGGTAGGTAAGGTAAAACGTCGCAATACTTTTAAGCAGTTCCATATTTTTGTAATTCCCTTAACACAAGTAACATTTGACGGGTTGCCGCAACATCGTGAACCCGAACGACGGAGGCTCCGCACTGTACCGCATACATGGTTGCCGCAAGGGTGCCTGAAAGCCGGTCTTCGGGCGGTAAGCCGGTTACGGCGCCGATACATGATTTGCGGGAAAGTCCTATCAGCAGCGGATAGCCGAGTTTTGAAAAATAAGCACTTGCTGCGACTAAGCGGTAATTGTCCTCAGCAGTTTTTCCAAATCCTATTCCGTAATCAACCATAATTCTGCTTTTAGGAATACCGCAGCTGAGTGCGTATTCCGCCCGTTCGGTAAGATATGCGCCGACTGTTTGTACTACATCGGTATAAACCGGAATATCCTGCTGCATGGTTTGCGGTATGCCTCGTTTGTGCATAAGCACAACGCTTCCTTCCTCTTCTGCAATCAGATTTCCAAGTTGAGAATCCTCCGACAACGCGGAAATATCATTACAGATATGCGCCCCGTTGCGGAATGCTTCTTTCATAACCGCTGTTTTCCGCGTATCAACCGAGATAACCGCATCGCTCCGCTTTTTTATTTCTGCGATGAGCGGAATAATACGTTCCATCTCCTCTTCTGCGCTGATATACGAAGCGCCCGGACGTGTCGATTCGCCTCCTATGTCGATAATATCAGCCCCTTCTTCTATGAGTGCCAGTGCCCGTTTCAGATTGTGATTCCTGTCCATTGAACTGCTCGGAGAAAAAAACGAATCCGGTGTCGCATTGACTATCCCCATAATAAAGGCAGGCAGCTCGGAATGGAGCACACGCCCTTTTCCGCAATCAATACCGAAAGCCATGCGTGATTATATCAGATTTTTCAGCTCTTGTAAGAGGGCAGCCGCGAAAAAATGAGGAGTCTCTCATATCATATTTCAAAAACCTGATTTCCTGCTTTCGGTATACGGTAAATCCGCAATTGTGCGGCAGAGCTGTTTGCCTATTTTGTTCAGCCGGAAAGAATCATCAAGCAATATTGCATCAGCAGTATCAAAGTTGAAATCAGGGAAGAACGGACGGTATTCTCCCGGCCGGTAAAGGGCTCCGCCGGTAAAATCTTCAGGTTTTGCTTGCTCATCCCCCGAATATGAGCGCAGGATAAAGGTTTGACTATTCCGGTATTCCGTATCATAAAAAACAGCAATTTCTTTTTGCAGCGGATAACGCATATCGTACAGAATCATCTTATTTTGGAAAGATACGGTAACCGTTTGACTTTTTTCTGTGACGGTTCCCGTATAGGTAATGCTGTTTATTGTTTTTGATACCGTATGATGAGCGCTGCTTATCGGGCCGTAGCTTTCTTTGACTGTTCCAAAATCGTCAGCGGGCAGTAGTACAAGATCAGACTCATAATTTTCTGCAAAAAGGAAACCGTATGAACCTGAATATTCCGCAAAACGGATATCCACCGCTTCGGGGCCGGTTCCGAAAGAAGCTAATTCTTTTTTCAGAGCGTTTCGTATGCGGTCTTCATTGAAAAAAAGATATGAATCAGGGCGGGGAAATACAATGGTAAGGCTTACCGTCAATTTTTTGTTTACGGAAGCCAGTTCCCGCGCAGCAATTCCTCTCCGTATCTTTTCCGCTTGAAGGTATGCCTGTTTTGCTGCTCTTAATGAAGCATAATCGCGGGCTTGCGCATAGCGGTCTCCTTTTTCTTTATACAAATATGCCGCTTTTTGTGTCAGTTCTTCTGCTTTCTGCACAGCATTTTTATAACCGCTTACCCACGTTTCAGCTTGCCGGTAATAATGAACGGCGCTCATCAGCGTATCGGGATCCTTAAAGTGTGAAAAATAGTCCGCCGCGGAGATACAAAGCTCGGCGCCGAATAAATCGATTGAATCGTTTAAGTGCTGGGAGTAGCTTTTTGCTTTGGTTAACAGCGGCAGGCTCTTGAGCGCTTTTTCCGGATAGGTGCTTTCTTGGGCTGCAGTTTTTTTTGCGCTTTCAAAAAGCGCTTCCGCCGCCCGTATGTTTGCCTCTGCCTTTAAACCGGTATAATCAGCCGGTTCAAATAAAACGGGACCGATTTTTTTTCCGGTTAAACCATTAGGGTACCGGGTATGCAGGGCAGCGATAGACCTGTGTAGTGCAATCCAATCGTTGATTTCATCAGCAATTGCGGCGTACTGAACCGGATTGCCTTGAGCCTGCTGCAAGAGGTTTTCAATATGGGCTTGAGCGAGCGCCGATTCAGTACGGTAGGCTTGTATATAGCCGTCGGAGACGTTGCCGCTGAGCAGAAGTACTGCCGCCGAGTCCGCCCGCTTTACCGGCGTAGAGCCCCGTATATAGAAGCTCGCGCACGAAACATAAAGCATAGTGCATAAAACGGCAGCGAATACCGGCAATACGGCTCTTTTCTTGCTGCTGTTTCGTCTGCTCAGCATAAAACGCTGTTATACCTTAAATTTTTTGATTTCTGCAGCAACGGCGCCGGTATCTTTTTTATGATGAAGCGCCAAATCGGTGATCTCCTGTACCGCCTTATTAACCTGTCCTACACCGGTTGCCATTTCCTCCACGTGTTCTACCGTATGTGCCGACAACTCGGACAACTGTCCCATTTCTTCAGCGATTTCCGCCGTGTCTTTCAGTATCGCAACAGAGCTTTTCTTAATTCGATCCGTTGCGGTATCGATCTCGTTAATGACACTGAGCACCACCTCGCCGTCATGCATTTGTTCTTTCATTGTGCGGATCATACCGTCTTCTTGGCGGTAGATGAAATCCATCATGGCGCTGATTTTTTCAAATTGTTCGGCTACCAGCGGGCCAGCTCCGTTCAGTTTCTCAATTTTATGTTTTAACTCTTCAAGAACCTTTGTGATGGTGGTTCCCTGCGCTCCGGATTCTTCCGCTAATTTTCTGATCTCATCGGCGACAACCGCGAACCCTTTTCCCGCTTCGCCTGCATGAGCCGCTTCGATAGCTGCGTTCATTGCGAGCAAATTGGTTTGGCTTGCCGTATTCTGAATAACACTGATCGCATCAAGAAGACCGTCCGATTGCTCTGTTACGATCTTTGTAATATCAACTACCATCGCGACGGTCTCTTTTCCGGTATGAGTCGTTTTTTCAAGCGTTTTAATCGATTGTAAATTATTTTCCGCGCGTTCCCGTACTATCTGAATATTTTTTACGATTTCGCCTATTGCATGAGTGGAGCCGGAAATACTTTCGGTTTGAGTGTCAATATTTTCATCAAGCGCGGAAAGAGTCTTTGTGATTTGTTCGATTTTATCGGCAGTGTTTTGCACTCCGCCGTGCTGCCGCATTATCTGTTCTTTCGTGGTATCAATATGGCCGGTAATTTCATTGAGCGAGGCGGCCGTTTCGGTGATGTGCGCCGATAATGTTTCTCCGGCGCTTTGCAGTTTGTGTGTTCTTTCGGCAATATGTGAAAAAGACATTCTGATCTTTTCAATCGCATCATTCATTTTTGAGACAATGCTGCCGAGCTCATCGGCGCTTACTTTCGCTTTTGATGTAAAGTCTCCTTGGGCAAGTTTACCGAATACTTCATTCAGCGTTATAAAACGATTAAAGAGCACTCTGATAAGCTGCTGCGTGATTATCAGAAGAATGATGAAGAAGATGCCTATCCATACCAACGAAGAGCTGATAATGGAAAATATCGATGGGATCAAGCCCGCGACCGGTATTGCGACAACGGCTGTATACGGAAGTCCTTCCAATTGTTTCTGTTTAGCGATGACGGTTCCCAATGCAGAATCTTTATAGTATTGTAAGCCGCTATAACCTTGCACCGGGGACAGCGCCGGCATAATACTGTCGAGCGATTTTCCGATCAAGCCGGTATTGGAGCATAGTACAACGCGATTGGAAGCGTCTACAAGGCCGCTCCAAGAATCCTTGTTCGGAAGACCTTTTTGCAGCGCTGATGCGGACGTGTCCAAATTGACGGCAAGCCCTGCCAGCCCGATAGGGTTTCCTGCATTATTATATATTTTTACATTGTACCAGAAATATGTTGTGCCGAGCGTTTTATTATAATCGACGCTGGAGGAAAGCTTTTCTTGAGCCCGCATCAGTGTATAAAACCATGAATCTTTTGAATCAGTTGCGCTCAACCGGCTGTGGGTAATGTTTTTGCCGGTATTGACGGCATAGTAACTGCCGGTGATGTTTGAAGCGATAAAACAGGTCGCAAACTGCCCTATTTCGCTTAGATTAAGTAATGCAGCGCGCGAATCGGCTTCATCTTCTTGATTTTGTTCGGAACTTTCAAGCCAACGGATCACATACGGCTCTTTCGCTAGCTGCTGTGAAAGCTGTAACCCTAAGGCGAGGTCGCTGCATAGCTGCGAGCTTGATGTGTCCAAGATAAACGGTACATCGTTGTAAAAAGTTTTTTCGATGTACGATTTGGTATGAACGGCCGTAAAAGCTAACGCTCCCGAAACAGCAATCATAAGAACTGCTGTCAGAAAAATACTCACTGATGTCCGTATTTTCATTTTGCTCTCCGCATTGTGTAGAATAAAAAGATAGACTAATGGACTTTATTATATACTATTTAAGAAAATTTATCCAGTCAAAAAATAGGATAGTTTGTTCAAAAAAGAGAGATGGTACCATACATTTGTCTAAATATTTTATTGGGGGGATAACATTTTCAGCAAAAATATGATATACTAAACACACTTATGAATGAAGTACACACAGAGGCGCTTTCTCAGCGCCGGTTAAAGCAATGCAACCTCAGTATCGGAAGACGCAATGCGGTTATGAAGAATATCTATAAGCTGGTAAGAGCTCGCCGTTCTTTTTTGATAATCGGTCATCAAATGCCTGATGAAGATTGTTATGCATCGGTTATTTCATGCGCATTGCTTTTACGCAAATTTAATAAACACGTGAGCATTTTTTTGGAGTCTCCTCCTCCTGAAAATTTACTGTTTTTAAGCTCAATCTGTAAGTATAATAAAACTTAACGTATATTATACGGTAATGCCGGCTATCCGTTCAACGGAAGTGCTGTTTATCCTTGACACGCCGAAGCCCGATATGATTGCAGCCGACGGCTGTATTTATCATTTTTTAAAAGACCCCGCTATTCCTAAGGTAGAGCTGGATCATCACTTTTTTTCCGATGCGGAATACTGCGGTATGCCTGAGTACTCGCTGGTTCTTCGCGCTTCAAGCACATGCGAAATCCTTTGCCGTATCTGCTATAAACTTGCGAATCATCCTGAAATACTGCAGCAGTACAGTATCGATGAGCTGTATTCCCGTAACCTCGTACTTGCACTCTTAACCGGCATGTTAGGCGATGCAAAGATGGGTAACTATATTTCAAATCCGCAAGAGCGGGCTTCTTTCGATTATTTTTCAAAGCATTTAAATCTTGTGTTGAGGATAAGTACGCTGCTGCCGGGCAGCAATACGCAAAAAATTGCTTCGATGGATACGCTGCTTGCCGCATTGGAATCCGCCAATGCCGAACATGAACAGCTTTATAATTCAATGCTTGATAAAGCCGTTTACACCGGCCGCATCGGCTGTGTTCTTCTTTCTCAAAAAGAGTCGGAGACATTTTTTGATGCAGTGGAGTACACTCAGTTTATCGGCATGATTAAAAGTGCGACAAATGCCGTTGCGGAAAAATCGGGCGGAGTGTGTATTTCGGCATACTACGATTCCCCTGCAAAATCGAATAAGATTCAGTGCCGGATACGTGTGTCCGAAGCTGCGCGCGGTATCAATTTACATCCGGTACTGTCTCATTTTAATATTACGGACGGCGGCGGACATCCGGGCGCTATTGCTTTCAGATTGCAGCGGATTCAGGAAGCTCAGCTTTCACAATTCCTTGCGGAGATAGAGCTGTTTATTCAGCAAACACTATTGCCGTGAAAGAAAATTACCGCCTCAGTATGGAAAAAGTGATTGCCGGTTTACCGGCCTCTTTTTCCGATACACGGCCGCCGCGTCTCCTTCTCCATTCATGCTGCGCCCCGTGCAGTTCATCCGTCATTAAACAGCTCGCCGATTATTTTCAGATAACGGTTTTTTATTATAATCCGAATATTGATACGCAAGCCGAATACTTGATACGGGCCGATGAACAGAGCCGTCTGATTATGCGCTATAATGAGGAACGGTTTTTTCCCTATCAAATTGATTACCAATTACAAGAGTATAAACACGAGACATTTATAGCGGCGGCGAAAGGCCTTGAGACGTGTCCTGAAGGCGGAGAACGCTGTTTCCGCTGTTATCGGCTCCGGTTGGAAGCGACGGCGAAAGCAGCCGCCGAACAAGACTTTGATTTTTATTGTACAACGCTTTCGATTAGTCCGTTAAAAAATGCCGCAAAAATTAATGAAATAGGTTTTGAGTATGCTACCGAGCGTTGCCGATGGCTCCCGAATGACTTTAAGAAAAAAGACGGTTATCTTAATTCAATCAAGCTCAGCAAAGAGTTCGGTTTATACCGTCAAGATTATTGCGGCTGCGAGTATTCTTTACGGCATCCCGCCCAAAACAAGACAACCGATCATAACGGATAAATTCTGTATACTCTTTTTTTCATCTGCATATTGTAGCCGTGATTGCAAAACGGGCATATTCCGTAATGGAGCACTTATACCTCGGAAGGCGGCAGCAATCGGGCTTGCATAATTTTAAGCCCTCTGTTCTTTTTTGAGATTTGTAAGACAGCCTCTTCCGCCTTGCGTTTTTTAGCGTCGTGTTCACAAATAAACAGTTCAGGCTGATGGGCATCTTTATCCGCATTAACGCCGATGCCGATAAGCCGGACGGGGGCGCCCGGACGCAGCCGGCTCAAGCACAGCCGGAGCGCCCGCTCATAGAGATCGGTAGAGTCGTTAATGAGTTGACCGCTGTGCTGCGCCGATACCGTCGTAAAATCGGCATAGCGTATTTTGATATGTACTGTACGGCTTTTCACCTGTGTATCAAAAATACGGCACATCAGCTCCGCACTGAGCAAAAACACCGCATCCGCAATGTGATCTTTTTCATATAAATCGTATTCAAAAGTACGCTCAACGCTCATTGTCTTGTTTTTCCGCTCTTCGTTAAAAATCCGGGCAGTATCGCCTCGCAGCGCTTGATAGAGAAATGAACCGCAGGCATCTCCCAAGAGCCGCTGCAAACGGGTCTCCCGCTGTGCCAGAAGCGCCGGTATGGAAGTAAGGCCTACTTCGGCAAGTTTAGCGCGTGTTTTTCCGCCGATTCCCCATATTTCCTGTAACGATAACGAACTCATAAACAGTGCTTCTTTGCCGCATGGAACGATGAGTAAGCCGTCCGGCTTCGACTTTCCCGAAGCGATTTTTGCGATATATTTATTCGATGCCGAGCCGACCGATACCCGCAGCCCTGTTTTTTCAAAAATCATTTTTTTCAATAACCGCGCTGCATCTTCAGGAGCGCCGAACAGCGTTTCCATGCCGCTCATATTCAAAAAAGCCTCATCGATCGAAAGCTGCTGAACCTCCGGAGTAAAGGAGCGGAAAATGTTCATTACTTCTTTTGATTTCTCATAATACCGCTGCATCCGGGTCTGAATAAAAATCCCGTGCGGACAGAGGGAACGGGCCCGCATCATCGGCATCGCCGAATGCACTCCGAACTTCCGTGCCTCATACGAGCAGGTAGAAACAACGCCTCTCCGTCCCATGCCTCCGACAATAACCGGCTGTCCGCAATACGCAGGATTATCAAGCTGTTCAACCGAAGCGAAAAAGGCGTCCAAATCAACATGAAAAAACACGGAGCTGCCGCTCATAATGAGACATCCTCCGCTGCCGTAAGGCGGACGGTTTTTTGCAATTTCAATAAAAAAAGAGGCGCTCTTTCAAGCTGCTCTGCAGGAGGAAGCGCAATCCCGAACGGGTTTTCTTTTGACCACAGCGTAACGGTTACCGTTAAATCGGCAGTTTTTTTGCCGGAAAAATGGACGGCAAATGGGAACTGCGGGCGCGGGGTAGAAACAAAAACAGCCGTATCGCCTGAAGAATTTTGATCAAATGGGAGATCGGCTTCAAAAACAGCAATGCCGTTATCGGCCTGAATCTTTATTGAGACAGCTTCCGCCCTGACTGCCGACCGAAGCACAATCTGACCGATGCTCCGCTCAAAATAGTTATTCAAATTGGTTTCGACCGTTAATAACCGGTCAATCGCATCGTCTTCCGCATCATTATGCTTCCGTATGACAGACGCAACCGGCTCATCTTGCTGAATGCTGTGGTATTTTTTAAAAACAGTTTGTCCGTCATCAGTGATTTTTTGGACAAGAATAAAATCATGCTGCGTCTGATGCTGACTGACCGGCATAAAAAATACCCAAAGCATCAAAATGCAAAACACTACTCCGCTGACAGCGCATTGCAGCGGTATCCTAAACCGGCGAGGCCGCTGTATTCCGGTCTGTTTTCTCTTTTTATCGAGGCTTAAACCGAGCCGTATCAGCAGCAAATCAAACGGTACTAGAATAAATGACGGAGCTGTCATAGCGGTAAAAGCGCTATCGAACATGACGGAATGGTAGGTAATAATATGGCTGATAAAAGGCTCCAGCGGCAGCAGTAAGGCTCCGATAGAGCAGAGCTGGACGATACTGTTCTTAGACCGGTAAGCAATCACGGATATAACATATATTGCCAAGAAAGTGATTGAAAAAGAAAGATTGATAACAGAGAAAATAAAAATATTGATAAGGCATACTGCATTTGCCATAAATCCGTAAATATAACGGTTTGCCGGAAGCGGAATAAACTTATTGAAAGCCGTAAACGTGAAAATAAAAAATAAAACGAATCCGTATTTAACCGCTAAAGCCGTCAGCGGGAATGCATTCATGTTGTCAACAGCCGAAAAGCGGAGATAAAATAATGCTTTTGTAATTTGAGTACTCACATAAAAGCCGGCGCAGTTCACCGAAAAAAAATAAATCGGCATCCACCATAAGATGAATAAATCTTTTATATGCTGCGCTCGTTTTTTTCCAAACAGGAAACTGAACATAATGAGCCATAACAAGATGAGCATTGATGATATTATGAGAATGCGTACGATGAGCTTTTCGCCGATAATAATGAGGGAGTCGTCGGCTTTCCAAATAAAATAATGAGAATCCCATATTTTATTGTTTTGAGCGCTGACTACTTTGGAAAATGTTTCAAAAAAGGCCGTCAGATCAACATTTGTTTCAAGTTTGATAACAGGCAGCTGCGCTGCAGCATATAAGGCGAGCGCCGGATCATCGGGGAGCCAGCCGAGTTTGTGAAACAAAACAGTATCCGAATAAAAGTCAACGGGGATGTGTTCCGAACGCAGTATTCCGTATACCGACTGTAAAAGCCATGAAGGAGGAGTGATGCCTTTCGTACCGGCGATAAGCTGTACGCTTTGCGCTTTCCCGGGCGCAATCAGGCACACAACGGGGTTCGAATAAGCGGAAAGCCCTCGAATAAGCTGTTTAGTGCCTTCATACCGTTTTACCGGAATATCGGGCGGCAATTCCGAAACATCATTTTTTGTTATTGCGACAATGGTACGCATATCAGGCGCATGCGAAGACAGCTTCCCTATCAAATCGTGCAGCTGTACAGTCGCCGTATTCGCTTGATTTTCTTCGCCTGCCGATGCGGTAAAAATGAGCGTTGTATCGGTTTTCGGTCCGAATTCGTATAGAAGATTATCCGCATACAGCGGGTATACGGTTACGGCGCATACATACGGCGCTGCAAAAAAAAGAAGCCGGAACACGCTCCGAATGAACTTGTTCATAAAGTATCATAATCCTGCACTTTACCCGTTGAGAACCATGTTTCAATACGTTTATAGGAACGGTTAATTCTTCTGACTACTGAGGCAGCCTTTTGCTGTTCCTCCGTATCGGTAATAAAATCAGGATGGTATTTTTTTAGTAATTGTTTCCATGCCCGTTTGCAATCGTCAAGCGGCATACCCGGTAAAACATGCAAAACGGCAAAATCTTCCGCTAATGCGGCCGGAGTCGGTACCCTGATCGGTTCCGTGTTCGGGTCAACCTCTTGCAGGAACGGGGTACAGCGCTCTTTCTTATGCGCTTCAGACCGGTAGTTTTTTTGCCGGCGCTCTCCGGTATGAGCAAACGGATCTTCACCCGTCCCCAGTTTATCGCGTAAAATAGTTCCTAATGTATCGTAATAATCACTCATTGCATGTCTTTCCTTATAATGTCGCCAAAGAGCGCACCCTCGCCGCCGGCAACATCCTGCTGTAATACGGCGCCGATAAAGTGCGGCAGCAGTGCAGGACTTTCTCCCGGGCGTAATGTTTTTTCGGTACGGAGGATCGCTATATCGCTTTCTTTCAGCACGGAACCGGCGGCTAAATCCGTCACATAATGCAGCGAACGGTTTGTTCTGCCGTAATTCTGTTTTTCCGCCGGAGCAAGCCGTTTTTCACCCGTACCGATAATACTGCGTAAAAATGTTTTTGAATATCCGTACTCTTGAGCTGCCGCAAACACTTCATCTTCCGTTTTTCCATTCAAAGCCCGCAGAAGAGCGGTCATACGCAAAAATTGAGACGGCTCTAAGGCAACAGGATCATCCAATCCGGAGTCCTTGCGCGAAAGGCAAATATGCTTTTCTATTATACACGCCCCGCTTAAAAGGCCTGCAATGGGGACTGCGGCAGGATCAAGGGAATGGTCGCTGATACCGGCGGCACAGTTAAAAAGCGTTGCAAGCGGATGCAGTACCGCTGTATTATACTCCGTTTCAGGCGCCGGATAGGCGGTAATGCAGTGCAGCAAAGCGCAGTTATCGGGCGGTAAGCCCGCAGCTTCCAAGCAGTCAAATGCATTTTCAATATCGCCGAGCCGCGATACCCCGCTTGAAAGAATAACCGGAAGGTGAAACGAAGCCGCTTTTTTCAAAAGCGGAAAATGATTGAGTTCGGGAGACGCTATTTTTATAAAGGCAGGGTTCAACTGCCGCAGTTCTTCCGCTGACCGCAGACCGAATGCTGAGGCGGAGAAAAGGATGCCTACTTTTTTTGTATACTGCGCCAGTTCTGCATAAAAATCGGGAGCACATTCCAATTCTTTAAACCGTTCATATAACGGAATCTTGCCGCCCGGCAAATCGACGAAGCCGGTATTGGGATGTAAGATTTCATCGGCATACACAATTTGAAATTTTACCGCATCCGCGCCGCTTTCCTTTGCCGCTGCAATGAGCTCTTTCGCTTTGCATATATCCCCATTATGGCCGGTTCCGATTTCTGCGATGACGAGTATTCCGTCTTTTTGCGAAAAACACCGCCCCGCTGCCTTAAACGCATTCTTCATAAGGCCGTAGTATAGTCAAAAAACAGCGTTCTGTATATGATGAGGTGTAATATATCAGAGCGGCTTGCGCTTAAACACCGATTTTGAAAGACTGTAGAAGGAAGTAATAGAAAATGAGAATAACCGTATCAGGTTTAATTAATATTGAAACAACACTCAAGGTGAGGAAGTTTCCGATTGAGTATTATCCCATTGACTATCCTTTTTTCGGTGTACAATCGGAGGTTTCAGGGGTAGCATATAATGTCGGAAAAGCGCTTTCGGTATTGGGGGATACGGTACAAATAGCATCTTTTATCGGTGAAGATGAAGAAGGAAACCGGATTTTATCAAAACTGGAACATGAAAGAATAACAAACCGGTTTATGTACCGTGAGTTGCAACAGACGCCCGTTACGGTTGCTTTGTATGATGAAGAGGGTAGAAGGCAAATATATTGTGATTTGAAAGATATTCAAGACAAGAGCATGGACTATATTAAGCTGGAAACGGCGTTGAAGGAAAGCGATGCGGTGGTCTTATGTAATGTCAATTTTAACCGTTCGCTGTTAAAAAAAGTAAAGCAGATGGGAAAATTAATTGCAAGCGATGTACATGTGTTACAAGCCAGTGATGATTCATACAACAAAGAATTTATGGAATATGCGGATATTTTATTTTTGAGTGATGAGCAGTTGCCCTGTGATGCCGGAGTATTCATGCTTGAATTGAAAGCGAAGTATGCAGCAAAGATTATTGTAATCGGACTTGGCCGGAAAGGAGCGCTGTTATATGAGCGGTCTGAAAATAGGATATACCACCTTGAGGCTGTTCCGGTCGATACGGTGGTCAATACGCTCGGCGCGGGCGATGCACTGTTTTCGTGTTTTATTCATTATTATTTGAAAGGATACGCGGCAATAGAATCATTGACACGGGCGGAAGTGTTTGCAGCGTTAAAAATCCGGTGTAACGGCGCAGCAAACGGATTGAGCAGTGAGGCTGCAGTGGAGGAGTATTATAAAAATACAGACATACTAGTCAAAGAAGTTGCTTTAAATTAATTAAAGCATTTCTCAATGTTGATACCGCCGCGAAAATATTCATCACTATTATCAAAAATCAACATACCCCGATGCAGAGCGCCGGGTAGTATGAATAAAAACAGCCTAGTTATTACCGCTGTCCCTGTCCAATACCGAATCGACGAGGCTTTGAAAGGCTGTGTCCAGCTGCTTACAATCTTTTTGCTGTTTAATTACAAACAATCCGTTTTGAGTAATGATGGAGCTATCGGCATCATTCAGCGGTGCGGAACTGTGCTGCCGTAACCGGCATGCTTTTCCGAGTAAGCCCTCACCGGGACAGATTTCACAACCGGCCTTTCTTTCAAACGCTTTCTTTTTCTTATATGACGCAATCGCATGAGACAGCAGCTCCGCAAACCGGTAGCACTGCTCAGGTATTTCATCCGTTAAACCGGCGCTTGTATCACCTGCAAGAAATGCAATAAAGGTATCCCAATGTTCCGTTAAAAATTCAATAATAACCTGCTTTTCCAATTCTTAGTCCTATTGCATATGGGCATCTTCTAAAAACCGATTCGCAATCCGCTTTAGCGGATATGATAAATCATTTCCTTACAGAACAAGCCGATAGGTTTGATGTTTTTAGAAGTTCCCATACTTATTTATGAGGTGCCGGCGCTTTACGCCTGCGGATTGCTCCGCCATATATCCAACTGCTGCTGGATGAGCTCTTTTCCTTCCTGCAATATTTTTAACTGCTCTTCTTTTGTCGTAGGCGTCGGATAAACTTTCAGTATTTTGACACGGTAGGCGCCGTTTTTTAAGTTTTTTCTTATCTGCCGCATCGAAGAAATCGCCCATCCTCCATCGACGGCAGCAACGGCAACCGGCATCGGCGCTTTTGAGATGAGGCGCCTAAATCCGGCGGAATGAAAAGTCCCAAGCGCTCCTGTTTTTGAACGGGTACCCTCAGGAAACAGAACCGGTATCCAGTTGTTTTTGATAACCCGTTTTGCAAACAGATCAACGGCATTCATAGCTTGGCTCGGACTGCCCGTCCGCTGTACCAGACAGTGCTGATCGCTTTTCAGTATAACCGAAACCAGCGGAATACCGTATGAAAGCTCTTTTTTTGCAACAAAGCGCAACCGTCCTCCATCGATATACCGCACATATACGACAATATCCAAAAGGCTTTGGTGATTTGAGAGTAACAGATATTGCTCAGGCAGCTCGGATATATGAGTATAGTCTCCCGCAAAACGAAATTTCATATATGCTGAAAAAATGGAAAAAACATGACGCGGGGTAACAAAATACAGATGGGTATTGATTTTTTTGCAGAGAGGGCGGTACAGCGCATACGCGATACGGTTCAGCAGCGCATATCCCGCAACCGAGACCATACAACACAATATACAAAAAGCCGCAAGCATATAAACTCCGTTAATATAAAAAATTTTCGACAGTATATACTATTTCTTGTAAAGATGCAAAGCATTGCTTTGTTTGAGGAATACTTTCTATAAAAATTCTGCCGTATTGTTTAGTCAAAACTCGTTTATCCAGAAGCGTTACGATACCTCTATCGCTTTGAGACCGCATCAGCCGTCCGAACCCTTGCCGGAACTGTATAACGGCTTCAGGGACGCTGAGCTGCATAAACGAACTGCCGCCTTTTGCCTCAATCGCATCCGCACGGGCGCGGAATAACGGGTCGCTCGGCACGGAAAAGGGCAGTTTTACAAGAATAACATGGCTGAGAGATTCGCCGGGGACATCGATGCCTGCCCAAAAGGACGCCGTAGCAAAGAGACTGCTTTCAATATGTTCCTTAAAAGCGTTCAAAAGCTGCATACGGTCGGCTTCTCCCTGCTGTAATATTTCCATTTCCGGTAACCGGTTCCGTGTCCATGCGCACGCCTTTACCAGAGATTCATACGATGTGAAAAGGACAAGTGTTTTCCCGCCGGTCATTTCAATAAGCTCGGCAACGGCGGTATTAACAAAATCTTGAAACGAATCGTCATCCGGCAACGGAGCG
This sequence comes from uncultured Treponema sp., assembly GCA_905372265.1. Classification (GTDB taxonomy): domain Bacteria; phylum Spirochaetota; class Spirochaetia; order Treponematales; family Treponemataceae; genus Treponema. The sequence continues at coordinate 20,015 of CAJPOL010000002.1, read as the reverse complement.
TCCGTCGGAATATTCAGCAGCACATTCCTTTCATATGGAAATGGGGATTCAAATGAAGCTGTCTGCACGGTCTTCTCGGAAAAGGAAAGCAGTCCTACCCGTCCAAGCCAGAACGAAAAACTTGATCCGATTTTCAACGTTGCGGAAAGGGCAATCACGGTCTCGAAAGGAGCGAACACTGCCTGTCTTAAACGCCCCGAAAGATCGATCGGTGTCTGATTAAAACGGGGAAATTCGCCTCCGGCTGTTTGCACCTTTTCAATCCAGAACACCTGCTCGGGCAGTTCCCGCCACCTGAAAAAATGCTCAAGCGTCTCCACAATGTCCTGTAAACGATGCAGTGTTAGAGCTCCTTCGCGGATTGCTTCTTCGTAGACCGTAGAATCCTGTGCATCGGCATTCGCTATCAGCGTCCCCAACTTAACGGTAAGCGCTTGCAGCACAGTGTAAAAGTCTTTACATGCCGAAAGGAGCTCATTTACACGGGGCGGAGGGGCTTGCGTAAAACTCAAAGAGGCTGCCTTACCGCAAAATGCACATGCACGCGCTTCCAACAGGGAGAAAGCGGCTTGGGTTTTTGCCAGATAATCCATAATTTCCGGTAAAAGCTCCGCTTTTGTGGAAACGGCGGTGATTTTTCCGAGACAGCCGACATCTTTCCGCTTTCTTATCCGTGAAAGGGACATAATGAAGCGGTTCAGTTCAAACCGTGAGAACATTCGCGAAAAAAAGCCCCTCGCAGCGTCTTCAATTGTATGCGCTTCGTCAAAAATAACCGCTTTGAAAGAGGGAAGGACGGCTGTTGTCTCATAGCTTGAGCTTTCATACCGGCTTGCAAGATCGGCAAACAAGAGGTGGTGATTCACGATCAGCAGAGCTGCTTTCTCCGCCTTTTTTTTCATCTGCATGACAAAGCAGCTGTCATAAAATGAACAGCGCTGCGCTAAACAGTTATCCGGTTCGGAGCAGACTTTCGCCCATAGGCTTCCTGCCGGTACAAACGGCAGCTCGGATTTACTGCCTTCTTTACCGGTTTGCGCCCATGTGTGAATTCTTTTAAGCTCCTCCGTTTCTTGGCCGAACAGATCCGGTTCCTGCACGGTCTGCATCAGCCGCCGTAAGCAGACATAGTTTTGCCTTCCCTTTACGAGTACCGCTTGCAGACCGTCAGCGCTTTTCTGTAAAATCTTTAACGCATCGGGTACGTCTTTTTCAATGAGCTGATGCTGTAAGTTGATAGTACCTGTTGAGATAACAACCCGCGTTTTATTTTTACGCGCCCACTCAAAAGCAGGCAACAGGTATGCGAGGCTCTTGCCTACTCCGGTACCGGCTTCAAATACTCCGACGGCACGATCATTAAAACACCGGCACAGTGCACGCACCAACGCAAGCTGAGGAGGACGCTCTTCATAGTGATCAAAGAAAGAGGCAAAACTGCCTGTCTCTTCAAGATACCCTGCTATCTCATCGGGGTTGAGAAAGTCGTGGTGCTGTTCAGGTTCATCATAATACGGCATCAGTCCCGCAGCCATTCGACATCGGCGGTTTCATACTGAATATCGATAATGCTGCTGTCGTTGTACCGTATCTGTGCATCAACCTTTGTCCCTGAGAGCATTTTTTTATCGGCGGAAACAAGGAACCGCCAGCGCGGCGGCTGAACTTTTTGTGTCGCTTCTTTTGCAATGCTGTCCGGCAGATTAAGGAATTGACGGGGCTGCAAAGCGCCTTTCTGAGTAACGAGCAGGTATCCGTTTTCTATTTTAAATTCAAGCGAAACGGAAACGCCGCTTGAAAACAGCGCCATTCCGCGTCCGCCGCGCAATATCATAACACGGTCTAATCCGCCTTCGCCCTTCCATGAGCCGGCAAGCGAATCAATGGTCTCAACAGGCTCTAAATCGGCGCCGGACGCATCTTCCAATGTCATATCGGCGAGCTTTTCCAATGTAACCGAAAAATCAAAAAGATTAAGAACCAATAAGCGGGAATCTAAAAGTATTTTATTGAGATTGTCATACACTTTTGAAATAACACGGGTAAGCTGATTTTCCCGTCCTTTCAGCACAAGCTCAAGTCTAATGCCTTGCGGAACTTCTTCCAAAACGCCGAAAAATAAAAATTCCGCTGCAAGATTCGGCGGAAAAACCTGAGGCGCTGTTTCCGTACGCAGATCAATAATAGAATAGTTTTTCAATTCCTTAATAAAAGAATACACCAAATTATCGACTGACTGGACGGTTTGATCGCTCATGGTCGGCGCCTGTAAGTGATACACAGCGACACGCGAAGCAGCCCATACTTGATAGCCTGTACTTATCAGTGCTATGAGAAGTATATACATCACTTTTTTTAAGGTCGTTTTCATCCTATATCACCGATTTTTAAGGTGTAACTCCCGCTGCATGTCCCGCTTTATATCGCGCTCTTTTATATCGGCCCGTTTATCAAACTGCTTTTTCCCCTTGCATATTCCAAGTCTGATTTTTATCCGTCCGTTTTTCAAATAAAATTCTAACGGGATAAGCGTATAGCCTTTCTCTTCAACTTTGCGGCTCAAGCGTTTAATTTCGTCCTTATGCAATAAGAGCTTTTTAGGGCGGTCAGGGTCATGGTTAAATATGGAAGAATATACATATTCTGCAATATGCACGTTTTTCAGCCATACCTCATTCTTTATCACTTCGGCAAAAGCGTCGGGAAATGAGATGCGTCCTTCCCGTACCGATTTAATCTCGGTTCCTTGCAGTACGAGACCGCATTCAACGGATTCTTCTATTGTATAGTTAAAATGCGCTTTTTTATTTTTTGCAATAATTTTTATTGCCTGTCCGTCCATGAATCCATTATATTCATAGCACAATACTTGTCAACGTATGGACAAAATGATAGAGTAGGAACGCGATGCTTTTTGATCATTATAAATATGCCTCATATACCGAGCGGCGGAATGTCCGCTTTAAAATACTGCATATTTTTTTAGTTATTCTTTTAGTGTTTATCATCAGACAGCTTATCGGTTCATATATTGTAACAACGTACCGCATACAGGCGGAGACGATGCAGCCGACGCTTACAGCAGGCGATATGATCATCACCAATCCGCTGTATTCAAAACAGCAGCATCTGGAGCGGGGTACGCTGGTAGTTGTGGAGCCGCTTAAAAAAGAGAAATTAGGGCTATTAAAGCAATCGATACAACATGCGGTTTCTTTTTTGACTTTTCAGCTGATTGTCCCCTTTAAAAACGACTCGCCGTCCTATGCGAAACCATTTGTGCGTCGTATTGTCGGAGTACCCGGCGATACTATTTATATGGATGCTTTTGTTCTGCACATTAAAAACAGCGGGAATAATCATTTTTTGACGGAGTTTGAAGTAAGCAATATCGATTATAATGTGCGGATAGAAGATTTGCCTGAGAACTGGGACACGGCATTACCTTTTTCGGGTACTTATCCTCAAATTACTCTTAAAGATAATGAGTATTTTGTGCTCTGCGATAATAGAATTGCTTCAGGCGATTCCCGATTGTGGGGGCCGGTACAGGCGGATACGCATATTAAAGCCCGTATCGTGCTGCGTTACTGGCCGTTTTCCCGCATCTCGTTTTTATAAGTTTTTAACATTAGATACTTTTCCGGCAGCCGATGCGGAACGCAGGTCTTTATATTCACATTCCCTTTTGTACGCAAAAATGCCGCTACTGCGATTTTTATTCGCTGGATAATCAAGCATTGTTTCAACCTTACCGCGATAACCGCCGGTTCATCGAAAAGCTGCTGGATGATATCCGCTTTTTCAAAGAACGCTATCGCATTGAAGCATGGAAAACCGTATATATCGGGGGCGGCACTCCTTCCTTGCTGTCCCCCGCCGATGTGTACCGGCTGGTATCAGCTATCCGGAAGAGCCAAACGGAGGCGTTCGAAGAATGCACCATCGAGGCGAATCCCGAAGATATTCAGAAAGACTGGCTGTCCGCATGTAGAGAAGGCGGCATAGACCGGCTCTCGGTTGGTGTCCAGAGTTTTGATGATGCGGTTCTTGCAGCAAACGGCCGCCGCGGATCAGGTAAGGCAACCGCTGCCGCATTAGATACCGTAAAACGCTTTTGGACAGGGCAGCTCTCGTGCGATATTATTGCCGGGCTGCAAGGACAAACTGAAACGTCCTTGTATGAGGATGTGCGGCGGCTGATCGGCTACCGGATTGAGCATCTTTCACTATACGGGTTGTGCAGCGGACAAGCGCTGCCGCCTGAACGGGAAGACGTTATCGCCGATCTGCTGCGGAATGGGTTTTCGCTGCTGCAAAAAAACGGGTATGTGCAATATGAAGTCTCTAATTTTTCATACCGTAATAAGCATCAGTGCATTCATAATCGGCTTTACTGGAATCTTCAGCCGTACATCGGGATCGGACCGGCAGCGTGCGGGACAATTATCAATGAAACGGAACAGGGCGCCTTTATGGACGCCGAACGGTTTGAAGGCATTCGGGATATTCCTGTATGGCATACGGCGCAAGACCGTTTATCGGCATATACATGCGAGTCTATCAATAAAAAAGAATTTTTAGAAGAATCGCTGATCATGGGATTCAGACTCACAGACGGCATACGCCGCACATCTTTTTACAAGCGCTTCGGTAAAGATATATGCGAATTGATCGGCGCAACGCTCAGCCGGTGGGAACGGTCAGGCCGGTGCCGTATTACCTACGATAGCGTTATGCTTACGGAAAGCGGTCTTTTTTTCTTAAATGCATTCCTGATCGAAGCATTACTCGAACTTGATGCAGCGCCGCTGTAAAAGCGCCTCTTTCCACAAGAAAGCGGTAGGAACAAGCGGTTAAGGCGTCCGGTTGATTTTTATATACCCTAACGGCTCCACATCGCTATAAACGGTTTTAAAACTTTTATCGTAGCCGTAGCTTGCTGCATAAAAGTCAACATACCAAAACTGATGTGAACCGCTGGAACCGGACGGCGCAGCCTGCACATCACTATCGGCTGCTGCGATACGATCGGCTGTAAATATTTTTTTACCTTCCCTGCGGGGAACTCCGATTGGCGTACCGTTTACGGTGAGCAAGGCAGGATCCGTTGTTCCGTAATCTTCCAATCTGAACCGGATTATTCTATCGGCGCTTGCTTTTCCGATTAATGGACGCTGTCCGGAATCTACCGTATCAAGCTCAAGCCGCCGGTATTTTTTGCTGTCTTGCAAATAGTGGGCGGAATTAAAAGGGTTATTTTTATTGTACTGGGCAATCGCAGCCCTATCACTGAGGCAGTCTGTTTCGCGCTCATAAATCCGGTAATAAATTTCCGTGCCATGAAAATAGTCGCCCGCATGGCTATCATTGTATGATTCAGCGGTTATAAATCGGCAAAAGCGCTGACTTTGATCGGTCAAATAGCTGGTATCGTGTGTTTTCTCCGGTTTTTTAAGATAAACAATATCCTCTATACCGCATGCGGTATAGAGGAGCACATACGCACAGATGCAGAATGCGAACGGCTTAAAAGACTGCCGGACAGAGCCGAGCCGTCTGCGTTCATATTTACTCATTGATTGATAAGGCAATAATCCGTGATTTTCCGTATAATGCCCAATTATTATCGGGATAGCTTTCGGCTAACTGTGTGTACGCTTCAACGGCTTTCTCGCGGTGATCCAACATCTCCTCTAATCTGCCGATATTGAACAATGCGCGCGGTTTAAGCGCAAAGTCTTTTACAGCAGAAGAAAACGTATACAGTTCCAATGCTTTTTCATAGTGTTTGAGTTCATCCGCACACACGGCCGCGTTAAAATAGGCAATGCCTGCCGTATAGGTTTTCGGCAAAGCCTCCGCGGCTTTTTGATAAGCCTCCAATGCTTTTTCCCAGTCTTTCCGCAAAAAGTAGATTTCGCCTACCGTTGTATAACCGCGGAATCTTGCATAGGAAGCGCTGCTTTTAAGTGCCTGCTTTTCCAGTTCAGGAATGAGAGCATCTTCTTGCGCCGTCATATCATCCGGATTTTCTGAACGGAGATCAGTCCATTTTGTGATAAGCATTTCCATGTCTTCCGAGGCTGTTTTTGCCGTATGCTCCTTAAAAGAAGATACCGCGATAATCCCTATTCCTACAACACAGATAAATACAAACAAAACAACAATGAGTTTCCGGTTATGAGTTAAAAATTGTGAACATGCATCGGCAAAAGAGAGTTTTTCTTCATCTCTATTCATATAGTTCTCCCATTCATTTCTTGCGGTATATTTGGGCGCAGCCGGCCGGCAATATATATACCGTTTCCCTGCTGCGCTCATAAGAAAGCAGCGGGCTGCCTCAGTAGCCGTTGGCCTGTAAGGCAGCCCGCACGTTCAAATTAAGCCACTACATGATAAGGGCTTAATTCTCCATATCCGGCGCTTTCTTTATTCCGCTGCCTTATTTTTCATAAGATCGCCGAGCGTAAATGCTCCTTCGGAATCTTCCTGCTTTGTCGACATATAGCGGGATAACTCTTCCTGCTGCAGTCGTTTTTTATAATCGCGGATGGAAAAGGCTGTTTTCTTTTCCCGCACATTGACATCAAGCACAACTGCTTTCACTTTATCGCCGACGGCAAACTTTTTCAGCGCTTCGTCAGGATTGTCATCACGGTTTTCAACCAGATTTTGTTTGTAGATAAGGCCTTCAATACCGCCCGGAACTTTTACAAAAACGCCGAAATCGGTTATTGAAGTAACTTCACCCTCTACTATCGATCCGGGGCGATACGTATCGGCAAAAACTTTCCACGGGTCATCGCTCAATTGCTTAACCCCCAGTCTGACACGGTGAGAAGCAGGATCGCATTCAATAACAATTACTTCGAGCTCTTGTCCTACTTCCAATTCGCTGTTGGGATGACGGATGCGTTTTGTCCACGACAGATCATCCACATGGAGAAAGCCGTCGATACCTTCTTCCAGCTCTATAAAGGCGCCGGCATTCGTAAGCTTAACCACTTTGCGGGTTAAACGGGTTCCTACCGGATAGCGTTCATCGATATTATCCCACGGGTTTGCCGTTACCTGTTTCAATCCAAGTGAAACCCTGCCGGCCTGAATATCGTAACCGAGTATCATGCATTCAACTTCATCGCCGATCTTAACCATGTCGCCCGGTTTGCTGATTTTTTTTACCCAGCTGAATTCACTGATATGAACAAGACCTTCGATCCCTTCGGATAATTCAACGAAAGCACCGAAATCGGTAATTTTGGTTACATGACCTTTCACAACATCGTTTACTTGAAACTTATCTTCAAACTCAAGCCACGGATCGGGGGTAAAATGCTTGAGTGAAAGGTTGATGCGCTTTTCGGCGGGGTCAAGGCGAATAACTTTTAATTCGATTTCTTGACCTTTTTTTACAAAATCCTTAGGACGGGTTACATGTCCCCAGCTCATATCATTGATATGCAAAAGACCGTCAAAACCGCCGAGATCAATAAATGCTCCGAAGCTGGTGAAACTTTTTACGGTACCTTTAATAACATCGCCGATGTTTGTGTTCTCGAAAAAGCCATCCCGTTTTTTTTCAATGGTATCTTCAAGGTATTTTCTTCTATTAACTACAATATTGTCTCTGTTTCCTTTCCGGTCAAAAACGATTTTTTCAATATAAAATGAAGCTTCTTCATTCAACAGCGTTTCCGGTTTATCGACCTTCTGACTCGCAGCCTGACTGATCGGTAAGAACGCGATCATATTCGATCCGAGATCGACATCATATCCGCTCTTATTTACCAGCTTTTTGATAGTACCTGTTACCGGAGTTTTATTCCGATAAGCATTTTGCAATACGTCCCGCAGTACGATACGGTCAGCTTTCTGTTTAGAAATAACGAGCTTACCATCGGTTGCTTCCGTTTTTTCGATAAATACTTGCACCGCATCGCCGATTTGAGGAACGTTGCTAAACTCAGCGCGATCAACGCGGCCTTCCGACTTACCGCCGACATCAATAAAAACCGAATCATCGGTTACGGCAATGATGCGACCTTCTTTTAATTTTCCGACCTCAGGAGATTCAAAATTTAAATACTCCTCCGGTAATTGTGTTTGGATGCTCTGATCGGAGTTTGTAACGGCATCCATTGCCACTTCCTTCTTTTCCATAGATAACCCTTTATCGTGTATTTTATTTTTTATTGTCGCACAAACCTGCATTATCGTCAAGTCTGATGTGTCTAAATAGAAAGCATCTTTTGCAATTTTTAGGCTGCCTTCTTTCTTTGAACGGTCAATATTGTCCCGCTCTTCGATCGACCGGCGTATTTCCGCCTCCGATAGAGCGCTTGTGCCTTGTTCAAAGCGGCGGCGGGTACGTGCCTCTACCGAAGCATCGAGATAAAATTTATGCTCCGCATGAGGGAAAACCACCGTTGTCATGTCCCGCCCTTCGCACACAATATTGAGCTTTGCCGCTGCAGCACGGATTTTCTCATTAATGATATGCCTGATGGGTACAATTGCCGAAAGCGATGCGACAATCTTTTCGACCGGATCGCTGCGGATATATGCTTCAACCGATTCGCCGTTCAGGTATATTGTACCGCCGGTATAGTCTAATCCGGTTTCTTGAGCAAAGGCCGTCCACCGCTCCTCCTCCGTTAGATCGGGGACAGCAGCTCCTGCGCCGCTTGCATCCCCGCCTAATGACCGGAGAACGGCAAGCGCAAGCGCCCGGTAAAAACTTCCGGTATTCATAAAAACAAAGCCCAATTCTTGCGCCAGTCTTTTTGCAACGGTACTTTTTCCTGAACCGGCGGGGCCGTCAATCGCAATAATCATACCCTCACTCCTTCTTTGTGTGCGAGGCATCAAATTGCTGCATGACGGCTGCCGTGTCTTTAAGCGGAACCTCGTAATCCGTTCTTGTCGGTAAATGCTTTAAGCGCACCTGCCATTCTGCGCAACCGGCATTGCGGCACGCCTCAGTGTCCGCAGGTTCAAGGAACAGTCCCCATGGGATGCGCTTTTTTTCCGCATAGGCGTACTGCTGCTGTATTTTTTTTGCTTCGGGAAAAACTTCGGCGCGTATATTCAATGTTTCAAGATAGAGCGCCGCCTTACCGGCGTTCCGAATACTGTCCGCTTTGCCGTAAAAAATCAGCACGTCGATAAAAGGAGCGGACATTCGCCGTATACCGAGCTGTACAAGCCCTGCCAGAAGACGGTCGAGCCCGATGGAGGCGCCGACCCCGCTTACCGGCTCTTTCATATACAAACCGGTTAAATTATCGTACCGCCCGCCCGAACACACGGAACCGAGTTGCGGCAATTCGGTTAAAAACGTTTCGTACACAATGCCGGTATAATAATCGAGCCCTCGGGTAATGGACGGGTCAAGGATAAAGGAGCGTTCGATACCCGCGTCGCAGAGCAGTTGATACACCTCCCGCAGCCGCTCCGTATCGGCGGCGGCCCCTCCTGCGAGACTTTCAATATGAGTAAGCGTCTTTTCAAAATCGCCGTCAGAAGGATAGCCTGCGCTGTATTGCATAATGAGTTCAGCCTGCTCCCTGCCGCTTATTTCGGCAAGCTGCTGCAGTACTTCTTCTTTACCGATTTTTGCCAGTTTATCGACTATCCGCAGAATATCCTCACTGCGGTCATACACATGCAATTTTTCCAAAAAGCGGTTAAAAATCCCGCGATGAGACAGATGGATGCGGAAAGCCTCTACGCCGAGCGAACGGAGCGCTTTATACATTACGTGCAGAATTTCAAAATCGGCATAAGCGCAATCGGCGCCGACCGTGTCGAAATCGCATTGCATGAACTCACGATAACGCCCTGCCTGAGGTTTTTCACCCCGCCAGACCTTGGCAATATGATACCTTTTAAAGGGAAAAAATAACTCACTATAATGCTCTGCAACAAAACGGGCAAAAGGCACGGTCAGATCAAAGCGGAGCGCAACATCGCGGCCGCCGTTATCGTTGAAACGGAACACTTGTTTTTCGGTTTCTCCGTTACTTTTACGCAGCAATATCTCCGAGTATTCTAAGGCGGGGGTATCAATAGGCAGAAAGCCCGCATTCCTGAACACACCGGTTACGGTTTCGAGCAATAAAGCGCGCTCCAGTTCATCATGCGGCAAAAAGTCTCGAAACCCTTTCAGAATCTTGGGTTGTATCAATGCAATCATTCCCGCATTGTACTGTATTTTTGCGCTAATGGGAAGATTTTCACTGTGTAAGATGGTGTACGACGTTGCCGACGGCAATATCGGCTTCGCCTTTGAGGATGTAAAAGTCTTCTTCTACATGGAAATTGATAATATCACCGTCTTACGCGCCGATAATAACCATAACGCTGCTCTTTTTGAGATGGATACAGGTTCCCTACAGGGGAAAAGAGAGGTTTTATGGCTATCATCGAACGCTTGGAAAAAATAAAATTGATACCGGTTGCCGTGCTGGATCATGCAGCGGATGCATATCCGCTGGCGCAGGCGCTGATAGACGGCGGGCTTCCGTGTGCGGAGGTAACTTTTAGAACAGCCGCTGCAGCCGAAGCAATCCGCACTATGCGCACGGCCTTTCCCGATATGCTGGTCGGAGCCGGAACGGTGTTGACAGCCGAACAAGCTGAGCGCGCCGCCGAAGCGGGAGCGCAGTTTATTGTCAGTCCGGGTTTTAACCCGACGGTGGTGCAGTTTTGCCTCGACCGGAAACTGCCGGTTATTCCCGGGGTATCTTCTCCGACAGAAATAGAGGCGGCGCTTGGCTACGGTTTAACTGTGCTTAAATTCTTTCCCGCAGAAGCGCTCGGCGGTCTTTCGATGATTAAGGCGCTTTCTGCTCCGTACGGTTCGGTACGTTTTATTCCGACCGGCGGTATCAACGAACAAAACCTCAGCTCTTATTTAAAACATCCTGCCGTGCTTGCCTGCGGCGGCAGCTGGATGCTCCCGAAAGATCTTGTCGCAGTGCATGACTTTAAGCGGATTACTGCATTAACAGCCGCCGCTGTACAAAAAATCGCCGCGCTTAGTCAACCGGAATACCCCGTGCATGTACAGGAGCAAAAGCAGCCTATTGCGCCGCTATCGGGAACAGGAGCCGGTATAGCAGTAAAAACCGCCGTGCCGGTAGTCTGCCCCGAACACCCGCGCGTCATTACCTTTGGGGAAATTATGCTCAGGCTTGCTCCGCCCGGCTATACCCGCTTCGTACAAACGGAAACATTCGGCGCAACCTACGGCGGAGCGGAAGCAAACGTCGCGGTTTCCCTTGCACATTACGGTATCGATACTTCCTTTGTAACAAAACTCCCCGCGCACGAAATCGGACAGAATGCCGTCAATGCGTTGCGCCGTTTTGGTGTGCATACGGGACACATCGTCCGCGGCGGCAGCCGGATCGGCATCTACTATCTGGAAAAAGGCGCCTCGCAGCGTCCGTCAAAGGTTATCTATGACCGGCTTCCGTCGTCCCTTTCAGAAGCGGACGCGGCAGACTTTGACTGGGATACGATTTTCAGCGGTGCGTCGTGGTTCCATTTTACCGGCATTACCCCTGCACTGAGCGATAAAACAGCGCAGCTATGCCGGGACGCGTGTGCTGCGGCAAAAAAACGGGGACTTACGATCTCATGCGATCTCAACTATCGGAAAAAGCTCTGGTCAAAAGAACAGGCGCGAAAGGTCATGCAGGAGCTGTGCGGCTCTGTCGATGTGTGTATCGCTAATGAAGAGGATGCCGCCGATGTGTTCGGGATTGTCTCACATAATACTGATGTACATTCCGGACAGCTTAACCGTGAGGGGTATGAGGAAGTTGCCGCCGCTCTCGCGGAGCGGTTCGGTTTTAGCAGCGTTGCAATCACCTTGCGGGAATCGCTTTCAGCAAGCGACAACAATTGGTCTGCGCTATTGTACGAAGGGAAAAAAGCCTATTACAGTAGAACATACGCTGTCCGCATCGTTGATCGGGTCGGCGGCGGAGACAGTTTTGGGGCGGGACTGATATACGCTATGCTCAAAGGATATGCTCCGCAGGAGCGGATCGACTTTGCAACCGCTGCCTCATGCCTCAAACATTCGATAGAGGGGGATTTTAATGCGGTCTCCGTTGATGAAGTAACGCTGCTTGCAAAAGGAAACGCCTCAGGACGGGTTCAACGGTAATTGCGGACTGCATGGGTAACCGTAATGCCTATCACTGCAACTGAAAATACAGTGAATAGACCTCCTATCGAAACAAAAACATTATAAAGGCCGTGCAGCAGCGCCGCTGAAATAACCGAGACCGTTAACTGCCGGCGGTTTTTTGTGTGCAGCCCCTGCGTATAAAATATTCCGAGACTTCCATGAAGCACGGATGCCGTTATCAATCTCAGATAGCGGAATTGCGGGTACCGTATCGCATAGGAAATATTTTCAAAACCGCTGAAAACGAGCGCAAAAAACACCGCTATAAGGATAAGCTGTTTAGCCGTCCGCTGCCTGATGTGCGCCGTACTCCGCATCAGTAACCGGAACAGCGCCGCCTTTACACCTTCTTCTATGAGGGCGGCGCTGATAAAGCTCTGAAACAACAAAAATACCGGCGCCGGTTGTTCATCAAGCCGCGTATGCATCAAAAAACCGAGCAACTGCTGCGCCGTTACGCTCAACGCTACTGCAGCGGCTGCTGCGAAAAAAGCGGCTGCTATAAAAAGAGCGGGCTGTTTTTTTACTGCGGTTACGGCCAGCCACACGAGAGCGGGCAAAAAAGCCGTTACAATCAGGTATAAAATATGTGCCCCTTAATAAATCGAGGCCGAACCCTTTACCACCACGCCTGTTTTTCCATTCAGCGTGATAATATCGCCTGTTTTCAATATAGACGTAGCCGAAACGGCGCCGACAATCGTCGGTTTTGAGAGCATCATTCCCATAATTGCCGCATGTCCGCTTAAATTGCCGTTTTCGGTAATGACGGCGGCGGAACGCTCTATAAAGGAATTCATCAAGTCATTGGTCGATTCGGTTACAATAATATCCTCATCTTTAAAATCGGCAAGTAAATCCTGTTCGGTATGAATTACTTTTACCCGTCCGGTAATGACCGATTGCACGCCGGTGCCTTTCCCTTTCAAAAGAATTTTGCCGACCGTTTCCACTTTCAGCAAGTTTGTTGAACCGGCAAGTCCAATCGGTACACCGGCTGTCAGAACAGCAAGCTCGCCTTCCTGAACGAAGCCGGCCTCTTTCGCTACGTCAATACAGGTTTCAAACATTTCATCGGTTGATTTAAAATGCGGAGCAAGGATCGGATAGACGCCCCAGTTCAGCGAAAGCCGCCGTGCCGTTTCCTGCGAAGGCGTAACGGCAACAACCGGTACCTTGGGCTTGTATTTTGAAAGAGCCTTCGGCGTTTCGCCCGAAGAGGTCGCCGTAACAATGACTTGGGCATTCATTTCCATCGCCATTGAACAGGTCGCATGCGCAATAGCATTCGTAATCGTTAAAGAGTGTTCCTGCGCGGCTTCCCGTAAGATTTTTTCATAATTTAAAGAGGCTTCCGCAGTTACCGCTATACTGTTCATCATTTTGACCGTTTCTACAGGGTACTTCCCTGCAGCGGTTTCTCCCGACAGCATAATTGCACTGGTGCCGTCAAAAATAGCATTAGCAACATCGGTAACTTCCGCACGGGTAGGGCGCGGGTTATGCGTCATCGATTCAAGCATCTGAGTAGCGGTGATAACCGCCTTGCTTGCTTGCAATGTCTTTTTGATAATCATTTTTTGCACAAGCGGGATTTGTTCCGGTGGAATTTCTATACCTAAGTCTCCGCGTGCAACCATGATGCCGTCAGCAACTTCAAGGATTTTATCAATGCTGTCAACGCCTTCCTGATTTTCAATTTTAGCGATGATATTGATGTTATTTCCGTTTTCTTCTTCCAATACTTTACGGATGCTCAGCACATCGGCAGGCCCGCGTGTAAAAGAGCTGGCAATAAAATCGATTTTATTTTTTACGCCGAATTTTAAATCTTCGATATCCTGCGGACTTAAAAACGGCAATCTGATTTTTACGCCCGGAATATTGATTCCCTTATTATTCGATACGACGCCTTCGGTCAATACGGTGCAAATAATATCGGTATCGTCGGTTACCTGTTCAACCCGTAATTCAATAAGGCCGTCATCAATAAGAATTCTATCCTGCGGATGAATTTCTTTTGCAAGATTTTTATAGGTTACGCTGCATATCGTTTCGTTTCCGGCAATATCCCGCGTCGTTAAAGTGAACTGCTGGCCTCTGGTAAGCCGTACGGAATTATTTGCAAACTTCTTGACACGGATTTCAGGCCCCTTAGTATCAAGCATGATGGCGATCGGCAGATTCAATTCTTCCCGCACTTTTTTTATGCGGTCGATACGCACTTGATGATCTTCGTGGGTGCCGTGGGAGAAATTCAAACGGCACACATTGAGGCCCGCTTTGAATAGTTCACGCAGTGTTTCTTCCGAATCGGAAGCAGGGCCGATTGTACAGACAATCTTCGTCTTTTTCATAGTCTCGTCCTTAATGACAAAAGGTATGGTATTGTAACGGCTCTGTCAAAAACAGTGAAATGTACAAAATCTGTTGCCGAAAATTGACATGCCGGAACATAACCGATACACTCTTGTCTGTGCTTGAGGATGTAATGCCTCGATGCTCTGCGTCGGGGTAGTGATTATCTTAGCTCATATAATGGAGATATGCAATGGCAGAACTGAATATGCACGATGGTGTGCATGGCTATTCCGAAGCTGAAAAATATGTTGTACCGGCATCGTCTGAAGTGCGGAAACATATTGAATGGTTTACCGGATTAAAATTCGGACTTATGATGCACTGGGCACCCGGTTGTCAGCTTGCGACGTATGAATCGTGGCCGCTGTGCGACGATGCTGAGGATTGGTCGCGTAAAGATGTACACTGGACTGACGATATGGAAGAATTTAAACGCCAGTATTGGAACGCCAATACCACGTTCAATCCGGTAAAATTCCGCCCCGACTTTTGGGCCGGCGCTGCGCGGCAAAGCGGCTTTAAATATGTGCTTTTTACAACCAAGCATCATGACGGTTTTTGTATGTTTGATACGGCAACTACCGATTATAAAATTACGGCTCCTACATGTCCGTTCCACACGCACCGGTATGCAAATATCGTAAAAGAAGTTTTTCATGCATTCCGTCAGGAAGGCCTTGCAATTTCAGCCTATTTTTCAAAACCCGATTGGCATAGCCCCTACTACTGGGCGCCTGAAATGGGACCGGCGAAGACGCGCAATGCCAATTACGATATTCCCGATCATCCCGAGATATGGAATGAATTTGTTTCTTTTACGCACCGGCAAATTGAAGAAATTTGTACGCAGTACGGAAAAATCGATGTGCTGTGGCTGGATGGCGGACAGGTGTCTCCGCATATCCATCATCAGGATATCCGGCTCGGTGAAGTTGTCGAAAAAATCCGTAAAAAAGCACAGCCTCATTTAATCGTATGCGACCGCACCGTCGGGGGAGAATACGAAAACATTATCACTCCTGAGCAAGCCATTCCGCCCGATTTTATTCCCTGCCCATGGGAAAGCTGTATTACTGCGGGCGATTATTTTTCATTCCACTATGAAGATAATTTTAAGACGGCTCATAAAATCGTGCATTTGCTGATTGAAATTGTATCGAAAGGCGGAAACCTTGCGCTGAATGTGCCGCCGCAGCCGGACGGGTGTCTGCCTGCAAAGGCGCTACGGGCGCTGCTCAAGGTCGGTAATTGGCTGCGCATTCATGGGGAAGGCATTTATCAGACAAAAGGCTACTCCGTCCGGCAAAACGAAGCAATCTATCTGACACAGACTAATGAGGCCGTTTATGCCTTTTACTGCTACAATGAGAATACGCCGGACATACCGCGTTCAATCACGTTGACACTTGAAGAAGACCAGCGAATCGATTCTGCAGTATGTATTCGGACGGGACAATCGATTCCGGTACGGCAGAACGGGAAAACCGCCGTACTCACCGTATCGGAGGTGCCGGTGCTCTCTGCCGAATACGCCGACTGCTTTAAGCTCAAGAAAGCGATGTAATGGGGATGTCTCAAAAGTTGGTTACTTTTTCGCCATCCTCGCGAGTTTAAAATTAAGCCTTTATATAATAATGACTTAATTTTAAACATCGCATCTAAATCTAAGGAAACTGTCCAAAAACTGAAGTTTTTGGACAGCCCCCAAATAGCTGGATTGTTTGCCGTATTGTATCATTAAGATGAAAGAAAACAGGTAAGAGGGTAGATGTATGAAAATGGTTTTTATTACCGGCGTGTCGGGAACTATGGGATCCGAAGCGTTGATGCAGATTGTCCGGACGGGAAAATTCCGCTGCCGCGTTCTTTTACGTGCGAAAAAAGCGAACAGACGGCTGGCAAAGAAACTTCAAAAAAATGACTGTATTGAAGTACTGTTCGGCGATATACAAAATTACAGCGATTGCCTTGCCGGTGTAAAAGATGCCGATTATGTACTTCACTGTGCAGCGCTTATTCCTCCTCGAGCCGACCATAATCCCGATGAAACGTGCCGTACTAATTGGCTTGGAACCAAAAATCTGCTTGAAGCCGTAGTCAATAGCGGCCAAGTTGAAAAAACAAAATTCGTATACATTGGTACGGTTGCGGAATACGGTAACAGAACTTTTAAACATCCATGGGGAAGGGTAGGGGATCCGCTTATGCCAAGTGCATTCGATGTGTATGCAGCAAGCAAAGTAAAAGCTGAACGGGCAGTCATCGAATCGTCCTTGTGCTGGGTATCGCTTCGGCAAAGCGGTATTTTATACGACCGAGTGCTTTTAAATAATATGCATGACGGACTTATGTTTCATACCTGCTGGAATACGCCGATAGAGTGGGCGACTGCACGTACGTCCGGTTTGCTTTTAAAAAATCTTGTTGAAAAAGATTCGGAAGGAACTCTTGATACCGCTTTTTGGAAAAAAGTATACAATATCGGAAACGGGAAGACAGCGCGGGTTACAGGCTTTGAAACACTTGACCGCGGGTTTAACATGATGGGACGCAGCGGTACCGAAATCTTTCAGCCTGAATGGAATGCAAGCAGAAATTTTCACTGTATGTGGTTTGCCGATTCGCATGTATTAAACGAATATCTCGATTTTCAGTATGAAGGCTTTGAGGAGTTCTTTTCAAAACTTGAAAAAAAGTTGTGGTATTTTAAATTGGGGAAACCGTTTCCGTACCTCATTAAGCGGTTCGCGATTATGCCGCTGTTGCGTACCAATAATGCTCCTCTTTTTTGGGTATCGCATAATCTTGAAAAAAGAATAAAGGCTTTTTTCGGTTCGCTTGACGCCTATAACCGGATACCGCGTAGTTGGGAAATGTTCCCGCTGCTATGTAAGAATGTCAATCCGGAAACGGGCGCTTTTTTAGATTATGCCCGATTAAAAGATGAGGTTTTGTTGAAGCAGAGCGGTTTACTTTTAGACCACGGCTATGATGAAGCAAAGCCTACTGATCAGCTGAATATTGAAGATATGCGTCAAGCAGCGGCTTTTCGAGGAGGCGTCTGTGTAAGCGGCGCTATGCAGCGGGGAGACTTATACACGCCGATTCAATGGCAGTGCCATAATGGGCATCAGTTTACGGCAAGCCCCTATTTGGTTCTTAAAACAGGTCATTGGTGTCCTGAATGCTGCAGCGCTCCGCCGTGGAATTTCGGTGAACTTGCAAAGCATATCCCGTTTTATGCACAGCTATGGTATGACGATCACAGTCCGGATGAAGTTGAATCATATTCGGCAGATGACGGCCGGGATATATTAGCTTATGAACATTAACTACCTTAAAGGGCATCTTTAAAAAACTGATTTACAATTGAGTGTGTACAAGTTTTCAAACTACTTATAAAGGAATGGTAAAACTATGTTTGACTTACTAAAAAAGATATACGCGGTTGCGGGAAAGCAATCAAAACGTATAACCGTGATGTTTATTTGCGATGTACTGAAAAGCATGTTCGAAGGCTTTACGCTCGGCGGGCTTGGGTATTTTTTGCTCGCGGTGAGCCGCGCAGTGTTTCAGGCGCAGCCGGTTACGAACAACACTATCATCACGGTGTTCTGTATTATGCTTGCCGGTATTACGGGAAAAATCGTATTCGGGTATATTTCCGACCGCAATAAAAACATTGCTTCCTATACAATGGGGGCGGAGAACCGGCTTGTCATCGGGGATAAACTAAAAAACGTACACATGGGCTATTTTTCCGAAAGCAGACTCGGCGATGTTTCCGGAGCGTTGACAACGGTTATCACTGATGTTGAAACAATCGATATGATGATCCTCGAAATGATGTTTGCCGGCAGCATTCAAACGGTTATCATGGCACTATTTGTTTTTCCCTACGATATGATAACCGGCGGTATTATCGGCATCACACTTGCCGCTGCGATTGCATTTAATACGGTGTTCCAAAAAAAGGCGGATACGGTAACGACAAAGCTGACGGAGTTAAAGCTGCGGCTGCAAAGCGACATATTGGAGTACGTACAGGGAATCGGTGTGGTAAAGGCATTCGGCAGAACAGCCCAAGCGGTAAAAAACGTAACGGAAAGCATCGAAAAGAGCAAGACCGGGTTCTTTGCCGTAGAAAAGGCAATTATGCCGTCGCTGCTGGTTTTCTCACTGCTGCTGAAGCTGGGCTCAACCGCCATTATCGGGAGCGCCTTGTACCGCTATTCGCTTAGTATGCTCACCATTGAAAAAACGCTAATGCTGATTGTCGCAAGCTTTGTGGTATTCGGCGGTTTTGAGATAGCCGGTACGATGCAGCGGATGCGCGGCGTAGCGGTTCAGAACTTGAATACCCTTTTTAAGGTGAAAAATATTCAAGCCTTATCGGAAGGTTCGCTCCTGCCCCATGGAAACGACGATATTACTGTGAAGGATATTACGTTCGGCTACGGCGGAAAAGAGCAAGCCGAGGACAAGCTCTTCCGCAATGTGGATATGCATATTCCCAAAAACAGCGTAACCGCCCTAGTCGGCTATTCAGGTTCGGGGAAGACGAGCCTCTGTCAGCTGATTGCCCGCTTTTGGGATATTGATTCAGGCGAAATAAAACTTGGTAATACGAACATTAAAGATTTTGCGTACGATGCGTTTTTATCGAACTTTACGTTTGTATTCCAAGACGTGTACCTTTTTGAAGACACGGTAAAAAACAATATCAAGTTCGGCAAGCCGGATGCCACCGATGAAGAAGTTATCGCTGCGGCAAAAGCAGCCCAATGCCATGACTTTATTACCGAATTGCCTAACGGCTACGGCACAGTGTTACAAGAGGGCGGCAGTAATCTTTCAGGCGGGGAGCGCCAGCGTATTTCCATTGCGCGGGCCATGCTCAAGCCGAGTTCCATTGTCATTCTTGATGAAGCGACTTCCAGTGTCGATCCTGAAAATGAGGAAAAGCTGATGAGCGCCCTCGACGCACTGCTGAAAAACAAAACGGCAATTATCATTGCGCATCGGCTTTCAACCATCAAAAACGCCGATCACATATTCGTGATGGATAAAGGGCGCATCGTACAGCAAGGGAAACACGCCGAGTTGATGCAGCAAGACGGTATATACGCGCATTTTGTCGGTATGCGCGAACAAGCTGCCGCGTGGAAGGTATAATCGGCCGCATGAATCAACAACCCCGACGCGAGCGTCGGGGTATGTTGTTCTCATAAGGTGGTTGCAGTCGGCTTTAATACCCTTCGTTACGACGCAAGCGTCGGGGTATTAAACCCTCCGCACGAATAAAAAAATACTTGCAAAATAGAAACGTTGTGGTATAATTAAAAATATGCCGATTCTCTGTGCGGTTATGCACATAAGTTAATCGGCATAAAAATAAACTTTTTAATCAACAGAGGCTTGACTATTATGAGTAATTCAAGTATTGTAC
>CAJPOL010000001.1 GCA_905372265.1 uncultured Treponema sp. | reverse complement strand
TGCATCAAATCAGCGCGAACATCGATGGCGTAAAGCAGCAGGCGATGACCCAAGCGGCAAGCGTTACCGAAACTGCCGCGACCATCGAGGAAATTGTCCGCACAATTAAGCAGCTGAATACCAGCATCGAAACGCAGGCTGCGAGCGTTGCGCAGTCTTCTTCTTCCGTAGAACAGATGGTTGCAAATATCGCGTCTATCGGACAAACGCTTGATAAAACCGATGAGGTTGTTAAAGATTTGACCGCGGCTACCGGTGACGGCAAAGCTACGTTAGTAACCTCCAACAGCGTAACGCAAAAGATTGCGGAAGAATCAGGCTCGCTGATGGAAGCCAGCAGTGTTATTCAGCATATTGCATCACAAACGAACCTGTTGGCCATGAATGCGGCAATAGAAGCGGCTCACGCAGGAGAAGCTGGTAAGGGCTTTGCCGTCGTTGCTGATGAAATCCGTAAGCTCGCAGAAGAATCTTCGGCGCAAGGCAAAACGATTACCACAACCCTTAAAACCTTATCAGGTGAGATTGAAACGCTCTCTGCCTCGTCCAAAACGGTGGAAGCAAAGTTCAATGCGATTTTCACGCTTGCGGAGCAAGTTAAGGAAATGAGTGCCCGCCTTACCGAAGCGATGGATGAACAGGAGAACGGCAGTAAAGAAGTACTGACTGCGATTAAGAGCATCAACACGGTAACGGTAGAAGTGCAGGCCGGCTCTGAAGAGATGCTGAAAGGTAGCGAAAGCGTTGCAGGAGAAATGCAAAAACTTGATGCTCTGACCCGTATCATCACAGACAGCATGAATGAGATGGCCTCCGGCGCGGTGCAGATTAGCAATGCCATACAGGAAGTAAGTGAGATTACGCAGAAGAATAAACGGAGTATTGAGAATTTGGCAGAGGAAGTTGGAAAGTTTAAGGTCTAAAAACTCATTATTGTATGCCGCCGCAGCCGATAACAGCCGTTATCGGCTGCCCAATCTCCCCCAAAAATAAATGCTCAACGTATTCTGTCCGCGCCTGCCGGTACAAAACGGCAGAGTTCGGCATGATCGCCGCATATCCGTACCAGCACGTATTCCCCCCCCTGTAAATGCGGAAGAGGCGCCGTTTCCGTACCGGTCAGCGGAAAGGATAAATAGTTTTCCGTAATAACCGTACATGCTTCCGGCCGCGGCGCCTCTATTACGCCGTACAGCTCTTTTCCATTCCATGACGCCCGATAGGCGGCGCTCTGGAGAGCCGCTAATGCATTCAGCTTTTTTGTGCGTGCCCCTGCAATTCGTTCGGGAACCTTAGGCTGCATCTTCCATGCTTCGGTTCCCGGCCGCGCAGAAAAGGGAAAGGTATGAATGCCTGCAAAAAGCACATCCCGGCACATCTGATAGGTTTCTTCAAAGTCCTGTTCGGTTTCGCCCGGAAAACCGGTAATAATATCGGCGCCGATAAAAGGATTTTCCTTTACCCTGCGTAATTCGGCGGTGGCATGATAGACCGTTTCCCGCAGATAACTCCGATGCATCGCCTTGAGAATACGGTTGCTTCCTGACTGTACGGAAAGATGAAAGTGCGGACAAATACGCGGATGCGCAAGCAGCGGGATCAGCGCCGCATCAATTCTATCGGGGTAGAGACTGGAAATGCGGAGCCGGATATGTGTATGCTGTAAAATCAGTTCAAGGAGGCCTGCAAAGTCTCCCGCGCTGCTTCGATACTGCGAAAGGTTAACACCCGACAAAGTGAGCTCTGCAGCACCGGTTGCCTCAATCCGCTTAATCCGCTCAATCACTTCGGAGGCAGGCAACGATACTGATTTTCCGCGGGCTAACCTAATCCTGCAATATGCGCACGCTTCGTTACAGCCGTCTTGAATTTTCAGCAACGCACGGGAGTGAAACAGGAATCGAGAGGCGCTCAATCCAAAAAGCGTTGTTTTGTCCGCTTCTGATACTGTTTGTCTTGCCGCTGCCCGCGCCGTATCGTCCGGCTCCGCATGTTGTTTAAGACAATCAGTCAAGTACTCGCGTAAGCCGGTTAAAAAAAGCAGCGTATCAAAATAAGCGCTCTTTTCTAAAAGGCCGGCTAAAAAGGCCGGTACGGACGTTAGTAAATCCTTTTGCTGTCCCGGAAAAGAAATGATATGGGGATGCAGCGCTTCAATATCCGCTGCATTGAGCTGCGCATAGCAGCCTGTTACCAGAATTACTGCATGGGGATGCTCTTTTGCTAGCAGTCTCAGCAGACGGCGCGCCTTTTGTTCCGCCTTACCGGTAACCGTACACGTGTTAACAAGGCACAGCACGGTGCCGTCTCCTATTGAGCCGGAAGACGGAGCTGCGGCTGTACAAAAGCCATGCGGATCCGCGTCTGCCGCAGTTTGTTTAAGCAGCATATTACTGCACGACCGATCAGCGCCGGCAGTATATAGTGAAAAGCCCGCATCAATGCAAAGTCCCGCGAATGCTTCAATTTCAGCTTGATTGATCCTGCACCCAAGGCTTTCCACTCGTACTATGCATCTTTGAATATTCATGCCCGCAGCGGAATCCTAAAAGCGGCGCCGGACACGTTCATAGCCTGTTTGAGCGTCGGTAAGATTTTTATTGAGTTTCAGAGCTGTTGCATATGCTTCCAATGCCGAACGGTATTCCTGCGCTTGTTCCCGCGAATAGGCAAGACGTGTCCACCAGATACTATTGAGCCGCTCAAGCTGCACTGCCGTTGAAAACGCAATATCGGCATGCCGGTATTTTGCCATCCGCACATATATTTCGCCGATGCAATAATATACTTCTCCCAGTTTTGCTCCATTCGGCGCATACGCGATATAGTCTTCAAAAAGGTGCAGACTTTCTTCATTTTGTCCGAGATGGTAGAGTGCCTGTGCATGACTTTCAATGAGGCGGGGGTCATAACGGGAAACAAGGCGTCCCTTTGCGATCCACTCTGCTGCTTGCTGATATTGCCCGTCAGCCAACAACGCCCATGACAGTACCACATAACTATCCAAGCGCTGCGGAGTCCGCTTAATCTCTTCCATACAGAGCGCTGCGGCCTTTTTATAATTTTTTTCCCGATAGACTAAAAGCGCATCTTCATGCTCTTCTGCAAAAAGAGCATATAACAGTAAAAAACTGCACATAAAAAGAGAAATCCGCTTAAATTTGATCATCTTAAAGAGATGCATCCGCTACCGGACCATTGTACACACACCGCTGAAAAAACAACCGCTTTCAAGGACTACTTCGGGAGCCGTTATATTGCCGGTTAATTTACCGGACGGGAATACATGAACGGAACTTGCCGCTGTTACATTTCCGATAACTTCTCCTTTGATAATCACCCGATCCGCTTCGATTGTTGCTTTTACCTGCGCATATTCACCAATCATAAGATCGCTTACAGATTGAATACTTCCATCAACCGCTCCTTTAATCATAAACGGTTTTTGAAAATGAATCGTTCCGCTGAAGACAATATCCGGAGCAAGCACCGTATCGTAATCTTCTTCATCTAAATCTATTAGTTCAACTTTATCCGTCTCAGCCATATCAAAATAGAATAACAATGATTAGCCGGTGAAGTCAAGAGCGATTTTGCAACAGGACAGGGATTCCGCATTATAAAAAGCTAGAAATTTTTTATCATTATGAATTAAGTGTTTCTACTTCCTGTACGGTCAAGCCGGTTGCTTTTGCGATACTTTCAATAGATAAACCTATCACAAGTAAGTTACGCGCTGTTTCAAGAGCTTTTTGCCGAGAACCTCTTACTTCGCCTTCAGCAAGACCCAGCGATTTGCCTTCAGCAAGACCCAGCGATTTGCCTTCAGCAAGACCCAGCGATTTACCCCGTTCGACCCCCGCACTGAATTGTGTCTCCGAGATGGTCGTTATATCGCTTTTCAGCTTCATTCTTGACTCATACAGTTTCCGTTCTGTCGGTGATAAAGTTAATACGTCTATTTTTTCATTCAGCATTTGTAATACCGGTGACATCGTTGCTATCATCGCTCTCTCCTTTCTATCAGTTGCTCCTATAAATCGCAGCCAGTTAATAAGCTGACCTTGTTTACCAGTTGCTTTCCCTTTTTCTTTTGCTGTTTTTGCTGCTTGCAAGTCCAAAAAATGTACCTCAAGCACATCCGTCAGTACGGTATGCGCTGTCTTTTCTTGTAACAGGTACTCTGAGTGAATAGCATCATTGAGCCTGAAACCGTCTGCAATAATATTAATGGTAATGCATTTGTGTAAGCTGCTATATGATTCTCCGCTCTTAAAATCTGCTGTGTACATTTTTGCCCAGTAGAATAGCGTCCGTTTTACAAATGATGCATTCCATGACGCTTGGATTTCAATATCTATAACCGTACCGTTGGTTAGTTTGAGTTTTACGTCAAGAATGCCCGTTTTATCACTGAACTCCTCTTTCGTCAACTCTTTATCCATGAACTCAAGACCGAGAACCTGTTGAGGAGCAAGGTCAAGAATGCACTCCAGAAAGTTCTGCAAGAGCGGTTTGTTTTCTTCCGAGCCTAACAAGCGTTTGAAAGCGTAATCGTTGGTAAGGGTTATTTGTAATTCGTCTTCCATTTCCATACCTGTAGAAAGTATATGGTATTAGGAGTTAAAATGCAATGTGTGGAGTACAGGAGAAAAACGCAAGACTGAGGGCGGAGTATAATTATGAAGAGGATATTACCGCGTACAGTATTTTTAGCCGGCTATAATGCGGAATCCCTGTGCAACAGGACTTGTGCACTATGCCAGCTCAAGGTAGCGCATTTGATACGGGCAGGCATTTCGGCAAAATAACCGAGTATCTGCGCATCGCCGAGCGCATCCGCATCCTCAGTGCTCTGCGGCTTTCCCGCCATCATATCGAAAAATATGTCCAGATACCGCCGCGCTTCATCAACAGTCTTACCTTTGATTAAGTCGATCAGCATATTTGTCGAGGCGGTTGAAACAGCGCATCCGGCGCCTAAGAAAGAAACATCGGCAATAATGCCGTCCTCTTCTTTAATCAGCAGTGTTAAATCATCGCCGCAGTTCGGATTATGGCCGCGTTCAATGCCGGTTGCTCCTTCAAGCTGATGCTTATGTTCCGTTCTGCGCGAATGATCTATCAGCATCTGCTGATACACTGTTTCTATTCCCATGCTTTTCTCCTCCTTATACGGAAAAAAGGCTTCCCGTTTGAGGCGCTGCTGCAGGGGGCGCAATACCGAGATGACTATAGGCCTTTTCAGTTACCATACGTCCGCGCGGGGTACGCTGCAGCAGGCCGGTTTGGATAAGGTACGGTTCATAATAATCTTCAAGCGTGTCCTGCGATTCGCCGATGGAAATCGCTAATGTTTCCGCTCCTACAGGGCCGCCGCCGTAATTTTTGATAATTGACTGCAAAATCTGGCGGTCATAATTTTCCAAACCGAGCGAATCGATGTGGAGCCGTTTGAGCCCTTCTCTCACCGTTTCATCAAGAATAGTATCGCTGCCTGCAATATGGGCAAAGTCGCGCATACGGCGCAGCAACCGGTTCGCAACGCGCGGCGTACCGCGGGAACAGCGGGCAAGCGAAAAAGCGGCTTTTTTTTCTATGCTGATTGAAAGAATGTCCGCCGAACGCATAATAATGGAAGCAAGTTCCTCGTCCGTATAAAATTCAAAGCGCTGTACAATACCGAAGCGGCTGATGAGCGGGCTTGATACCATGCCTGCACGGGTAGTCGCTCCGACAAGCGTGAAAGGCGGTATCGGAATACGGACAGTACGGGCGCCCGGCCCCTGTCCGATAATCCAATCAAGCTCATAATCTTCCATCGCGATGTACAGCATCTCTTCAATGGCCGGTTTCAGCCGGTGAATTTCATCAATAAAAAACACGCTGCGTTCGGACAGTGTTGTAAGAATCCCCACAAGGTCTTTCGGTTTATCAAGGGCAGGCGCTCCGGTCAGCTTACATTCCACGCCGAGTTCTTGTGCGGTAATTTGTGCAAGCGTCGTTTTGCCCAATCCGGGCGGGCCGATTAAAAAGAGATGATCTAAACTTTCTCCCCGCTCCCGCGCAGCCTGAATAAAAATGCCGAGATTTTCTTTAATGTCTTTTTGTCCCTGAAAGTCAGCTAAGCATTGAGGGCGGAGTGCACGGTCTTTTTCATCCCCCATGCGCCTCTCGCCCCGCACGATGCTGAACTCGTCCAATTCGTTTTCTTGCTCCATGACGGCGGACGGTCTATCTATTTTGTAAACATCGCATTAATGTGATCGCTATATAATGCAGCGATTTTATGCCGCATTATATCCTGCTTTGCCGAAAGCTCAACGCCGGGCTGAAACGGCTTTGCAAGGAGGGTAAACCGATTGATCCGTTCAAAAAGTTTAAACCCGTGCTCGCTATTGATACGCGAAGCGATCTGCTGTTCATACAGCTTTTGAATGTCCGGATGAGCAATCAGCTGCTCAAGGGAGCTATAAGCGATGCCTGCATGCGTTGCATAAGCGGTTAGCTCTGTTTCTTCCACAACAATCAGGGCGGCAAGAAACCGCTGATCCTGTCCGACAACAACTGCTTGGCTGATAAACGGCGATTCCTGCATTTTCATTTCAAGGGGCACCGGTTCAATATTTTCCCCGCCCCGTAGAACGATGGTATCTTTCTTTCGTCCGCGTAAAATAAGTTCACCGCAAGCCGTTTTAAAGCCGAGGTCTCCGCTGTCAAACCATCCGTTCCGGTCGATAACCGCATCAGTGAGATCCTGCCGTTTATAATAACCTTTCATCACGCTGGTGCCTTTAATCAGCACTGTTCCAAGCGTTCCGGCCGGTACATCGTTTCCTTTGGCATCAACAATACGCACTTCAACGCATGACAGCGGCTTTCCGATTGTTCCGAACACAGGCTGATAATACGGACGCACCGAAACAACAGGCGCCGTTTCGGTTAAGCCGTAGCCTTCCATAACGTTTATACCGATAGCCCAAAAAAATGCGTCGATATTCGGAGGCAGCGCTCCCCCGCCTGAGATACCTTGTCTGAAGCTCTTTCCGAGTTTGGCACGTATTTTTCTAAATACCAGTGCGCTCCCGAGCGCATGAAGCGGTGCGGAAAGCAGATACGGAATAAAGGACATGAGAGGACGGGTAATTTTTGTGTAAGAAACGAAATGAGGATTTTGCCCTTTTACATTGCGTGCGTGATGCGCGTGGAATAATCCGATTGCAACAAAAAATTTGAATAAGTGCAGCTTTATACCGCCTGTCTGCCGCATTGTTTTGAAGATACCATTGTACACCGATTCCCAAATACGAGGCACGGACGGAAAAAGCGCCGGATTTGTTTTTGCTATGTCTGCCAGCAAAATGCTTCCGACTGGTTTGGAGTATACCATCCCGCCGCCCGACGCTAAAATGACGTATTCGCATAATCTTTCAAAACTATGCCATACCGGCAGCACAACGACCGCTTTTTCCCCCGGGTACATGATGACACGGGTCAATAAATCATCAAGCTGAGCAATGAAATTCGCATGTGTCAGCATGACTCCTTTCGGTTCTCCTGTTGTGCCCGATGTAAAAATAATAGTTGCAAGTTCGCTGCTTTTTCCCTGATCAAGCTCCCGCTCTACCGCGCCTGCATGTTCGGTTCGGTATGCCGAGCCTTTTCGGATAATATCATCATAGCTATAGAGCGTAAGCAGGGAAATATCGCCGTGTTGCCGGACTTCATCATCGGTAAGATCGATTTTGTCAAATGAGATAATCGTTTTAAGAAGCGGAAAGTCCGTTTGATTTTTAAGGATTTTTACCAGCTGCGCCTGATTCTCCAGTACTACAACAGCGCATTCACTAAAAGAAAGTATTCTTTTTAGATCCTGTTCAGTTGCATCGCATCCGCGCGGTACATCGCACGCTCCTGCTGCCATAATCCCCATACTTGCGTGATACCACTCTTTACGGTTATCAGAAATAAGGCCGACCTTATCTCCCCGTTTTATTCCGATTGAAAGGAGGCCTCCTGAAAAATTGAGCACACATTCAAATACTTGAGTATAAGAGAGGGTATCAAATTCACCTTGTATGTTTTTTGAATATTGAGCGGCAACGTCGGGATATTTATTTGCAATTTCCTGCAACAATTGCGGCATTGTCATATCATTCATGGAAAAACGCTAGCATAAAAAAAAAAATCAGTCAAGTAAAACATGCGTCAGAGATTTAGCATTCCCTTGCGTAAGCGGTAAAAATGGGCTACACTGATTACGCTAGCATTAGGCAATCGTGCGTACTATAATGAAGGAGTATCAAGATGGATATTAAGGCTTGTGCAAAACAGTATATGGCTGAAGAAACCGATCCGAAATTCGTAAAAGAAGTCGAAGAGTTACTCGCAAAAAATGATGAAAAAGAGCTGTTCGACCGATTTTACCGGCAGTTGGAATTCGGTACCGGCGGATTACGCGGTATTATCGGCGGCGGTACAAATAGAATGAACCCGGCCGTTATCAAAAAAGCAACACAGGGACTTGCGGATTATATTATCCAAACCTTTCCGGAAAAAGCAAAAAACGGTACGCTCAAAGCAGTTATCGCTCACGATTCCCGGCGCTATTCGGATGTGTTTGCAGAAGCGACCGCCCTCATCTTTGCAGCGAACGGATTTACCGTATACCTTTTTTCAGCGCTGCGTCCCACGCCGGAGCTTTCGTATGCAATCCGCGAGCTCGGATGCGACACCGGAGTGGTTGTTACCGCTTCTCATAATCCGCCGCAGTATAATGGATATAAAGCATATTGGAACGACGGCGCTCAGGTTATCCCTCCTCATGACAACGGTATTATCGAAAAAGTCAATACGGTAAAAACCGTCAAAATGATAAGCCGTGAAGAAGGCCTCAAAACAAAGAAGTTGATCATAATCGATAAAGAATTGGATGAAAAATATTGGAAAAGCGTAAAGGCAAAGTTACACCGTGCAGACCTTATTAAAGAGATGTCAAAATCGGTAAAAATCGTTTATACGCCGCTGCATGGAACAGGCGCTCTGCATGTTGAGAAAGTACTCGGCGATATGGGCTTTAACATCCTGACCGTTCCGGAGCAACGCGAGCCGGATGGTAACTTCCCCACTGTCAGTTACCCGAATCCGGAAGATCCGGCAGCGCTTAAAATGGCGATTGCGTTGGCAGAAAAAGAAAGCGCCGATATTTTAATGGCAACCGATCCCGATGCCGACCGTTTCGCTTCGGCCGTTAAAGATACCGACGGTAAAATGAAACTCATCACCGGAAATCAAATGGGCGCTCTTTTCATTGATTATCTCTGCCTCACCGCAAAAGAATTCGGCCTCATGCCTGCAAAACCGGCGATGGTGCGTTCAATCGTTACCTCTCACTTGTCCGACCGCATCGCAAAAGGCTATGGAGTATCGGCATTTGAGTGTCTAACCGGTTTTAAATGGATATGCAATAAGGCTGATGAAATTTCAAAGCAGGAATACAGCTATATTTACGGCTTTGAAGAGAGCTACGGATATAATTTCAGTCTTGATCTGCGTGATAAAGACGGTATTGCAGCATCCGCTCTATGCGCGGAAATGGCGCTGTACTGGCGTAAACACGGCAAAAGTTTGCTTGACCGGCTGAATGAACTTTTCATGCAATACGGTTATTTCTGCGAAAAAACCATCAATAAGGTATTCCCGGGCGCTGAAGGTGTCGGCATTATGCAGAATATGATGAAAAAACTGCGTACCTCCGCGCTTAAAGATATTGCAGGCGTAAAAGTGGTAACCATCCGCGATATAGAGAATTCATGCGCCTATAACCCTGCCGCTCCTGAGAAAAAAGAAACGGTAGCGTTACCGGTCAGCAATGTGTTGCAATACTATCTGGAGGATGGAACCATTATCAGCGTGCGTCCGAGCGGTACCGAACCTAAGATTAAATTCTACATTATTCATCCGCAGCCGGTAAACGGCAGCAATATGACCGCTACCCGTACGCAGGCGGAAAAACAAGTGCAGCTTTTTGAACAAGCGCTTGATACGCTTGCTTGATGACCAGCTATGATTGGCTTGCTGCCGTACATGATGCGGCAGTGTTTATCGCCTTTGATACGGAAACGACCGGTCTTGACCCTACTTCGGGGAGAATTGTAGAGATCGGCGCTATTAAATTTGACCGGCAGGGAATTATTGCACGGTACAATGTACTCATCAATCCTGAAATGCCAATGCCGGAAGAAGCGGGCAAAGTAAACGGAATAACCGATGCAATGCTGGCAGATAAGCCGGTCATTGCAGAGGTTCTTCCCGATTTTCTGGACTTTATCGGAAACGGAGTGTTAGTTGCTCACAATGCTCCGTTTGACATCAATTATGTTAATACGGAGCTAAAACGTACCGAAAAACCGGTTTTAGCGAATAAGACGGTTGATACGAGGATCCTTGCCAAAGAAGTATTTCCCGGTCTGGCAAGTTATGCTTTACAAGACCTCGCCCTACAATTCGGTATTACCGCATTGGAAGCGCACCGTGCCGAGGACGATGCTCGGGTTTGCATGGAGCTTTTTCAGCACATCCTCAACCGGTTTTTAAAAAACAATGCCGAATTGGTGCAAAAAATCCGTTCGGAAATCGATGTTGAACAATTCCTTTCCCCTGTTGAGGAAAAACAAGAAAAAGATTATTCCCAGAGTCTATTTTAAAGCAGCCTGTGCGGAATCTGCGGGTATTCTCTATGCGTCGATTTCTGCAAGGAGATTTTTCATAATAAATTCTTTCCGTTCGGGGGTGTTTTTACCCATATAAAACTCAAGGATAGCGGGAATCTTTTTAACGGTTTGGATGCTGACCGGTAACAAACGGATGTCCTGTCCGATAAACTGACCGAATTCGCTTGGACTGATTTCTCCCAAACCCTTAAAGCGCGTTACCTCCGCAGCCGCGCCGAGCCGCTTCATTTCCGCATCCCGCTCTTTTTCCGAATAGCAATAGCAGGTCTCTTTTTTGGTCCGTACCCGAAAAAGCGGCGTTTCCAAAATAAAGATACGTCCGCTCAGCACCAGCTCTTCAAAATAGGTGAGGAAAAAGGTGAGCAGTAAATTTCTGATATGAAAACCGTCGTTATCGGCATCGGTCGCAATGATGATCTTGTTGTAGCGGAGACTTTCAAGGCTGTTTTCGATGCCGAGCGCCATCATCATATTGTAGAGCTCTGCATTTTTGTAGATGGCCGCCCGTTTTTTTCCGTGCATATTCTCAGGTTTACCCCGCAGTGAGAACAGTGCCTGCGTAAGCACATCGCGGCTTGAAACCATCGATCCGGATGCGGAATCTCCTTCGGTAATAAAAATCATCGATTCATCGCCGTACTGTTTATCCCCAAGATGAAACTTGCAGTCTTTCAGTTTTGGGATTTTCATCGTGATTTTCTTTGCAGCGGCTTTCGCTTCCTTTTTGACGCTGTTCAGCTCCGTGCGTAGGCGCTCATTTGCAAGGATTTTTTCCTCCAGCTTCCGCGCAGCGTCGGCATTTTTTTGCAGCCACTCCACCACGGCGGCCTTTGTCCCGTTGACAATCCACGTCCGCACCTCAGTGTTTCCGAGCTTATTTTTCGTTTGGCTTTCGAACACCGGCGCCTGCACCTTTACCGCGACAGCCGCGCAGGTACCCTCGCGGACATCCTCGCTCTTGTAGTTTTTGCGGTAGTATTCGTTAATACCTTTCAAAAGCCCTTCTTTAAAGGCTGAAAGGTGCGTACCGCCGTCCGAGGTATACTGCCCGTTGACAAACGAAAAATACGTTTCGCCGTAGTTATTGGTATGGGTAAACGCAAATTCGAGCTTTGCTTCCTTAAAATGAGCGACCGGATAGAGCGTTTCCTCTCCGATTTCGGCGCCGAGCAAGTCGAGTAAGCCGTTCTGCGATATATATGAAGCGCCGTTAAAGGTGAGTGTCAAACCGGCATTGAGATAGGCGTAGTTCCACATCCGTTTTTCGATAAAATCAAGATTGAATGTATACTCGCCGAATATTTCCGTATCGGGGATGAACTCTACCAGCGTACCGTTTTTAACGCCCTTTTTGGCATCTCCCTGTTTTTCATGAACCAATACGCCCCGCTCAAACACAGCTTCGGCGTATTTCCCGTCACGGACGGAGACTACGCGGAAATATTCGGAAAGCGCATTGACCGCCTTAGTCCCGACGCCGTTCAGCCCAACTGAAAACTGAAAGACCTCATCGTTATACTTTGCGCCCGTGTTGATTACCGACACGCATTCCACCACCTTACCGAGCGGAATACCGCGGCCGTAGTCCCGAACGGTAACTTTATTGTCTTTTAAGAGTGCATCGATGCGGTCTCCGTTCCCCATGATAAACTCATCGATGGAGTTATCGAGCACCTCTTTTAATAGTATATAAATACCGTCATCGGGATTTGATCCGTTTCCAAGCCGGCCGATATACATACCGGTACGCAGTCTGATATGCTCCAGCGAGCTGAGCGTTTTTATTTTTGATTCGTCATACGTGTTCTTTTTAGCCATTGAGCGCTCCTTTGATACTTTTTATACGTCTCTTTGATATGACTACACGGCAGCGGCTTCCAAATCAACGCCGCGGACGGCAAGAATCCGCACCCGTACAAAACTGCCTGCGGAGATTGCAGAGCCTTGCGTATCTTTTTGTGTTTCCATGAAATGCACCACTACGGCGCCGTCAACTTCGGGCGCTTGGAACCATGCCCGTCCGAGTGCGATACGCTCTTCCGTTTCATCTTCTGCCGCTGCCGGAATGAGTTCTTCAATTAAAACATCCACCTCACGGCCGCAAAAAGCGGCAAGTTTTTGTTCGGTAATACGCAGCTGCAAGCTATTGAGCGTGTCTTTCCGCTGCTCGGCAATACCTGTCGGTACCTGATTCTTCATGTCCGCCGCTTGAGTTCCTTCTTCCGGTGAATAGACAAAAGTTCCTGCCCACAGGCTTTCCAGCTTTTGCAGAAAGTCGGCAGTCTTTTCAAAGTCGTCATGCGTTTCACCGGGAAAGCCTGTTAAAAAGGTTGTACGGATAACCGCTTCTCCATAAGGGCTCTCTGCATTACGGAAAGCCGTGCGGATTGTTTTTACCAATTCGAGATAACGATCGGCAGACCCGCACCGATTCATCGCACGGATAACAGGCTCTGCTCCGGACTGGAATGGAATATCAAAGTAGGGCATAAAGCGGGCATCGGCAGTCATAACCGGCAGAATATCAAGCGGGAAATGATCGGGATGAATATACAAAAGCCTTATACCGAATGAGCCTTTAAGACGGGAAATTTCCATCAGCAGTTGCGCTAAGCCTGAAAGTTTTTCCGGCACGGCTTTTTCACCGTGATTCATGGCGGCTTGATATTCGGGATCAACTTCGTAAACGGCTAAATCCTGTCCGATAAGATTGAATTCCCGATACCCCCGTTCGGCAAAGTTCCGTATTTCTTCTAGTATGCTTGCAACAGGTCTGCTCCGTACCGGCCCCCGTATGAGCGGAATAGCGCAGAACGTACAGCAATTATTGCACCCTTCGGTAATTTTAATAAAAGCAGAACGCGGAAAGTTCAGTATTGTAGGGCGTTCTCCGCAGCACACGCCTGTCTGCGCCGGTTTCAGGAACGGCCGTATGCGTTTTGAGCGGGAGCTGCGTTTAGGAGCCGGAGATACTGCCGTATGGCGAGCGGCCGCACCGGCATCCTCTGAATCATGCGGGAACAGCTGTTCCAATAAGGCAGGAAGCTGATCAAGATTGCCGTTGCCGAAAAACGCATCGGCCTCTTGAAACTCAGTGCGGAAAACATCTCCGTACCGCTCAGCCAAACAGCCTGCCAGCAGTATCTTTGCATGGGGATATGCCGTTCGGGCGGCGACTACGGCTTCTATTGATTCCCGCTTTGCCGGTTCAATGAAGCCGCAAGAATTGATAATAATGAGGTCGGCATCTTCAGGCTCAGAGCTGTGCAGCCAGCCTTGTCCGGTCAAAATTCCGATAAGCAGTTCCCCGTCAACCTGATTCTTTGCGCACCCGTGCTGATCAAGGAAAAAGCGTTTAGTCAACGTCTATTACCACAAATTTATAGCGTCCGGATTCATCGTCTTTCAGCCACTTAAAATCCTTTACAATGACCTCACCGGGCCGGCTTACTTCAATATCGATTGTTTTTCCACCTGCGATAATCTGCATTTTAACGGCATTTCCGTTTGAAGCCCAAATCCTAATTCCGTTATTTGCTTGGATAGTCAGTTGTTCCGATTTCTGATAGTACCGTTCATCACGGTTTGCCCGGTCTCCCTCGTACCGAAAAAGACAATAGCTGCGGAATGTTGCATTTAAGGTAACCGGATAGGCGGAGCCTGCATCAAACAGAACTTTGTATTTTGCCGATAAGGGCTGCGCAGCAGGTTCGGAGACTTTTATATCGGCGCCGCCCGATGCGGCCGCGGCTGATAAATCAATAGAAGTAATTTCTACCATAGCTCCTTTTGAGCCGTCGGTTTTGTCAAGATCGTTGACAAAAATTTTAATATCGCTTGTAACATCGCCGTTAAGGTCAAGTGCAAGGCTTTGCCCCAGTGCGATAATTTGAGTGCCGAGTTCCGTTCCCAGATAAAGCTCCGGAGCTGTTTTTTCAACTTTGAGCTGATATTCTTTCCCATTAATGGGTACAATAATCGTGTCGCCGCTGAAAAGGCGTTTTTCAAATAAGTCTGCGGACAGCGTATAGGTTTCACTCTTTGTTTTTTCGATGACAGCGGGGCTCGATCCGCGCTGTACCGGCCGGCTTTTTAAAAATGCCGGAATCTTATCGGCAAACATGCGGCCTATAAAGAATAACATGACACCGGCAGCTATGATGCCTAATGTAATCCAAACACCGCGGGGAATAGCGAAATTTCTTTTCGGGATGAGCTGTTCAGGCGGAACAGCAGCCTCTTGAATCTTTGCTTGTTTATAGAGCTGAATGCAGTCCTCAGGGTTTAAGCCTAAATATTCGGCATAGTTCCGCAGAAATCCGACAACATACGGTTCACCGGGAAATACATCATATGAGCCGGTCTCAAGCGCTTCCAAATACCGTTTTGTGGTGTTCGTTTCCCGTGCAGCTTGTTCCAATCCTATTTGTTTTTCAGTTCGCGCCGTTTTTAATACGGTACCTATTTCTTGCATGAATTCCTTCCCGAATAGCGCCTCAGCTATTCTTCAAATAAAAAATTATTCAACATACTCGCATTGGGCGGCAGGTCATATAAAAAACGCGAATCCGGAATTCCCGTATTCAAGTGATAGTTTGAAAAATCAAAAGTTATTTTGCTGCCCGAAATAGGCCATGCCTCTATACGCCGGATTAATTGAGTTGACGGAGATATGAGGATCCTAATCGTTCTGAACGTTTCCGCTGCAGAGCGCCTATTCAATATGAGCGCAATCACTTGTTCGGAAGAGCCTTCTTCCAAGGGTTGCGGGTCTGCCCCCGTTTCATACGCAATGGTATACGACCGTTTAAGGAGCGATAATCCTTGAGGTGTTGCTAAATGAGCGCTTCCTGCGGCACTTTTCTCAATCGTTTGGCTTAGTACCATCCGATAGGCGGGTATATAAATCGTCAAAGTATCGCCGGTAAATAAAATAACCTGTTCATCCGGCTTAGTAAAATCGATCCGCAATCGGTTGGGACGTTTAAAGTACACCGTTGCGTTCATAACTTGTGTTCGAGAGCCTGTTCCGGCCGAGATAGTCAAAGCCGCTGTATAATCCGACAACCCGCCGTATTTTTCCGAAACGCCGGCAAAAAATACGCTTGCTGTTGTAATTGATTGACTGAATACCGCTGCATAAAAGCTGCATATAAGGACGGTACACGCTATCATTTTTTTCATCCGACTAGTAAAACAGAAATAGAGGAGAAAGTCAATCAACATACCCCGACGCGAGCGTCGGGGTATGTTGTTCTCATAAGGTGGTTGCAGTCGGCTTTAATACCCTTCGTTACGACGCAAGCGTCGGGGTATTAAACCCTCCGCACGAATAAACGCAGAACGTTGGAGTATTAAAGCCTCTGCACGAATAAAATAGCGGTAATAATGCAAAATATAGTATTTTTTCTTATTGCGTTTTTCAAGGTTTGCCTGTACAATGTAAGTATGTTTCGCCAAGTAATCGGATTATCGCAATATAAAAAGTCTTTTTCCAAAGCGCAAAATCGGCGTGGACCTCTTGACACGCAGGTAATCGGCGGCATAATACTCACAACTCACAACTCACAACTCACAACTCACAACTCACAACTCACAACGTAAACTATTTTATAATACAATCTTAGTTATTCTGCGATGCATGGCGGTATCGCCAATGAAACGGGCAGTCTTACGCTTCACCCTTGCGTTTTTCTGTTGTTTTTTCTGTTATGCCGTATTACCGGCACAGGTCGTTAAGCAGCAGATGCCCGTTACCGTTCTTTCCGTAAATTTCGACGACACCATTTTAGCCGTATCCGATTCCGCTTCCATTTCAACATATGACACTTCCGAATATGCGCTTATATCCGCTATAAATGAAGAATATATTAACCGGAGCCTTTTTTACCAAGAGCAAAACGATGAGCTTTTAATCGGTATGACAAATGCGGGAAAGTTTTTACTTTACCGGCGTTCATCCGGCGATAAAAAAGCATACGGCAAAACCGAAGAGTATCTGCTGACCGACTACACGGAAGGAAAAACGATCAATTATAATGCTTTCAGCAAAGATACAAATTATAGTGCGGCTGCATTTACGGACTTTTCAATTCAAATTTATTTTAAATTGCGCTTTACGCAAAATATGACGAGGAATACGGTAGAAGGACACCAATCGGAAATATACGGGCTTGAATTCAGCAATGATGAAAAATATCTTGCTTCCGTTTCTAAAGACGGGATAGCGTATATATGGAGTTGCGCCGATTACAAGCAAGCGGCGCGTATCGATAATGTGTACACGAAATCGGAGGTACCGGTTTATTTTACAGCTGACAACTTGCACATTATCAGTATGGAACATAGCGCTTCTTTTAGAATTTCCGACTTAAAGGGGCAAAAAGTAGCAGGTCTTAATACCGGTAGAAAAATCGTTGCCATTCTCCCGTTATCCGATCCCGATAAAATTGCGGTTTTAAACGATAAAAATGAAATCGTCATCTACAGTGTGCAGCTGCAAAAATCCGCCGGAGTTATCCGGCTGCCCGAAACGGAAACATCGGATATTACAGCATTTGTCTTTTGTCATACCGAAAACGCGGCTTTTGTAGGCTGTGCAAGCGGTGCGGTATATAAACTGAAACCTGAATACGAAACATTACCGAGCGAACCGCATGAGCCGGAGATGCCACCGCAAAACCAAGGCGATCAAGCAGTTCAAGAAAAACATGTACAGGATCCGCCGCTTGCAAAAGAACATTCGGGAACGGACAAACCGTTTAGAGCTGCGCTTAAAACCGAGAAAGGGAGCTTTCTTAGTATTTCGGCTCTTGCCGGATTTTTGCAGCCGGAAAAGACAAACTTCCGGTATCTTTTCGGGGCGGATGTGTGTTACCGGAATACTTACCTTACCGCGCCGGTTTATATCGGTACGGGATTGCGCGCTCACATGGCGCTTCCCAAGCGTCCTTTCCCCGTTCAATACGAAGACTTTAACGGCAATCCGATTGCTCCGCCGTTTCTATGGATGGGCGAAGTATATATTCCTGCCGGAATAGAAGTGGTGTTAGACCGGCGGGGCTATGCCGTTTTGTTTGAAGAACTTGCGTTTACGGCACGGCTGAGCGCGCTTGCCCGGCCGAAAATTGCCGCTTCCAAACCGTTTTTTTCCTACGGGGGCAGATTGACAACCGGTATCAGCGTGAAATTTTTTATGTTTGCCGTAGCGTTGAATTATGATTCTCTGTGGAAACTGTTTCCGGAAATCACGTTGGGCGGTAGGATCGATTTTAAAAATGTTTCCAAAAGGAAGAGGGAATAACGATGATAAAACGATTCATTTCTTTTGCGGCGGTAATAAGCAGCGTTTTCTTTTTTTTGTCCTGCAATACTCCGCAGGATGTGCTCAATGACTACAACAAGCGCTTTCAAAAAGTGCCTGCCGTCACTCAAAATATTCTTGAGGCCGGTAACGCCGCTTCGATGCTGCAGGAACTCTATAGAGTTGATATCAATCACACCCTTGTACTTACCGCTCCCATCGGCTGCGAAAGCTATGCATGGAAAATTACCGACGTCGGCAGGAATACTCCGTATGTATTGTCGCATATACCACAGTCGGAAGCACGCCTGATGATGTATATTCCGAAAACTCCGCTGTATGCAGATGTACGCAAGGCTGCCGGTAAAAGCCGCTTATACGACGTTACGCTTACAGTGAAATATAAAGGGCGTTCCTATTCCGATACCGCCGCTTTGCTCTTGTATGCAACAGACTGATAGACAGTCTGCTCATATATAAAAAAGGCATCTCTCAAAATAGCATCGCGCTGAGGATGTTTCATTTTCAATCTTAATAAGGAGGTTGCTATGAGATTGAAAAAACGATATGTGGCTGTACTTGCAGTTTTCACATTATTCATTGCCGGATGTTCGTATAATTTAGCCGGACGTGTGGCGGGAGACGGCGCTGCTGAAAGCTCCGTAACGTTTTCCGTTGCGGGTATATCGACGAATTATGACGAAATGATCCAAGCGGCAAAAAATCCTGCTTCCCGCAGTATCTTGCCTGATAATCCGTTTACCTACACATCGCCATCGCTTACGTTTGTTCTTACCGGAACGTCAAATGCCGGAAGCTCTTTACCCGAAACGACCGTTACGCTTAGCGCTACCCATACCTTTAATCTACCGCTTGCGGCGCACGTATGGGATTTAACGCTCACCGCTTACAAGGACTATAATGCGGGCAGTCCCCCTCACAAACCCGTTCTACGGGGGCACTGTATGGTCGATGTTACGAATAGCAACGGAACGGCAAATTTTACGATGTCAACCAAAGGGCTTACAACGCCGGGAACCGTTAAGATAACCGGCACCGTTCCCGATCCGAACACCATTTGTAAGAAATATAAAATAGGTATTTATGATGCATATTCAGGAAGACCTATAACTCACTACACAGATATTGACGGCATGTCGAAACCGACACATGCCGAACAAGAAAGGCTCATAGCTGCCCCTAGCAATCCGTGTACTTTCCATTACGGCGATACGACCATTTCGCCGCCCGATGATGCAGTAACGCTTAATCCGGGCGCATATACGATTTTGATGGTTTTCTATAAGGAAGATGGAGGTTCTTATAAACCGATAGGCTCCTATCCCGAGACGGTTGTCGTAGATCCTGGATACGATCTTGTTAAAAATATTGCAATACCGGATGTGTTGAATAAACCGCCTACGAAACCTGAGAATTTAAGAGCCTATTTGGTAAAGGATAGCGAAGGTACGGAAGGCGCTTATTATCTCACAAAACTGACCTGGGACAGCGCTCGGTTTGAAACAAACTACGAGCTTGAACTGTCAACGTCTTCCGATGACGGTACGACTTTTCCT
The DNA here is from genome assembly GCA_905372265.1 of uncultured Treponema sp. Classification (GTDB taxonomy): domain Bacteria; phylum Spirochaetota; class Spirochaetia; order Treponematales; family Treponemataceae; genus Treponema. The sequence continues at coordinate 53,754 of CAJPOL010000001.1, read as the reverse complement.
GCGCCAACGGTTTACGGCTTTTATGAGACAGAGACTACGACAAAAAAGAACTTTGCGGGCTCTTCAATACGGTACGGCGGAAGTCTTATATCCGGCAGCCATGAATGTACGCTTAAGCTTGAGTTGGGAAAGGTGTATGAAGTAAGACTCCGCGCCGTTAACTACATAGGCGAGAGCACATGGAGCGAAAGAGTCAATACGCTTTCTCCTACGCCTCCTGCAGACTGTACCCTTATTGACATCCCGACATCGGCATCGCCGAAAAAACACATCAATAGGCGGCGTGTCACATACAATTTGAACGGCGGAACGCTTACCATTGGAAGCACGTCGGAAACCCATACCGGTTCTTACACAGTCTATGAGTCTTATCAGGGTGACGGACTCGATCTGTTAACGATTGCCCCGTCAGTGCCGCCGGCAGGTGCAAATACCCTTATAAGGCCTGTCCCTTCGACTCCTCCGAGAAACGTGGATTTTGCAGGGTGGCTTTATCCGAATACGGGAGCTTCCGTATCCCCGGACCATACAACTCCGGCACACGCTTCCCACAGCGATTTTTATAAACATGTCAATGTCTATTTAAAAGCCGATTTCGGATACGGGCTTGGCGGTTCGGTAATAATTCCCGGTCCGATAACCGATATACCGGACGGCAAAATTAAAATAACCTATGACAAAGACAGCGGAATTACACCGCAGGATCCTCATGAGACTGCTACGCATCATCTTATTATTCCGAAACGTTTCGGTGGGGAAATTACGTTCATTACGGTTAAATTTGATCCTTCGATGCCCTCCGGCGAATATACCAATATGAAATGTACCGCTTATTTTACAGCCGGTTTAGGTTTTGTTGATGAAGTCCAATTCAATTCGGCACCGGACGGTAACAGCTGCAAATTCTCAACATCGTCATATATTACGCAGACGTTTACTTTAAAGGTTTCGGCGATCGATTCACACGGTCAGCTTTTGTCAAGAACATTCTTGATCGATTTACAAAATTAAACGCTGACGCATAACGCGCTTTACGGGGAACTGCCGAAATACGGCGGTTCCCCGTTTTTATGGAACGTAGGGGGAGGGGAGACTTCCCCCACCTTACTATTCATAATAGACCTGTTCGATAACTCCGTTATCGAACAGGTCGACGAGTTCTAAATCGCACAAATAGCACGATTTAGAACATCGCATTTTCAAGGTAGCCTGTTCTGAAACTGAAGTTTCCGAACAGGTCTAATAGACAAAAGCGCTGAAATATCCTAATGTACAGCATCCAGCATATATGAGGTGAGTTTTATGGTTAAAAACAAAATCGTGTTATTCAGTTGTATCATTGCGCTGATTGTCAGCGCACCGGTGTTTGCAAAAGGAAAAAGCTATGCGATTGCGGTCTTTGTACCCGGTATTGTCAAGGGAAATCCTACCTATGAATTACTGGTAGAAGGCGTACAAGAGGCAAAAAACAGGTTGCAGAAAACCGGCAAAAAAATCACCGTTAAGACGGTAGAAGGCGGCGTTAATCAGGGAGAATGGCAAAACGGATTGACAGCCCTTGCATTGAGCAAGAAGTATGATTTAATTGTCAGTTCCAATCCTTCGCTTCCGGCAATTGCGGAAAAAGTACTGCAAGCAGCTCCTGATCAGAAATTTCTTCTTTTGGATGCATACCTTACAGGAAATGCGTCCATCAAAACAGTCGGCTTTAATCAGTATGAACAGGGCTATATCAACGGCTATTACGCAGCGCTTATCAGCAGCAGCTCTATGAAACACGCCAACGCAGCCTATAAAATCGGATTGCTTGCCGGACAAGAGTTTCCCGTTATGAATAATGAGATACGGAAAGGCTATGAGGACGGAGCCAAGGCGATAAATGCACATTTTGAAGTTGATTTCCGGGTACTGGGAAATTGGTATGACGCTGCAAAAGCTGCGGAATTGACATCTTCCATGATTAAAAATGATGTTGACGTTATTTTAACTATTTGCGGCGGAGGAAATGCCGGCGCAGTCGCCGCTGCCCGTGAGCACGGCGCGTATATTATGTGGTTTGACCGGCCGGGCTATTCTTACGGGAAAGACATTGTAGTAGGATCTACGGAAATCGGTCAAAAAAATGCCTGTATTGATGCTGTAATCAGCGCAGCGGAAGGTCAGCTTACATTCGGTACGCCGGTAACGCTCGGCATTAAAGATAATGCCGTTGACTTTTCCTTTAACGGCGTGCCCTCTGCTGTTCCGCAAGAAATTATCAAACAGGAAAAAGAATTACTGGAAAAAATAAAAAAAGGCGAATTAGTATTAGCTCATTAGGTTTGTCTTGTGTTTTCGATTGAAAAGCTGAGCTTCACGTTTCCTGAAAACGGCATTACAGCCGTCGATGAGGTCAGCCTTACTTTTGAAGAAAGAAAGATGTATGCCGTACTGGGGGAAAACGGCGCGGGGAAGTCAACCCTTGCGCGTCTTTGTACCGGTCATTTGCAGGCTGATAGCGGACGGCTGTATAGTAACGGGACGCCGCTCAGCTTGCGTTCGGCTGCCTGCGGAATAGCGAACGGACTTGTTCTAGCGCCGCAGCACCCGCTTTTTTCGGCTGAGCTGACGGTTTGGGAAAATCTTGTAATCGGATTGCACACAGCGGCTGCCGTTCCTTCCGGCTTTCTGCACCCGAAAAAAGCGCCGGAGAAAATTGCCGCAGCGCTTGAACAGTACGGCATCAGATTACCGCTGCTGCAAAAGGCCGGTACGCTTGATACTGCGCAGCTGCATTGGGCGGCAATCGGCGAGGCGCTGTTGAAGCAGCCGTCCGTATTCTTCTTAGATGAGCCGTCCGCTTCATTCAGCCCGCAGGAAATTACACAGCTATACGGAATACTCCGCGCCTGCGCCGATAGAGGTATGTGCATCGCGGTTATCACTCACCGTATTCAAGAAGCGATCGAATTCATGGATGCCGTCCATATTTTGCAAAAAGGAAAAGCGGTACGGAGCGTCCCGATTACCCCTCAGACAAAAACCGAAGAACTATTATCCGATATGTTTGCTTCACAGCCGCTGCGGCGAGACGGTACGGCAGCGCTTTCTTTCGAGGCCGAATCCGCCCAAGGAACCGGCGGCGCTCAACCGCACGGAGCAACATGCAATGACGCATATTGCCCCATCGGAACCGGAAAAACAGGGCTGACGCTTTCCCATCTTACTGCAACGGACGGCAAGGGCATACGGCTCTCCGATTTTTCATTAACCGCACCCTCCGGCATGATAACCGGCGTTGCCGGAATAAAAAAGCAAGGTATTGAATTATTGGAAGACCTTCTTATTCAAGCGGTACGGCCCGAAAGCGGCGGCATGTATTTTAACGGACAGCCGCTTGCTCATATCCGGCGGGACGTCTATGCCTATATTCCCAGTAAGCGGATCGGGCGCGGCGTAGCCTACCGGCAGAGTATTGAAGCAAATCTCTGTGCGCGTGCGCGGGATGTTCTCTATAAATATGGAGTGTATTCAAAAAAGGCCGCCGCTGCATGGAAGCGCGGCAGCAGTTTTGATATTCAGCGTTCATGGGCGGATCCTGTTGCAAGTTTATCGGGCGGTATGATGCAGAAACTTATTTTCAGCCGCGAACTTGATAATCCGCCCCCTCGGCTCATTATCTGCGCTGAACCGTATTGGGGACTCGACCGGAAAGTACAGGCGGCTCTGCTGCAAAAGCTGCGCAATCTTGCTGCAAACGGAGCAGCTGTCATTGTACTGACCTCGGATATAGACGCGGCGATTGAAACGTGCGACTGCATCCATGTAGTATACAGGGGAACGCGTACCTGCTTTATGGAACGGCCGGCCTATGACCGCACCGCGCTGACGGCTGCAATGATACAGGCGGATACACATGAGTAAAACAGTGATACCGTCCGTCAAAAAAAATACGGCTGCCGCGCCGTTTTTAAACAGCGCTATTTCCATCAGCGTCAGCATTGCCGCTGCCGCATGCTGTTTAGCGGCTCAAAGCGATGAACCGTATGAAACGCTTTCGGCGTTCTTTATTGCACCCTTTACCAATCTGTTTTATCTCGGCAATATGCTGGATCGGGCGTCGCTTATTCTGCTGTGCGCGCTCGGATTTATTATTCCGTCAAAGGCCGGGTTTTTCAATTTGGGGGGAGAAGGACAAGCCGCCGCCGGCGCACTGATTGCCGTTGAGTTTGCTCTTCTTTTTCCTTCGCTGCCGCAGCCGCTCGGCCTCGTTCTCGGCTGTACGCTTGCAGCCGCAGGAGCGGGCATTCTCGGACTGCTTTCCGCATGTCTTAAACACTTTCTTGCCGTTACCGAGCTTATCAGTACCTATTTGGTGTCTTGCGCGCTGCTGCCGCTTATCGACTACGGCATCAATGAAGTGTTCCGCGACCCTACCGGAAATTTAATGGCAACGCCGTATACGGCGGAGAGCTGGTATTTTGCCTCATTTTGGAAGCCGTCAACACTCAATAGCGGTATTTTTTTCGCTGCCGGAGCTGCATTCTTTATATTCTGGATGTTCAGACGCACCCGTTACGGCTATGAGCTGCGTTTGACCGGCGGAAACTGTGCCTTTGCGCAGTCTCAAGGTATTAAGGTTGCGTCCGTATCAATTCTTGCGCTCAGCCTTGGAACAGCCTGTCACGGGCTCGCCGGCGCGTTTGCCGTATACGGCTCCCGTCACTATGTATACTCAGGTATTACCGCCGGAATCGGCTGGAGCGGTATCTCCGCGGCGCTCATCGGACGGACGCATCCGCTTGGCGCAATCTTCGGCGCATTGTTCTTTGCCTGGATAGAAGCCGGCGGCAAGGCGGCGATGATTCACAGTACGGTAACGTTTGATTTATCGGCAGTTGTGCAAGGCATTGCTTTTATGCTGGTAACCGTTGATTTTTTCCGGCGGAAAAAGGAGGATGCGGTTTTATGGTAAACGCAGCCGTGAGGTTTCTTTCTCAAGCAGCGCCGCTTGTCATCGCCGCCTGCGCAGCGCTTATCTCCGAATATGCAGGCTTGCTGAATGTGGGTATTGAGGGGCTGATGCTGACCGGCGCTTTTGCAGGCATAAGCGCCGTTTTGCTGAGCGGCAGTTTCGGCGGAATACTACCGGCGCTCAGCCTTACCGTTGCGCTCGGCGCTGCGCTCAGCGGTTTAAACGCATACCTATCCGTCTGCCGCCGGGCAAATATTTACATTCTCGGGCTTGCGCTCAATCTTGCCGCCGCAGGTTTTATTTCTATAATGAGTACCCGCTTATTCGGCAATCAGAGTATTGTCGCGCTTCCGCCCGAACTGTTACTTCCGCCGCACGGCATCAAGATAGTCAGTTCAATTCTTGCATTATTGTTGAGCGCCGGACTTGCCTTTTTTTACCGATTTACAAAAATCGGTCTCAGGCTGAAAATACTAGGGCGGGATTCCGCATTTTTGGACTCTATCGGCGTGAATACGCTTCGGCTGAAAATTGCCGCGATGAGCATCTCCGGCGCTTTGGCCGTGCTTGCGGGGTTTCTTCTTTCGTTACAGCTGGGAGCTTTTGTACAGAATCAGAGCGCAGGGAAAGGATGGATAGCGCTTGTACTCGCCTATGCAGGCGGGCGTTCCGTCATCGGAACAGCCTGCGCCGCATTTCTCTTTGCGTATCTGGAAAACGCTGCAGCAGCAGCGCAAATCGGTATGGACCATCCGGCCCTGCTGATAGGCTTCCCCTTTCTGCTTGGGCTGATCCTTATTATCGCCGAAAGGCTGCTGCGGCGGCTGTGGCAAAAAAGGCCGGCTAAACGTCGATAGCGACGATGCACAAATCCTTTGTGCAGTGATTGAGATTTTCGCAGCCCGTTTCGGTTACTACTACCAAATCCTCTATCCGCACACCTACTTCGCCGGGAATATAAATGCCCGGTTCAATTGAAAATATCATGCCGGGTTTTAAAACGGCGGTGTTGACAGACGAAACGTCGCCGTACTCATGGCACTCAATGCCGATGTTGTGTCCGGTACGGTGAGTAAAATACTGTCCGTATCCTTTCTCGGTGATGTAATCTCTGCATGCATGGTCTACATCGGCAAAAGTTGCGCCGGGTTTAACGGCTGCAATACCGCGCAGCTGCGCTTCAAGCACGATATTATATACTTCGCGGGCTTTTGCCGAAGGCCCGCCGTAAAAAACGGTACGGGTCATATCGGAGCAATAACCGTCTTTAACGCAGCCGATATCTAAAATAACGCTATCGCCTTTTTTCGGTTTATCATCGCTGTTCATATGGTGAGGGTCGGCTGCATTTTTACCGTACCCGATAATCGGCTCAAATGAAAAACCTTCGGTAGTGCCGAGTTTTTGATAAATTTCGGATAATTTTGCTCCCATCTCTTTTTCGGTATACTCATGCCGGAGCAGCAGAGCCAGTTCTTTTACCGCTGCATCATTTATTAAAGAGGCGGCTCTCATTTTCCGTATCTCATCCTCGTCTTTTATCTGTCTGATAAGGTCAACAATGGGAGACCCGTTGATGAAACGGGTCTGTGTTCTCAATTCCATCAGCCGGATCAAAAAACGGCTCGGCCAATTCTTATCGATACCGACAGTTCCCTCTTTGCGTATATGATCGGAAAGTATCTGAACCCCGTCTTGCGTATCCTTCAAGATAATTTTTTCGGCGCCGAGGTCTTCATCAACCGGAAACAACTCGTTGATAAAAAGCTTATGGCGTCCATCGCCGTTCAAAAGCAATACTAACAGCCGCTCTCCCGGCAATATCCAACGGCCTGTAAGATAATAAATACTTGCAGGATCGGAAATAACCAACTGCGCTACATTTTGCGCTTTCATCGACTCAAGAATTTTCTTAGTCCGATTTTCTTTCATACTATACTCCTTCCTTAACTTTATCCGCGGTTCTTTTCGTACCGCTTCCAGAGCAGCAGGCCGGCAAAGATGACCACAACGGCTCCGCCTATCATTTCGCATTCATAGATGATGTTCTCCATAAGGGTCGGCATTACCGGAGCAGCCGACATCACAATACCGAAAACCGTAACCGTCAATACCATGTAGGCGATTGTAACGGCCGTACCGGTGTTTTTTGCAATTTGATAGGGACGGTGTTCATTCGGCCGGGTTTTGCGCAATTTGATATAAGCGCCGAATAGCAAAATATACGGAAACAGCGAGGTTAAAGCGGTCATAGTAACCAGCACGTTATAGATAGCATCTACAGAAGGCATAACGGATGTCGCAACCATCAGAACCGTTACGAGGGCCGCTTGCAGAAGCACTGCATTTTGAGGAATATTATGCGCATTTACTGCCGTTATTGTTTGAGGAAAGATCCCTTTTTCTACGCTGCCGAACAGCATTTTAATCGGCGATGCGATATATAAAATGATTGCGCCGAGTATGGAAACGGTAATCCCGAATGCAAGGATTTGAGTAAGCCATGTTCCTAAACCGAGCGAAAGACCGGCGGCATTGAGCGCATCAAGCACGCCTTTCGAGGCTGTTATCTTATCGATGGGGAGAATAGAGGTGATGGCGATTGACCCAAGTACATAGAGTAAACCGACGATTGCAGCAGCGGCAACGATTGCACGCGGGAAGTTTTTATGCGGTTCGTCAATTTCACTGATAAAGTTTGCCGTTGTTTCCGCTCCCGCCATCCCGAACATGATTGCGGATATGGCGACCATTGAATCGGTGTTCAGCTTAGGTATCATATTTGCAACGGAGTATACTGAAGCGGACGGCTGCTTTTTGAGCACCGCAACCGTTATGAATGCCATGACAATTAAAATGACCGTTGGAATAGTAGAGCCTAAGGCGCCGGTATTGGTGAATACTTTTCCGAAAATCATTCCTTTGCAGCTTAAAAAAGACAAAATCCAGAAAATGATAATCGATGCTGCCGTAACCAATAGCTTGTTGTCAGCTAATGCCGGTTTTCCGATTGCATACGTTATATTGACCATCATAAATGTTAAGAATGAGGAGTACCAAAAAATTTTTGCCGACCAATTGAGCCATGACACCATAAAGCCGGTTTTTTTACCGTAGGCTTCTTTAACCCATTCGTACAGTCCTCCATCCGTCGGGTACGTTGCGGCCAATTCCGCACAGATAAGAGCGGCCGGCACAAAGAAAATAAACGAAAACAGCACCCACATCGGAATGGCTCCAAGTCCGAGTCCGAAATTCGCCGCCGTTGATTTGGCAATCCAGCGGATACCGTAGAGCGCCGATACATTCATAAATACGAGAGCCCAAAAACCGATTTTTTTTGTTTGCATACAATTTCCCTTAAAACGAAATACCGGCCGATTTTATGGAAAGAACCGAGGTTTGCATAAGACATGTTCGACAACGGAGTTATCAAACATGTCCATAGTTCCTTGCAGCGGCACAGCTTTAAATATTGCGCACTGTACCATACGAAGCGCAGAAGTGCAAGCAGGTGAATCGGCAGGGATTCAGGCGGAAATCAATTTTTGAAAAAATGTATTGGAGCAGTCTGTATACAGGCACAAACCATTTTAAAATTTGATGGAAGTCTACTATACCCAGGTCTTCAAGTTCGGTTAGATTTAACGTGAGGCAATGCGTCACCTTGCACGGATGCATCCTTTAAAGTATAATCCATTCCCGTATGAAAAAACTGTACAATTCTTTTTTCTTTATTGCTTTTCTTGTTTTGTCAGCGCTTTCGGCTTCCGGCTGTTCGAATAAACTCGGATACGGAGTTGTCAACTGGTCAATACCGGAGCACAACCTTACAGCTGCCGATGTCGTTCCGGTACTTGTCCGTTCAAATATTTCGCAAGTGTATATCGTGGAATTGAACGATCAAAAAATTGAAATCCCGCTCTGGCAATTAACATTTTGTTCTTCAAAGCGGGAAGTGCAACAATATATTGAAAAAACATCCGAATACCGTTCCGTATATGCGGTCGTAAAGCGTGACGGATTACCGCTCCGCTCAGCCCCCGATAATACCGGTAAACAAGTCTACCGGCTGCGGGAAAATCAAACGGTCAAAATTCTCTGGAAAGGGGAAGGAGCTCCGGTTACGGCTCACGATAGGACACTGGAAGGCGATTGGCTGTATGTAATGACAAATGACGGCAGTAAAGGATGGTGTTTTTCTTATAATCTATATCTTTACGATGAAAGTGAGCCGTCCCTTCCTCAAAAAAAGACTGAAACGGCCGTTGATCCCGCATTGCAGGAGGTACTGAAACAGCGGTGGTACCCCGACTATTATCGCGACATGATCGATAAAAAGCAAATTGATCCGATCCGCATGGCGGAAACATTCGGCTTCTTTGCGGGAGAAACGAGCGGCCTTGTCCGTATCTCGCTCCAAGATGAACACATTTCTTTTCCCTATACCGGAATTACAAAAAATAAGATGGGATCGTACCGGTTTGAAGGCTCTCCGGTACTGTTGCAGATCAGGGACGACGGTACGATAGCCGTGAATTATACCGATGAAAAAGGACTCGCCCAAACCCGGCGCTTTATTACGTTAAAAGAAAATCCTACGGAGCTGGTACAAGCGGAACTTGAACGCCGTCATGGAATACTGGAACAGCTTATAGAACGGGGGCCGGTTTTTAATTCAGGAAATTACGGCGTAATCCAATTTATCACTGCCGAGCGCTTTCTCTGGAACGGCTATCAAGTGTTATCCCCCTTAATTATTCCGAAAGGAGCTGGAGCATCGGGAGCCGTTGCGATCAGATACCTTTTAGGTTCAAATTTAAAGAATGAATATCAGGGCGTTTTATCGTTTAAATTTGACGAAGCCGATACATGGACGGATTTTTTCTATACGTTGTCGGTGCAAGGACTGAAATTGGAATATGTCAAACCTGAGAATATTAAAGACGGAATAGCGGCGACAAGAAATGTCAATCCGGTTATTTTATTTTTCGGCGCCGAAGGGTATGAAGAATAATGCCTTTTGTTCAGCTTTCCAATGTGTCGCTTGCCTTTGCCGACCGTGATATTTTACAGAATATCACGCTTGTACTCACGAATGGAACCAAAGCCGCCCTAACCGGCGCTAACGGATGCGGCAAGTCAACGTTGATGAAGATCATCGCGGGGAAGCTGCAAGCCGATTCGGGAAGTATTTCGACAGAGAAAAATACGCGCGTTGCCTATCTTCCGCAGTCCGGCATTGTGCATACCGGCAGAACGCTGACCGATGAAGCCGAAACGGCATTTGCGCACGGAGCCGCTTTGATAGAACAGCTTGAAGCTGTCGGCAAACAAATGAGCGAAGAACCCGATACGGCAAAAGCGGAAAGGCTTGCTCATGATTATCATAACCTGCAGGTCGCACTGGAACAGTCGCTTTGGTATTCCCGTCAAGGGTTAATTGATGAGACCCTACGGGGCTTGGGGTTTACGGCGAAAGATTTTGACCGGTTGACCGATGAGTTTTCAGGCGGCTGGCAAATGCGCATCGCGCTTGCAAAAATTCTTTTAAGCGGCGCCGATATTCTTATTTTGGATGAGCCGACCAACTACCTCGATATTGAAGCCCGCAGCTGGCTTGAGCTGTGGTTAAAAAAATTCTCAGGCGGTTTTTTAGTGGTAAGCCATGACCGCTCTTTTTTGGACGCAACCGTAACCGAAACGTTCGAACTTTTTAACGGCGTTTTGAAACGGTATGCCGGCACCTATACTCATTATGAAAAAACACGCACGGTTGAGCTTGCTTCACTTATAAAGGCCTATACACAACAGCAAGAAGAAATTGCAAAAACGGAGGAGTTCATCCGCAAGTTCCGGTACAACGCGAGTAAGGCCGCCTTGGTACAGGATAGAGTCCGCCGTCTTGAAAAACTTGAGCGGATTACATTGCCGGAACACTTAAAAAAGATTCATTTCAGTTTTCCGCCCGTTCCGCATTCGGGAAATATTGTTTTACAAGCTCAGCATATCACCAAAGCCTACGGCGACCGGTTCATTCTTAAAAATGCTGAATTAACCGTAGCAAAGAACGACCGGATTGCGTTTACAGGGCGGAACGGCGCAGGAAAGACAACATTTTTACGGATTCTGGCAGGAGAAGATACCGATTTTTCCGGTTCGGTGAAATACGGAGCTGGAGTTGCCGCCGGATATTTTTCTCAAGATGCGGCGGAACGTATCGCCGGTAATGCAACTATCATAGAAACGCTCGAACAGGAGGCTCCGACGCATCTGATCCCTAAACTCTATGATATGCTTGCAGCCTTTTTATTCCGCGGGGATGACATACATAAACCGCTTTCCGTCCTCTCAGGCGGCGAAAAGAGCAGGCTTGCGCTGTTACGGCTGCTGCTGACACCGCTTAATGTACTGATTTTGGACGAACCGACCAATCATCTTGACTTGCATTCAAAAGATGTACTGCTTGATGCATTGCAGCGGTTCGAGGGGACGGTTATTTTTGTGTCTCATGATAAATTTTTTATTCAAGGACTTGCTACCCGAATCCTCGAACTGACAGCCTCCGAAGAATCCGCCGCCGGAACCCGTATACGGGATTTTCCGGGTACGTACGATTATTATCTTTACCGCATTGCTGCGGAAAACAGCGCATCGGAGTCAGACGGAAAGCGCTCTACTGCCGCTCCGCCGCATGCAAAAGCCGCTTCACGCCCTTCATCATCGGCTTCTCATACCGGTTCCGATGCAAGCGGTAAAAAGACAGGTCAAAGTTTATACGAAGCGCAAAAACAGCAGCGGACGGAAAAGCGGAAACGGGAAAAAGAAGAAGAGCGGCTTATGACGGAACTTACCGAAACGGAGGACAAAATAAAAGCGCTGGAAGCCCTGCTCAGCGAACCGGATGTGTATGCCGACGGTGAGAAGATCCGCCGCATCCGGCAAGAGATCAAAGCGTTGACCGAAACGGCGCAAGCTCTTACCGATCAATGGGATGCGCTTGTTTCAGCCGTTTTCTCTTGACGTTTCAGTTTTTTTGCGGAAAATACGGTTCATGGATTTCGGCGATATTCTTGAACAATGGGAACAGCAGACTCAAAAGCCGTATGGTAAAAAGCGGATAAAACGGGATGCCGCCGATACTGCTTCCGGTAAAATCAGTGATGAAAACAACAAGACGCTCAATCCGATGGATTTCTGGTTGAGACGATACGGCGTCTATGATAAAGATGCGGAAGCCGAAGAAACCGGCGGACAGTATTTTTCGGATAGGCTCGCCGAGAAAAAACGCCTGCGCTCGATGCGCCCGCAAGCGGAAATTGATTTACACGGCATGACCATAGAGGAGGCTCATGCGGCGCTCCTTTATTTTTTTGACGAGGCGCTCCGCAAACAATACCGGAAGCTCCTCATCATACACGGCAAGGGGAACCATTCGCAAGGCGACCCCGTACTGACAGGTTTTGTAAAAAGGTTTTTAGAGGATCATCCCCATGCAGGGGAAACAGGCCACCCGAAAGCACGGGATGGAGGTTCCGGTTCAACATGGGTTCTGCTGAAATAAGCAGCTCAAGCAATAAGCATGATCCGACCCGCCGCACGAATAAAAAATGCTTTGCTATAAGAACCGATGTTTTGAAAAGGCCGCTTATGTCGGCGCTTTTTCGTTGGGAAGCGGCTCTTTCTCATCCGGTGCAGCCTTATCGGGCGTTGCTTTTTGTTCTTTAGAACCGGACGGGGGCGTTTCAGTATTTTCTGCCGGCGGCTCTAAGGCTTTTTTAATTTTTTCCTCAAGCATATCTAAGGCTTCCCGCTCGGCATTCTCCGTAAAACGCTGTTTCAGTGCGGTAATAGAGGATGTTGCTTCATCATACCGCTTTGCGGTAATCAGTATCCGCACATAGTTAAGCGCCGTCTCAGGCGTTTCCGTATCGCGTTCGTATATGTTCCGGTACATTTCACATGCACGATCGGTGTCTCCGCTTGCCGCAAGCGCATAAGCAAAAGCTGTAAGGATGAGCATGTTATCGGGAGCTTCGGCATATTGACGCTCCAAAATAGCCCGCGCCTTCTGCCAATCCCCCTGTAATCCGTATACCCGCGCTAAATTATACTCCGCTGCATTCTTATGCGCAGGATCGGCAGCCGCTTTTAAGTAAAAAGTAATAGCTTTATCGTATTTTGCCGTTTCGGCATAGGCTTGCGCAAGCTCAAAATATTCTTTTGCGAACGATGGCTCCTGTTTGCCTTTCGCATACACCGGTAGGCTCAGCGTCATTGCTGCAATGAACATACCGAAAACCATACCGACGGTTTTCGGTATGGTTGCCGGCGTTCTATTTATTTTGAAGCACCACATTTTCTATTTCCCGCAGCTGATGCCGGTATAATCCGGCAATTGTCGCTCCATAATCTGCAATAAGCTGAATCATATTGCGCGGATGTTCAGGTTCATCTACTCCGTTAATACGGTCGCCTGCATCACCCAAGCCCGGCAAAATATAGGCGGCATCATTTAAGGCGGGATCCATCCACAGACTGTAAACGGTACAATTTTTTAATGCCCGTGCAGCGCATAACGCTCCTTTCAGCGAAGAAATAACATGGAAGCAGCTAATGGATTTCGGTTTTACGCCTTGCCGCTCAAGGTATTTGACGACCGTAATCAAACTGCCTCCGGTCGCATTCATCGGATCGGCAAAAATCAAATCTTTTCCGTTTAAATCTTCAAGATGATAGTATGACATATCCAAATTAAGAATATACTGCATATCTTTGAGCTGCCGTGTCTCATCCCGTTTTATTTTAAAGAGCGCGAAAGGCGTAACATATCCGTGCGAGGAATATTCCTCTATCTCTTTCGACATAATCATTGAAGGCAGTAAAGCGCCTCGAAGCATTACGCACATGACTGTATTTTCAATCTTATGATCAATATCGCTGATCTTGTGTACTGCATAGTGCTGTACCGGCTGCGTTACCGGCGTTTTAGAGATCAGATGATTTTTTGCATCCTCATGACTGCCGCTGTACGCAAGTTTAAACAGCATTTCGAACGCCCGCTGTGTGTAATAAATGAATTCATTATGTCCTGTCTCAGCGCTCCGCAATTTTGCCATAACGCGGGACGCTTCCGCATGGCTTTCATGTTCGGTAATAAACGAATAGACTTTTAATTGCGGTACTTCTTTGCAGATTTCCTGCAGCAGTTTTCCCATATCATCATATAATGAGATAATTTCATGCTCTGCAGCCCGCTTTTCCGTGTTATCCGATGCGCTCTCCAAGCGGACAAACTGCTGCATTGTTTTATCATACAATATGTCCAGTTTGTGCAAATACGCGGCATCTTGCGCCGTTAAATACTTCTCAAGTGATTCCGCTTCCATTACGATTTTATTCATATAAACTCCTTTGCCGTGATAGGCTCGTACCGTTTTTAGTATGACCACAAAAAAAAACGCCCTTAAAAAAGAGCGTTGTAATATACGATATAACTGAAAATAAAAGAGCGGTACCGATATGCCGTACCGCCGTTAACAAAAATGGGAATGTAGGTACAATAGACTTCTTATGCGATGCGTTCATAATGCAGGCGGCATTTTAATAAGAAATCAATAGTTGTGCAAGCCGTTCATGCCCGATTATTTTCATAAAACCTGCCAAACGCGGCCCCTGTTCTTTTCCGATGAGCGCCTGATACACTGCGGTAAAAAGAGCCTTAGGCTCAATGCCGCATGCGTGAGCGACATCGTAAAGCGCCGTAGAAAAAGTTTTTTCATCCATTTTTTCCATCTGCGGCAAAAGTTCGTCGCGGATTTTTTGAATGGCTGCCGTTTCCGTTTCGGTGAGCGCAGGCTTTCCATCGTCGGTACGGAGTGTGAACCGGAATTCTTCCGGTGCGCATTCGGTAATCCAGAACCATGCGCAGCGGGCTCTTGTTTCAAAACGTTCCCGCTGTTCCGGCTTTATATCGGGCAGCAGTTTCATCACCGCTGCGGTATCGCCTGCGTTAATCTGCAGAAGATTGCATAAATGCCGGAATGGAATTTGATAGGCGATGCACGGCGGCATTCCGTCAATTTGCGAAAGTTCGTAAATACGCCGTTCTTTGGCATAAACGTCATCATTTTTCGCTTTATCGATTCCCCATGCAATGCGCTCTGTTTTATCATAATCTTCGTAGGTTTTAATGACATCCAAGTCAAAGCTGATGGCAAATTCGGTATTCGGACGGGTAGAGGCAAACAAATACCGCGCTATTTCAGGCGGATAGATTTGAAGCACTTCGGCAAGGCTGATAACCGTTCCTTTTGAGGAAGACATTTTACCCGGCACCCCTTTTAAACCGATAAAGTCGTAGCGGAACGATACCGGCGCTTGCCAATTGTAGATGCGTTCTGCAACCAGACGCGCAGTATCAAAAGAGCCGCCTTGAGAATGGTGATCCTTTCCCGCCGGTTCAAATACGACCTTTTCATAGTTCCACCGCATCGGCCAGTCTACCCGCCAGCCGAGCTTTGCCGAATCGGTTTTCCGCAAATCAAGCGTTTCTTCATGTCCGCATTCACAGGTGTAGTGGAGCGCCCAGTCGTTATCCCACCGGTCAACAGCCGTTGTATCTTTTTGACATTTGGTACAAAAGACCGAAACCGGCCAGTACTCTCCGGTTATTTTATGCTGATCGTCGCGGTAGGTGTTCAAAATCTCTTTCAGCTCCTCACGCTTATCCATTGCGCGTTTCATGCCGTCCGCATATAATCCGGCGCTATACCGCTTTGCCTGATAGAGAAATTCGGGGTGAATGCCGACTTTCGGCAATACCGTCTCAACATCCATCTCGTGATGACGGGCATAACTTTCATCCCGCTCTGATGTATCGGGCACTTTCGTGATGGGGAACCGGAGATACTGTTCGAGTATTTCCGGCTTCGGCATATTGGCGGGTACTTTACGGAACACATCGTAGTCATCCCATGAATAAATAAAGCGTACCGTTTTACCGCGGTCGCGTAATGCACGTACGACAAGGTCAACGGAAATAATTTCCCGAAAATTTCCGATATGGACGGTTCCCGACGGTGTTATGCCTGCTGCACAGGTATAACTATCCAGATCGCCCCGCTCACGGATAATTTTTTCAGCGGTTTGATCCGCCCAATGCATCTGCTTTGAGCTGTGTTGCTGTTCGTTACTCATATACCTCGCTCCATCAGGGAATTGCTATTGTACGATTGCCCGTTTTAAGGCATCTACTTTATCGGTCTTTTCCCATGAAAATTCGGGGCGTCCGAAATGTCCGTAAGCAGCGGTCGCTTGATAGACCGGTTTCCGTAAATCAAGCGATGTAATAATGCCGGCGGGGCTGAGATCGAATACTTCCCTCACCGCTTTTTCAATTTTATCTTCAGATGCGGTGGCAGTACCGAATGTATCAACCCGTACCGACACGGGGAACGGAACACCAATGGCATATGCAAGCTGAAGCTCGCACCGTTCGGCAAAACCGGCGGCAACGATGTTTTTTGCAACATAGCGGGCCATATATGCAGCGGAACGGTCTACCTTCGTCGGATCCTTACCGGAGAAAGCCCCGCCGCCGTGCCGTCCCATACCGCCGTAGGTGTCTACGATAATTTTCCGTCCGGTCAGTCCCGTGTCGCCGAACGGCCCGCCGACTACAAACCGTCCGGTAGGATTGATAAAGAACTTTGTCTTTGCATCAAGTAAACCGGTCGGCTCCAATACCGGCTTAATAATCTGTGATATGATAGCTTCTTTTAATTCATTATATGAAATATCGGGGGAGTGTTGATGAGACAGAACAACGGTATCAATATGAACCGGCTTCCCATTGTTATATTCTATTGTAACTTGGCTTTTTGCATCAGGGCGCAGCCATGTCAGCTGCTTTGACTTGCGCAATTCGGCGGCTTTCCGTAAAAGCGTATGCGCGTACATAATAGGCGCCGGCATTAACTCAGGCGTTTCCGTGCAGGCAAACCCAAACATCATTCCCTGATCTCCGGCGCCTATCTGATTACGGTACTCATCCAAACCTTCGCCGTTGACTCCCTGCGCAATATCGGGAGACTGCGAATGGATCATATTCATAACCGCCATTGAGTTGCAATCAAGGCCGAAATCAGAATCCGTGTAGCCTATTTCACACGCAATATCGCGCGCAATTTTTTGCACATCGACAAAGGTGTTGGTGGTAATTTCGCCGCCGACTAAAATGAGCGCTGTAGAAGCAAATGTTTCGCAGGCAACATGGCTTTCAGGATCATCACGGAGACAAGCGTCCAATATTGCATCCGAAATTTGATCGCACAGTTTATCGGGATGTCCCTCGCCGACTGATTCCGAGGTAAATAATTTTTTTCCGTTCAAAATACTCTTCTCCTTACTATATCCGGCGTTTGCAGTCCTTATCTAAGAGCTCACCAAAGTTTAGATACCCTGCACGCTGCATAATGCGCACCATCATACCCGTATCAACCTAAAAAAACAAGCGGGTATTCCGTGCGCTTTGCGCTCTCCGCGGTTTTATTTTTAATTAACCGCAGAGCACGCAGTGACCGCAAAGGTTTTTTGTAAAGAATTGCATATTAAGCCTTTTCTCAATTCCCTCCGCGTTCTTGGCGCTCTCTGCGGTTTTATTTTTAATTAACCGCAACGCCCGCAGAGATCGCAGAGAGTTTTTGTAAGGGTTTGCGTATTAAGTCTTATCTCATTCCGCATTGCAAAAGCGCCGGTAAAACGCTAGTATGCCGGACGATCATGATTACCGATATACCTGAATTTTACGCATGGCTTAATACTTTTATCAATTTTGAACAGCAAGCCCCTAAAGCATTCGGGCTTGAAACCATTGCTCAATATGCGGCGTTTTTTGACAGGCCTCAGACGGCGTATAAAACGGCGCATATCGCAGGATCCAAGGGTAAAGGTTCCGTAGCAGCGCTGTTTTCGGCGCTGCTTACCCAAGCGGGTTTCCGTACCGGACTGTATACTTCGCCTCACCTGAACGACTTCCGCGAACGGATAACGGAAAACGGCCGTTTTTTTACGGATGAGGCCTACCTGCGGACATTCCGCATAGTGCAGGATCAGGTAACGGCGCTTATGAACAAGCCCGCCGCACCGCGTTTAACATGGTTTGAATTATTAACGCTGACTGCCTTTGTACTGTTCCGCGAAGAACGGCTTGACTGGGCGGTTATCGAAACCGGACTCGGCGGGCGGCTTGATGCGACAAATATTGTGCAGCCTGCGGTAACGCTGCTTACGCCTATTGAGCTCGAACATTGCGAATATCTTGGAAATACGGTTGCCCTCATCGCGGCGGAAAAAGCGGGCATCATCAAAAACGGCATCCCCGTTTTTTGCGCCCGTCAACCCGAAGCGGCGCTTGCAGTCTTTAAAGCTCAAGCGGAGTCGCTGAACGCCCCGTTTTTTTCGGTACAGGAGGCCGTTAAACAGCTTGAATGGCATGTTACACCGCACGGGCTTGCCTTTTCCGCCGCTTTTTCCTCAAAGCATCCGGTAGGTAAACTTTTCAAACGTCCGATTGCCGCAACGCTTCCCTTGTATACGCCGGTACAGGCGGAAAATGCCGCGCTTGCCGCTTGCGCATTTAAATACCTCTATCCTGAGCAGCCTGAATCGCGTATCGAAGCAGCGCTTTCCGCAGCATGGCTGCCCGGCCGTTTTCAGCTACTGCGGAAAACTCCGCTCATTGTATTGGACGGAGCGCATACGCATAACAGCATTGCCGCGTGCGCCGAAACTTTTTTTACGCTGGCAAAACGGAAAGCGCTGTTAGTATTTGCCTGTGCCCGCGATAAACGGGTTGCGGACATTGCACCGGTTTTTTTAGGTAAATGTTCAAAGATATACCTCACCATACCGGGAACCTTTAAAAAAAGCGATTTACCGGTTATCCTTGAAACGTTTTTACAGGTTTTTGATCGTGAACGGACGGTACCCATAGAAGCCCATGATGATTTTGAATCAGTGTTGAAAGCGGCGTTCAGCGAAAGCATTACCCAATCGGTACCGCTCCTTATTACAGGGTCATTCTATCTGGCGGCGGAAGCGCAACGGATATACGCTGAAAGCGGTTTTGCGGATTAGGCAGAGAAAGATCGGTTGCATACAGCTGGAGCCTGTGTTCCGCATGAGCGGCGGTATCGCTATTGCATTCTTTTCCGCTTCCATAGAGCGGATCGCCTGCAATGGGGAGGCCGAGCGCGGCAAGGTGCGTTCTTACCTGATGGCGGTAGCCGCGCTGTAAACGGCAGCGGACACCTATAGCGCCGTCTGTAACGGTTACCGCTTCAATGACGGTAGTGTATATACGCCCGTCTTTTGTAAAATGCCGCGAGTGCGGAAAAACAGGCGCCGCCTTTTTAGCGCCCGGGCCGAAATTTCTAAACTGACTTTGCAGGGTATACGGCAGCTGCTGCGCAATCTGCTCGGCAGCTGCCGCTGCGCCGCTTTCAATAAAAGCATAGTAGGTTTTGACGATGCCGCCGGCATCTTGCTGTGCGGAAAAAAAATCGTATGTGCGCTGATCCTTTGCAAAAAGGACAAGCCCCCGCGTGTCCGTATCGAGGCGGTGCAGCAATCCCGCTTCAATCGCTTTTTTCCCCCGCACCGCAGCAGCCTGCGTCTCCGGCCGGCTGCTCAAAAACCAGTGTACCAGCGTTCCCGTTTCGGCAGGACGAAGCGGCGCTGTCGGCATACCGGCCGGTTTATAGATGACAGCCCATGCAGGCGTTTCCCGTATCACGCACGGGGACTGTCTTGTATAGTCGAACGGCGGCGGAACAGCGTATTCCATCCGCTAGACGCCTTGCTGCCGTTTCAGCTGCCGTATGCAATCGCGGAAACGGCGCGGCAGCGGAGCGGTAAAAACGTTTTTTTCTTTTGAAGCCGGCAACGGGATAATAAGCCGGTAGGCATGGAGCATCAAACCGCATACGGCTCCTTGTACCCGTTTTTCTCCGTACAGAGGATCGCCTGCAACCGGACAGCCGATAAAGCGGGCATGAAGTCTGATTTGATGAGTTCTGCCGGTATGGATTTTAAAGAGCGTCAATGCATAGCGTCCGTAGGTGCGTATGACTTTATAGCTTGAGCGGGCGTACTTTCCCTGTGAAAGATCGGCGGAAACGGCAAACGTTACGCGGGTACGCGGATCGCGGAAAAGGGATGTTTCAATTACGCCGTGTTTTTTTTCGGGTATGCCGGAAAGAAGCGCGGCATAATATTTCTCCGCCCGTCTCTGTTTGAATGCTTCTTTTAAGAATAATTCCGCCTGTTCATTACGTGCTGTGATAAGTACGCCCGATGTATCTTTATCAAGACGGTGCACGATGCCCATGCGGAACCGCTCTTTAAAATTTTTCAGTCCTGCTTCTCTGCGGAGCGTATCTGCGAATGCATCCTGTACCGGTGAATCGTGAAGGCGGTAATGCGCCAGCGCTTGAACCACTGTTCCCGTCCAGTTTCCCGCTGCAGGATGCGTAACCATTCCTGCTTGTTTATTGATGGTAATAACATCGGTATCTTCAAAGAGGATGTCCAACGGAATAGGCTCCGGAATAAGCGAATCGGGAACGGGATTTTCCCATACAATCGTAATGACGTCACCCGGATATACCGTCCGCGACAGCTTTACCGGTTTACCGTTGCGTTTTATTTCCCGAATACCTGATTTCAGCTGCGAACGGGTCAGAGCGGTAAGGGCAGCGGTACAAAAAGAATCGAGTCGGACAGGAACGTTTCCGGCGGGAACCTCAAGCCTAAACTGCTCGCTCATTACGAAGCAGCCTCAGCATGTTCCAAAAGAGGATCGCTTGATTCAGGCGCCGGTGCGTCCGCTTTTTCCGCAGGAGCGCTGCCCGCTTCTGCAGCGGGAACAAATTGTATAGGGTCTTCCGTAAAGGCATTTTCCCGCTCCAACCGTTTCCGCTCAGCCGATCGTTTAACGGCACGGTAGATAATATCGATTAACGCTACCCCCATTGATATGCCCATTGAGGTTAAGAAAACGCCGAGCTGTTCACGTTCCGTAAGCGGAATCGTCCGGTCAGCTTGTTTAAACGGCCACGGATAATAGCCGGGGTCATTCGGATGCTGCGCAGAGCGGATCATGTCATAGCTCCAAAATGATAGAAGGGTTACAAACGGCAGGGAACCGAAAGAAAGGATTTCAAATCGGCGTAACTCCCGCTGCCAAAGCGGAAATTCTTCCTTTGTATAGGGAACCGGCGTATGGTCATCGTTTTTTTTTTTCATCATCGCTTTCTGCAGCTAAAGGGAATTGTACAGTCAACAAAACGGACAATACAACAGTTGCAATAGCACGTAATCGCTTCTTACTCATTACTGTCCGCCAGTATATCGGATAACCGGATAAAATCATAGACCTCAAGTGTTTCCGCACGGGTATGAGGGTCGAGCTGAGCTGTTTTCAGCAGCATTTCTGCGGACAGCGGTTTTTTTCCGGACGCGGCGAGAAATGCGGACAGATTGTTCTTGACCGTTTTGCGGCGGGCGCCGAACAAACTGCGGACAAGCCTGAAAAAGAGCGCTTTGTTTTTGACAGGAAGCGGCGGATCATTTTTTTTACATAGCAATGCTCTTGAGTACACGGCCGGTTTCGGCCAAAACGCCGCAGGAGCAATATCGCGGATCGGCTGTATCGCATAGGCCCATTGGCAGAGTACCGAAAACGAAGAATAATCGGCGGATCCCGGGCGTGCTGTCATCCGTAATGCAACCTCTTTTTGCACCGTAACCACCATCCGCTCAAAAAGACAGCTCTCTTCTATCGTCGCAGCAATCAATTTTGCTGCAATATTATACGGCAAATTGCCGAAAAAGGCGGTAGGGGCATTTTTTTCGTACTCCGCTTTCCATGTTTTCAGGACATCTCCTTCTATCAATGTGAAAGTGCCGTATGTCCCGAAGTAGCTTTTTAACAGCCGGATAAAACCGCGATCGATTTCAAAGGCGGTAAGGAGCGCTTTTTGTTCCAATAGAAGAGAGGTCATAGCGCCCAATCCGGGCCCGACTTCCCACACTGTTTCCGCAGGCGACAGACCGAGTGCATCGACCAGCGCTTTCCGGATAGCCCCGTTGATGAGAAAATTTTGTCCGAATTTCTTTTGCATTCCAAATCCGTGTTCTGAAAGCGCTGCGGCCAATTCCGATGGGGCATTATAATCGGGTAGTGTTATCTGCATAGTTTTTTCATTCATAAACAATCGGATGTGCTCCGGTCAATACAATATCATTCAGCTTAACGGAAACTTCTGTCAAAATCAATTTTTGATTTTTTGTATCTTCCGAATCGAGGGTAACAGTGAAAAATGTATTGTATTGTTTTTCATTCTTACATTGCAAGATTATTTTATTTTTTATCGAAAACAATGTATACCATCCCGTCTCAACCGCTTCTTCTTGCGTATAACGATACGCTGTATCCGAAAACGAAAGTGTATGCCCTTCAAGACTTTTCCATATTTTTGCATCCCCTTGCAGTATCTTTTTTATTTCTTCGATACCGCCTCCGGTTTGCGTATTCCATGAGGCCGTGCTCATTTTCCGATAGCTACCGTTCCAATTTGAAGAAACGCCTATTTTCAGGCGGCTTATATCATCAACAACACGCACTTCGATTTCATCAATACCGGTAAACTCAATATCTACCCTCCGTCTGATACTGGAGATGGCGCTGTTTTTGGTCAGAAAAAATACTCCGAAACGGCGCGGTGAAACGGAAACAATCGGAAAAATTTCTTGAATGCTATTCACACTGAACACAATTTCATCTTCATCGGTATTAAAAAAGAGACTCCTATTTTGATTTGCCTTTGCCGCAGGCTGATACCATAATCCGCTAAGAAATTCTTGAAACATATCCACCGTACCGGTTTGCAGTTTTTTTAAGAATTGACTTTCTATCTTTTTACCGGGAATTCTTATTTCCCCTGTTTGTTCAAAGAGGTATTTTTTTTCATTCCATGTGTATGCCTTTTCTATTTGGTTAAGCGTATTCGGCGCTGCAGGATCCGAATGATAGGCGTACACCGTGTAATTACCGATAGTGTGTTCAGGAATAGCTTCGCTGTTTTTGAGCGTGATCTGTCCGTCGGCTTGAATGGTGATCAGCGATTTCGTCTGTATATTATCTTCTACGATAGTATCGGGAGCGGTGATACTGAATACCTGCATATTATCGGAGTTCATACCGCTGTATACAATAACGGGAAACGCATATTCAGAGACAGTCAAGGTATCGTATATCAAAGACTTTGCCTGTGTAACGCCGGTTTTTATTTCCGTAATGCGGCGGAATGTCTTGGTATCGGCATCATAGAAAAAGATGACAAAATAAATGAATTGATCGGACAATTTTTTTATTGCAGCGACTTTATCTTCTTTCGCATCGCCGTTCATATCGGTTTGCAGCTCGGAAATAAGCGATTCATCGCTGAGCAGCGTTAATACCGATTGTTCATTTTCTGAGTCAAAGTCTCCATCGGTTTCTTTTGTTTCTTCTTTTTTTTGAGGAGGCGCGGGAATAATGGTTTGAGCATTCTGTATGGTTTGCCGAGGCTGTTCAGCAGTAATCCGCTGATATATCAGCAGCCCGATGATACAGGGAACGGCAAGTATGCATACTGTGTAAAATAGTTTTTTCATAACCTCATATATCCTATTTTTTTGGAGAACTCCTAACAGTTTCCGTTTTTAGAGATGCCCACTATATACCATATAATACGGAAAAAAGACAGAGCGTCCGCAGGGGGCATAGTACATGCCTCGTGCTTTTTTTATTCGTGAGGATGTTTAATACCTGTCCTTTTTGGCCGAAAGGCTTGACAATTTTCGAATATAATAGAAAATATTTTGTATGAAACCGAGAAAAATATGGGTACTTGCTTGTTTGTTTTCAGTTACGCTGCTTTTGTCCGTGTCATTTGCGCCCGCTCTTTTTGCTCAATCGAGAGCCGATAGAACGCACATTGATTCAGAGCGGTATATGCAGTATATGCGGTATCTATTCGATGCCTTACAGCAATATTATGTTGATGAAGTTGATCCTGAGATTTTGTATCAGGGCGCTATGGAAGGCATGGTTAATGCGCTCAAAGACCCTTACACCATATATATCGACAACGGCAGCTCTGTCGGAGTCGGCTTACAGGATACGCTGCGCGGCTCTTTCGGCGGTATCGGCGTTTCTTTCAGTAAGCCGATTGCGTCAACACCGGAAAAGCCTGCCTATGTCGAAGTCTACTCCGCTATAGAAGATACGCCGAGCTGGAAAGCCGGGATTCAGGCAGGAGACTTCATCACCGAAATAGAAGGAGAGTCTACAGCAGAGATGACGCAAAACGATGTGGTTTCAAAATTGCGCGGAAAGGTCGGCTCTCCCGTTACGGTTACCATCAAACGCGGGAAAAATATCGAATTTCCGGTTAAATTGATACGCGGTTTGATCGAAACGCCGACTATCAAATATACGAAACTGGAGAACGGTATCGGATATATCCGTCTCATTGAATTTAATCCGAACAGCTATCCCCGTCTAAAAGAAGCGATGGAAGCGTTACAAAAAGAGGGCGTTACAAAACTCGTACTGGATTTACGGAACAATCCGGGCGGACTTATCAACGCTGCGGTTGATACGGCAAGCCTTTTCATAAAAGAAGGAACGGTTGTTTCTACAAAATCCCGTATTCCGCGCCAAAATATTGTATTCAAAACGAATCCCGGTATCGAACCGGCATTCGCGGATATTCCGCTCGTTATCCTTATCAACAAGGGTTCCGCAAGCGCCTCCGAAATTTTAGCGGGAGCGTTAAAAGACTATAAGCGCGCCTATCTTGTCGGCGAAACCAGTTACGGAAAAGGTTCGGTGCAGCAGGTGTTTGAGCTTACGCAGAAAAATTCATTTAAGGTTACTATTTCACGTTACTATAGTCCGAGTGATGCAAATATCGACAAAACGGGTATTATTCCCGATACGGAAGTTTTGATGTTTCCGGCGCTTACCGAACAGGATGAAAAGAAGCTCGCCGAACTCTTTAAGGATGAAAAAATCGCTGCTTTTGTAAAATCGCATAAAACGCTTACTCACTCGGAAATAAGCGCTCAAGCGGAAAAGCTGGCGGCGGAGTATTCGCTTAAAAAAGAACTCATCCGCATTCTGATCAGGCAGGAGTACAACAGAACGCACACAATGCCGGTTGCCGATGTTGACTATGATCCGCCGCTGCAGGAAGCAATCCGTATTTTAAACAGCGGCTCATTACCGGAATTATTGCGGCATACTCAAACGGTGCTGGAGATGCAGCAGGCGGCGAAGAAAAATATCGCTACGACTGAGAAAAAAGCAGCATAGCTGAAATCGATGAAGCAATTCCTCACGGAACAAGAGCCTGACTCAAACGGCGTTTTGACGCTTTGCGGCAAGGCATATACCTATCTGGCTAAGGTGCGCCGTATGCGGGAAGGCGATGCCGTGCCGGTGCTGCTGCCGGAAAGCGGAGCAGCCGTCATGAGTATTGCGGCGCTTAACTCCGAAAAGAAAGAAATTATTCTTAAAAAATCGCCGGATAAACCTGCCCCGCAGCGTATTCCGCCGCCTGCAGCGGATATTATTCTTCTGCAATGGATCTTAAAAGGAGCAAAGACCGATGGTGTTATCCGGCAAGCAACTGAGGCGGGTGTCCGCTTTATCATACCGGTAGCAGGGGAGTTTTCCGTTGCAAAAAAACATAATCCGGCACAGCTGGAGCGGTACCGACGGATTATACGGGAAGCGCGGCAGCAATCCGGATCTTCTATCGATACTGAAATTACGGAACCGCTGGTGCTTTCCGGCGCCCTTGAGTTATTAAACCGTCAGGGGCTTTCCGGCCGTACCGTATTCGGTATGTGCAGCGAATACGCCGATGTACCGTGCCTTAGTATGCATTCCTTTCTTGCCGGTAAGCCCGCTTGCATCGTGCTTGCAATCGGTGCGGAAGGGGGCATGAGCCGCACGGAAACGGATATGCTCCGCAGCGCAGGGTTTCAATCCCTGCATTTTAAAACGAATGTTTTACGGGCTGAAACGGCCGCGCTCTATGCCGTTGCAGCGGCGCAAACCATCATAAACGAGGCAGACCAATGGCAGTTACCCGAATCCCATTATTGAGTATTCCAATCGATATTCTTCCCGATGAAGATATAGAAAAAACGGTACTGGAACTTTTAACGAAGCAGACTCCGCAGCCTATCGTTTTTCTCACGCTCTGGGATCTCTTAAAAGCGCGGCGGCATGCAGAATTCCGCGCAATGCTTGAAAATGCGGCGCTCTGTCTGCCCCTTTCAAAAAGTTTACTCTGGGCAGCCCGGTTTTTAAAATATCCGGTTCCTATCAGAAGAGACTCTTTCGACATGATTATCAGGATTTTGGACGTCATATCAGCTCACTATAAATCCCTCTATTTGCTTGGCGGACGGGCGCACAGTTTATTAGATGCCGAACGGAATGTCCGCAGTACTTTCCCGGGCGCCGGCATAGTCGGCAGATTCAACGGCTTTTACCGTAAATCGATGGAAGCTGATATTATCTTATCCATTGCAAAAGCGCACCCGGCGCTTGTCATTATCGGCAACGGCATTCACGGAGAAGCGCTCTGGATTTACCGTAACCGCGAAAAATTACCCGGAAGTATTTTTGTGTACGATCCCAATATCATTGATATTTTTGCAAAACAAAAAAAACGAACTTCCGATACCGTATTCCGGCATGGGTGGGAGTTTTTTCCGGAGCTTATCCGTAATCCCTTTAAAATACTCTATTTTTTCCGTTATCTGCTCTTTTTACTGATTACGGTATTCTATCGTCTGTTTAAAAGATAGTTCACTAAAACGTCAAAACATGATTGACAGTGAACAAGCATGCAACTATACTCAATGATATGAAAAGACGATACTTTCATGTCATTGAATTGATGAAAAAGAGACCGGAAATTACGCAACGGGAAATTGCCGGGCGGCTGAAAATATCGCTTGCCTATGTAAATAAGATCCTTTTTTCTATGGAACAGGACGGCTTTTTAAAAACGAACGGCTTGCCTGCAATCGGCAAGCGGGTTTTAACGATTAAGGCGCAGAGTGAATACGACAACTGCAAGGTTGATAATGCCATTATTATGGCGGCAGGATTCGGTTCCCGCTTTGTTCCGCTCACCTATGCAACGCCGAAAGGCCTTCTGGAGGTATTCGGCGAACGGATGATCGAGCGGCAGATAAAACAGCTGCTGGAAGCGGGTATTACCGATATTGCTGTTGTTGTCGGTTATCTTAAAGACACGTTCGAATATCTGATAGATAAATACAACGTAACGCTTGTATATAACCCTGATTTTGCAACAAAAAACAATCTTTCTACCCTTTATCATGTCCGCGATGCATTGAAAAATACCTATATTCTTTCAAGCGATAACTGGCTGCGCAAAAATATGTATCATTCTCACGAATATGATTCATGGTACTCTTCCATAAAAATCAACGAAAAAACCGATGAGTGGACGTTGCAGCTTGGACTCCATGACCGGATTACAAAAGTAAAGCCCGGCGGAAAAAACGCATGGGTCATGTATGGGCCGGCGTATTTTTCACGTTCCTTTTCAGCGGCGATAAAACCGATGATCGAAGAGGCATACAGACGCGATGACACCGGCGATTGGTATTGGGAAGATGTATTCAGCCGCCATTTAGACAAGCTGCCGATGTTTGCCAATAAACAACCGGCTAATCAGGTCTATGAATTTGAATCGCTTGAAGAGCTGCGCCGGTTTGATACCTCATACATGATCTCGACTCAAAATAAGTGGATGGAGCTTATCTCCCGCGTTTTCGGCCAGCCTGAAATGCGGGTAAAAAACCTCCGCCCGCTCAGACTCGGCATGACCAATAAATCATTCGTTTTTGAAATCAATAACAATAAATACATCTTCCGTATTCCCGGAGAGGGTACCGATATACTCATTAACCGCGAACAGGAATACGCCGTGTATAAAGCGATCGAGCCGCTCAATATTTCCGATAAAATCATCTATTTTGACCAAGAGACCGGCGTCAAGATTACCCGTTTTGAAGAAGGCACCCGCGTTGCGCGGCCTGATAATCCCGATGACTTGGATGCCTGTATGTGGATAGCCCGTAAACTGCATAACTCCGGCATTACCGTTCCGCATCATTTTGATTTTCGGGAACGTATTCTTTTCTATGAACGCCATGCGCAGTCAAAACACGGTATTCTTTTTTATGACTATGCGGAAGTACGGGAAAAAATAGAGACGCTTTTGGACATGCTCGACGGTCTTAAACAACCGCAGGCTCTTACCCATATCGATTTAATCTGCGATAATTTTATCGTAAGTAATAGTCAGATACGGCTTATTGACTGGGAGTATGCCGCGATGTGCGATCCGCTTGTCGATATTGCTATGTTTGCCATCTATTCATACTTCTCCGAAGCACAGCTTGATGATCTTATGCGCCGCTATTTTCAACGGGCGCCTGAATACGATGAGAAGCTGCGCATCTATATCTATGTAGCGCTTTCGGGTTTTTTATGGGCGTTATGGACGTGTTATAAACAAGCGCTCGGAGCGCATTTCGGTGAATACGGGCTGAAAATGTACCGTTATGCAAAGGACTACCATAAGCGAGTGCTCCAGCTGACAGGAAACGTACATGATGAACCCCAAAAATAAGACTATCCGCTCAAATACGGGAGGAATCGATTGGCCGGTTACCGTTATCCCGCTGGTTATGATCGGCTGTATTACAGCTGTACTGCTCTTATTTCCTCAGCAATCAAATCGAACTATCGATTTGCTATGGAATATTTTTGTCAATAAGCTCGGTTTTTTTTATATCCTGCTCGGGCTCGGCTTTGTATGTATTGCTTTTTACGGCGCATTCTCGAAATATGGGACGATACGGTTAGGTTCCATTGAAAAACCGCGTTACAATACGTTTACATGGGGGGCTATGATTTTTACCTCAACGATGGCTGCCGACATTCTCTATTGGTCGCTCATTGAGTGGGGTTATTACTATTCGGCTTCTCCATTCGGACAAACAAACCTAACGGCGGTTGAACGGCAGGATTGGGCGGCAGCCTATCCGCTGTTTCATTGGGGGATTACGCCGTGGAGCTTTTACATTGTACCGGCGGTTGCATTCGGATATATGCTGCATGTAAAAAAGCAAAAAAAGCAAAAGCTATCGGAGGCCTGCCGGCCTCTTTTTGCCGAGCGCATTGACGGTGTGCTTGGAGCGGTTATTGATATATTTTCGATTATCGGGTTACTGGCGGGAACCGCTACAACTTTTTCGCTTGCAACGCCGCTCCTTTCGATGGCGGTCTCCTCGGTACTGAGCATTCCGGAATCCAAAGAGCTGACGCTTATCCTGCTGTGCACTATTGCGGCGGTGTATACGTCGGCGGTATTAGTCGGGATTAAAGGTATTTCACTGCTGGCAAAGGCAGCGGTTGTCTGCTTTTCCGGTTTTGTTCTTTTTGTATTTATATTCGGGCCGAAGCTGTATATTATCGAAACAGGTATTACCGGCATCGGCATCATGCTGAACCGGTTCATCTCCCTTTCAACATGGATGGACCCGCTGAGGCTTTCGGGAACAAACGGAGCCGGTTTCCCGCAGAATTGGACGATTTTCTATTGGGCATATTGGATTGCATGGTCTGTCGCAACGCCGTTTTTTATCGGGAGTATCTCGGAAGGCCGAACTGTAAAGAATGTGATACTCGGCGGTTTATTATGCGGGACGGCCGGTACGTATTGTTCCTTTACGGTACTGGGAAATTACGGGCTGTATTTGGAAACGCACGGCCTTTTTTCGGCTGCTCAGCAGCTGCAAGAGGGCTGTCCGCCTGCAGCGGTGATAACCGGTATTTTGAACACGCTCCCTTTTGCGCAGGGGGCTCTCGTACTGCTCATTTTTGCGATGATTGCGCTCTACGCCAGTACATTCGACGCGATTACGCTTGTTATCGCATCATACTCTCAGCGGATCCTGAGCGGTGGTGAGCCGAAAAAACTACTGCGGGCATTCTGGTCGCTGATTTTTATCCTGCTGCCCGCAGCACTCATCATTAGCGGCAGCAATTTAAGCCAACTGCAAAGCCTTTCCATCATTGCGGCCTTTCCGCTCGGCATTATCATGCTGTTTATCGTTATCGGATTTTTCAAAGATTCGAAAAAGAACTGTTTTGATGCATAAAGTGTACCCTGCTTTAGGTTTTATCTTCAAGATAACTTTCCGCCTGCATTGTGTACAGTTCCCGATAAAGCCCTTCCGAATCAAATAGTTCCTGATGGGTACCCGACTGAATGAGTGCGCCATCGGACAGCACCAAAATTTCATCAGCGGCTTTTATATTGGCAAAGCGGTGCGTTACCAAAATGCACAGGCTATTCTGTGCAAGGCTGCGCACGTTTTTGAAAAACTCGTATTCTGAAATAGGGTCGATAGAGGCGGTCGGCTCGTCAAAAATAAAGATGCGTGATTTTTTTACGGCGGCTCTTGCTACCGCAATTTTTTGCCATTGGCCGATGGAAATTTGCGTACCGTTCTGCCATTCTTTTCCTAAAATACTTGCATACTGATTAGGCAGTTTCCGTATAAATTCGTCCGCCTTTGAAAAATGCGCCGCTTGATACACTGCTTCATTTTCAGTGATGGTCTTAACGCCGTCTTGAGTTAAAAACAACGCTTCATCCCCTAAGCCGATGTTTTCAGTAACCGTAAAGGGGTATCTTACAAAATCCTGAAACACGGCGCTGATATGAGTATGATACTGTTTTATATCGATATCTCTTAGTTCAATGCCGTCGATTAAAATTGAACCTTGGTACGAAGTGTAAAAACCAAGCAGCAGCTTTATCAAAGTAGTTTTACCGGAACCGTTTAAACCGACAAAGCCGTATGTCTTATCGGCAGAAAAGCAAAAAGAAAAATCTTTTATAACCGGTTTGTCGGAAAACGGATAGGTAAACCAAACATTACGGCATTCTATCGTATGAAAATGCCGGTTAAACGGCGCTTCGCCCCGGTCGCCCGTAAGCTCAAGCAGGTTAAAAAGGTTTTCCATATACAAGCTGTCTTCATAACCTTGAGAGCCCATCGACAGGGTATTGTTTATTGCATTTTTCAAAATATCGACGGATTGCATAAACATAAGTACGGAGCCGATTGTCGCAGCGCTTTTAATTCCCAACAGAATAATCCACAGTTTTATGCCGTAAAAAATCAGTTCATCAAAAAATTGATAGATATTTCGCTGTAAAAATATTTTTTTTCGCACCGCTTTATCTTCATTGAAGTTTTCGCAGTAAATATCGGAAATCTTTTTTATGAAATAGCAAAACACATTATTGATTTTCATTTCTTTGATGGTGGTATTATCCATGCTTATACTTTTTAAATAATTGATAAAGCGTATTTTTTCGCTCCGCTTTTCATACAGCGCATAGAGTTTATTTGAAACAGCAATATTAATGAAAAAAAGCGGAATACACGTACATATAGCCGCAGTAGTTAAACCGGCATGTAAATGAAAAAGCAGTCCCGCCGTCCCCACAACGGAAGCGCCGTTCTTGAGAATCTCGACCAACGTACGCAATATCGAAGTACTCCGCTGCAGCGATTCCCCGTTTGATTTTTGGATATTGTCATACACGGAAGGATTGTCGAATTGTTCAACGGTGAGTTCGGACATCTTGTACAATATTTTATTGGTAATATACATGTTTATTTTACTTGCATAGAGATTCTGAAAATAGACTGAAAGGGTGGAGATGCTGCGGATTAAAAAACTGATTCCGAAATGCAGCAGCAAAAAATATACCACCGGCATATACGATGCGTCTTTCAGGCGCAATAAGTCAGTTGTTGCATCCACTATATACTTCCATATCAGTACATTGACCGGAATAAAACAGCCTGAAAAGACGTTAAAACAAATGGTCAGTAAAAAATACGGCTTTGACGCATAAAAGAGCAAAGCAATCGTTTGCCGTATTGTTTTTGCAGAACGCACTATCTTCATGTTCTTTCCTTTATATTACCCTGTGATGCAGGCGTATCTTTGATAATAATGTGAAAGTGTTCTTTGGTTACCATGCTGCGTTTAAAATCCGCAAAGACAGCAAACGGAATCGCTTTGATTTCTTCCTTTGCGCTTTTACGCTGCTGCGGGTTGATGATAAGCGGAAACCCGTGTTCAATATGCATGATGATATTGCTCACCAAAGTCCGTAGACCGGCTCCTGCCGTTAACGAATCCGCAAGAAGCTGTTTGACATTTTCCAAGTCTTGTACGCATGGAGTTTGCCGTATGATAAAGCGTTTCAGTTCCCCTGCAACCGATTCGAAGCGGAAACCCTGCGCCTGAAACGTAAGAAACGAAATCATCGTTTCGCTATCGACCTTTTGCATAGTTGTACGCGCATCGCCGCAGGCATCGTCATGCATGCCTTTGCGTTGAAAAAAGGTGTTCATGCATTCAATGATGTACAGGTGTAATGCCGTTAAAACAAAATAGTTTCCAGCAGCCCTATCGTTATCCACGTGAATGCACAGCGATACCGTTTGTACCGCACAGGACGGCAAGGCAGTATGTAAAAACGGCTTGTGTCTTTTCCGCCGTGTCTTTTCAAAAACGCAGCGGGTTTGACGCACAAGTTCAGCCGTACGGGTGTCTTCGGATATGCTGCTATCCAAACGATTCCCGACAATGATAAAGGTATGCTCACCGTACCGATCGCGGATAAATTGCAGTACATCCTGTTCAGTAATGCTTTGCACCTCTTTTACCTTGCCGACCGGCATTGTAATGGACCTACAGCCGGTTAAAAAGCGGGTTTGCTTTAGTACCTGCGCATAAAACTGCTTGAGCTCCCTGCATTCCTTCAGCACATGTGCTTTTGCGTTTTTCAAAACAGCGCTGGGTATTGCCGAAGGATACAGGGATTCTTGAATAGCGCGGTATACAATCCTGATGTTTTCTTCCGTTTTTAAATGCCGGAAATGGAATTGAATGCCGGAAAAACCGGTATGCGCATAAAACCCGAACGAACTGGTCATCACTTCGGTAAGGCGGGCTTCAATGAGGGAAAGCATCACGTGTTCGCTGACATGAGCAAGCCCGTTTTTCCCCTGAGGCTCGGCGCAGAGCGGCACCGGTACAATAAAATACAAGGCAGGTTCCGCCGTATCCGAAAGCAAAAAGTATACCTGCCCATGGTTCATTACCGTATACACTGCGATCTTCACTCCGTCCGGCAAATGCGTAATCCGCATAAACCAAGATCATTATCCGGCCTTCGGCTGGGGCGATCACCGTGCTGAGCGCAGCTCAACACACTATGACAGCTGCTCCCCATCACCACACGGCTTGCAGGGAGCCTTTTGGTTTTGGGCACATAATCCGCACACCATTCGGCAACATTCCCCGACATATCGTAGATGCCGAGCGCGTTAGGCTGCAATGACCCTACGGCAAAGGTTGAATACGGTGAGGGCGATACTGATATCGCATATGAAGGTATATGGGCATATTGATTGGCATCCCGCATGATCGCTACTGCCACGCCCATTTTTCCAACATTGTATTTTCCCCCCGATACCGCAGTGCCTTTGGTAAAAAACCATTGCTTCCCGTTTACTGTGCCGGTAAGCGGCACACCATCTTTTTTTACGATAAAATATTCTTTATCGGTTAATTTGGCGGCAAGCTGCCATTCAAGGTAGGTGGGGAGCCTAAACCCGTTGGTTTTACCGCTTATGGATAGCGCTTGTGCGCTCAAGGTTAGGAGGGTATCGCAGGCTGCGGTATCGGACACATCCCGCACTACCCAGCGGCTGTAGTTTTTTCGGTTTTCCGCTGTTATATTTCCCGATTCACCTGCAATGTCTTTTTTATAATACGCAGGGACAGCCCCCGTCATTTCAGAGTACGCATTGCACCACACAATACAATCGTACCAGCTTACTTTGGTAACCGGATGACGGCCGTTCGGCTCTTGCACTCCGCAATCCCACACCATACTATCAGACTGCCCCCTACTCTTCCTAAGAAAATCGGGTGAGCCCGGATAGCCCTGTTCCCCTTGGGCAAACGAATAGCCTTTGTCCTTGCCTTCTCCTACCATAGCCCAATCGTACACTTCTTTCCAAAGCCGGTGGGTAACTTCATATTTACCGATAGCATAGGGATAGTCTATAAAGCCTTCGGTAATGATTTCAGCGCCCGCCTCATCATAAATGGGAGTAAGATCTGCAGCGGCATCCAAGCCGTGACCTCTGTCATCTATCCCTATCGGGAAGCGGATTCCTTCTTGCGGGACATGCAGCGTAACAAGCTCGCTCCCCTTTACGTCTTGAGCTGCAAGGGCAGCGGCGCTGTTTGCAGCCGCCGTACCGGCTTCGTTTGCAGCATGCATGGTTTCAGGGGGCTGCTTGGCTTCAGCTTTTGTACACGAAACAAGCAGCGCTCCGAGTACGGCTATTAGTAACATCTTGGTTTTCATATCTTCTCCTATACTAAGCAAATTATAGCTCCATCGTTTCAAATTTTCTTACAATTAAAATTGCAAGGATAATGCTCATGATGATGCAGGCGGGAATGTACAGGTATACAAACAACACCGGCTTGCCGAATAGAGTGTATACGATAGGTCTACCTATAAAAGACCTTAAATTAAGCGCGGACGCGGGAAACAAAAATACTGCCCGCTCCAAGAACGAACCTTCCGGTATGGCGCTTCCGCTGTAGAACGCTAACGAAGTTACGATAACGGTTGTAATGATATTCTTTACATACAATGAAATATAAAATGTCAGCAGCGAAACAAAGAGAGCCGCAAAATAGAATATGATGAAATACAAACGTATATTTTGCATTACTGTCCCGGTATACAATGAATAAAACGAGTATATTTGGATGGCACTGTTTCCGCCCCCTGCACCGTAGCGGAAAAATAAGATCGCGCAATACGTACCGACGTTCAAAAAATACAGAATGGTGGTAAAAATACAGAGGGCTTGGATTTTTACCAAAGCATGGTTTTTCCTGCCCAGTACCGCCGGAAACGACAGCTGAATGCACGAAGATAATACGGTTTCTTTCAAAAATACAAACGATGAGCACATAATAATTAACAACATACAATATGTAATAATGCCAGGAAGTGTCCTCCGCAATATGTCCCATACCATATCAAAGCCGCCGTAATAAAACGGTACGGTTACGCGCCGGGCAAGCTCGGCCACTTTGGGGGAATTATGGATCCGGTTTTTAGCAAACTGCATACTATCCATCAACTGCTGTATACGGCCGGTATAGGTATGTTCAAGGTCTGCCGCATCTATCATGTTCATAATATAGATATTTCTTTGCCCGGGTTTGGAAAACGCTTGCTTCATAACATCAGCAGCAGAACGGTACTCATCACCCCATGTACGTTCGCCATCTATTCCAAAGTTCTCGGAAAGCTCCTTATAAGCCGCCAGCGCATCTTTGAGCCTTTCTACCGTTATCGGTCCTCGATATGTATCCTGCACCTTTGTTTCCCGTGCAATGGAATCTTTGAGCCCTCCGGGATAGCTATCGGGTTTTCCTTTGGCATTGACAAAATAGAAGCTGCGGCTGAGGTAGGGCTTCTGAGCGCTTTTCAAAACAAGAAAGAACAGTAATGTAATAGCGACAATGCTGACGATATGGAGCAGCTTTCTTAGTTCAAATTTTACCAGTATGGTATTTTTACTCAGATTCATACTTTTTCCTCTTTATTGCTATTCTTGCGAGAGCTCTTTAAAGTTGTATAAATAAATATCCTCTAAAGAGGCCGCCACCTGCCGCGCGCTTTCATGCGGTTTTTCATCCGCTACCACCCGCGTTTCTATGCTGTTATCGGGATTTCTCCGCGAAGCGGACACATAGTACTTTTCATTTATCCGCTCAAACTCGCTCTGATTCACTTCGCATATCCACGCCCGGCCCTCATACTCATTCGTCAGCTGCTCAAGCGTCCCGTTTAACAGTATCTTTCCCTCTTTCATCATCAAAATATTTTTGGCAACGTTCTCTATATCAGAGACAATATGTGTCGAAAGCAGTATGATTTTGTGTTCTGAAATCCCATTGATAATATTGCGGAATTTTATCCGCTCCTTTGGGTCAAGCCCCGTGGTAGGCTCATCTACAATGATGATTTTAGGATCGTTCAACAGCACTTGCGCAATCCCCAGCCGCTTTTTCATCCCCCCTGAAAAAGTTCTAATCTTCTTTTTGGCTACATCGGCCAAATTCATCTGCTCTAAAAACTCCCGGTACTTTTGCTCAGGCCGGTCAAAGCACACGTTTTTTAACGCTGCCATATACGCCAAAAACTCAAGAGCGGTAAAATCAAGATAAGCTCTAAAGTCCTGCGGCAGATAGCCTAACACGTTGCGGTAGCGCTCTCCCATTTTGGTGATGTCTTCACCGTCAAAGTAAATAGCGCCCGACGTAGGGCGGGTGTTGGTTACAAGCATGTTCATAAGCGTGGTTTTGCCCGCTCCGTTTGCTCCCAATAGTCCGTTGACCCCTTCGTGTATAGTAACGTTTAACTGATCAACGGCGCGCTTATCCTTAAAGTATTTGCACAACTCTTTCAATTCCAATGTCATAGGAGACTCCTTCATGTAAATATATTGACTAGAGATGTTTTAAAAGTTGGTTACTTTTTTGACAGCCCTCTTCCTATGTAAAGGTAGCGTCTTTGAGCGCTTTTAACGTTTCTCTGCCGCTTTCCGTTTCCATAAGTTCGTGGTAAAAGGCGAGATGATGCAAAAGCACTTCTTTTTTGGAAGCGCAGTCTTTGAACGAAGCGGTATTAAAGTCGTCTTTTGTCATCCGCTTGGCATAGCAAAAATTGCACAGCCGTATCGCCCAGCAATGAGCGCAGCGCTGTATACAGGCATCGCTATAACCGTCTATGTAATAGCGCCGTATGGCTTCCACATCCATACCGGTATCAACCGTGCCGATGCACGGCGAAATACCTATCCGTTCGCAGGGGTAAAAACTGCCGTCCGTTTCCACATAGATACGCCGTACGCCCGGAACGCAGCAGCCGTGAAAGCCGTATCTTTCTTCCGGTTTTTTGGTAATATAGCGGTTATTGACCGCATTAAGCGACTGCAGCAAGCCGGAAAAAGAAATTGATTTGTAAAATACCGTCTGTTTATCCGCCAGTTTTAACCGCTGCCAATTAAACAAAGGATCGATATAATGCTGATTCCTCATTCTATATTTCACATTATCCAGTATGGGGCGTATTAAGGCTTCTTTATCAGGCACGCTGTCTTCGGCAGGATAGCCGATGGTTACTTGCGCAGTATCGGAAAGGTACGGATGCGTTAAAAAAAATACTTCTATTTTATCAAGCTTTTCAAAGCTGTACGGTGGAGCAAAAACAGCGTTGACTGAGATTGTTGCTTGCTTGTTCTTAAGATTTGCCTTATATAATTTTTCCAAACCGCACATAACTGCTTCGAACGTACCTTTTTTACCAACGGTCTTCCGGTATGCATTATGAATATCCTGCGGGCCGTCTAGACTGCATACAATCGACATCTTAGGAATACCGGTAAGGTAATCGGCTATTGCATCGGTTACCAGCGATGCGTTGGTTGTAAACGAAAAAGAAAGCTCTCGGTCTTTAAATAAACTGCGGGAATAGTCCACTACTTGTTTTAGCAGGGGAAATTGCAAAAGCGGCTCTCCGCCGTAAAAGGTTACCGCATTCCGATTTGCAGCAAAGGAATGCGCATAAAAGTAATCAACTGCTTTTTTTGCCGTTTCCCAGCTCATTGTTTTGTCGGAAAAATCAACGTTTCCGGCATAGTCTTCGTTATAAATACAGTACTTACAGCGGAAATTGCACGTATCAGTCAGCTTTAATATGAGCTGTTCCGCTTTTGTTGCAAGGCTTTCCTCTAAATGCTCGTAAAAGGCCGGATTGTACAGTCTTTTCGGTTTGATGGCTCTAAACAAATGTTCATCAATAGAAAGCTGTAAAAATGATTCAATGTTTTGCTGATCGCAATAGGCTGCCTTTACATCCGCTTCCGTAAACGAAGGATTATGAAATGCATTATGCAGCACAAAAAAGACGTCATCATCAAGCTGCAGTACTTTTCCGGTACCGGTATCGTAGTAATAGTTAGCCCGTTCCGTATTGAATAAGGCGCCCATACGGTCAAGCTCATGGGTTTCTTTCAGCGCAAAAAGCCGTTTTAACTCCTGTACTGTATTTTGATTATTCATAAGATTATCCTCCCTTTCACTTTTTCTCATGTTCAACGGATTTCGCAGCGGCGGTACCGGTATATGCTCATACCGGCAAGCGCTATTGAAACAGCCGCATACACTATCACCAATCCGTAGGCGCGCAGTACCGGAATGCCGAAAAAATAGATAAAATCTCCATCTAGAATCTGGCCGCAAAAAATATACAGCATATTAAGCGCATTAACCCCTATGCTTTGAATGTATCGTTGCAGATCGCTTACATGCAGATTGCTATGCAGCTCATTATACGCCGGAGGAAGAAAGCTTAACAACTTTATTCCGTAATACAGCGCCCACACCACCGCGAGGGATACAAATGCATTCCGCACCAGCGAAAACACCCAATAAGCGCACAGCACCGCAGAAACCGTTACTGTAAGTCCCATCAGATACTGCACGAGGCAGCACTGCATCAGGTTGAGCGGGTATGCCGACATTATATAGTAATTTGCCCACGATGTTATCTGTATGGGGTACGTGCCGCCTTCAAAGCCGAAGATGCTTAACAGGCTCAGCGCATAAACGAGCGAAACAGCCGTATACAAAATAACCGCCGTACAAACCCCCGCAACCAGTTTGGCATACACCCCCTTCGTTCTGCCGTACACTGCAGTAAACGTTATGGTATCCATCCCCGATTCCTGCTCGTACTTTAGGATGAGGATAAAAAAGAGAGTAATAAGCGCAGGCAGCCAGTACACAAACGTCCGGAATTTGCCTCCTACCTGCTCCCAGCCTGCACAGTAGCCGAAGCGGAACGGCACCGGAAGCTCGGCGCATTTTTGCCGCAGCAAATGCCGCTCTGATTCCTCACGGGTGATTCCTGAATCCACCCGTGCATCAAAATTGTCCTCATAGAGGCTGTCGGGAACGGCATCTTCTGCAGCTCCGCCCAAAGACTCGCTTGTCATAAGATAGAGAAAGAGCCTCACACTATCAGGATAGAAATCAGACATCTTTAGACTATTACGTTCCATGTACTCGTTGTATAGGAAAGGAGGCCAACCGGCAGCCTCCGCCTCTTTTTTAAAATCTTCTTTCAATCTTTGCTTGACGCGGTATGCATCGCGTAAAAGGGGCACCGAAAGGACGGTATCGCCGGTATACTGCCGGTACTGCCGTTTGGTTTCCTTTATTGCCTTTAAGCCCATATAGCCGCGGCTGGTGCTCAGATCCGCAGCCGCTTCGGAATCGGAGTAGGGAGCGGAGCACCAATAGCCTGTAATAACCGTATAGACGCTAAAGAAAGTCCAGCCGAGCAGCAGGACGAACACATACTTTGCCGCCGTATCGGTGAGCATTTTTTTTATTTCATACCGTATGAGCGCATACATACAGCTTCCTCCTTAAATCATCATATCTATAAAAGGAAAGGCATGCGGGAATGGTTTACTGCTGCTGCCGGACGCCGCTTACACGCTGCGCCGGCAGCGCGCTTATGCCGATTTGCTCGCTAAGTCTGAATTAGCGTTTAAGTTTACAGCACCTACGCATGAACAGCCGCAGGCACCTTGAGCAGCGGCACAATCCGCTGTAAAGTTATAAGTGTTTGAGTCTGAATTGCAGACGCATGCGCATCCGTACGCTCCGTCTTCCGACCGATTATCGGAATAGATCGGTTCAATTACCATTGTAGTCATCGTTTGCTCCTCCTTTGTAAAATGTTACGGTGAAGCGTTCACCGTACAGTTGCCGTAAAAAGGTTCCCCGCATGCCCTTGTTTTTATGTCTATTCCCTTGCGGTTTTCATCATAAGATCATTGTAAAGGATACATACGGCAGTTGTCAAGAAAAATATCTTTATTCCAGGGATTCAACTGTGAAAGCAAAATAAGAGAAAAGTATTGTTTTATGTAATAGCACACGTGAAAAAAGAGGCTTCCGCCATGGACGGCGGTAGGTTCCATGCAGAAGCGATACTTTCGTTTCGCTCGTGTGAATTTCCTGTCAAAAATGTATGAGGGAGTACATTTTTTGACGGTACTGCATTACAGACAGGCAAATTCCCCCCTCTTTTTTTCACACCTGAGCCCCTGATGCTTATTCCACGTCTGTTCCTTTCACCGTAAGGTAGTATTTTGCCATCTCTTTATCGCACACTAAAATATGATTGAACAGCCAATCGCGCAAAAAGCGGACAAAGGTATTCGGTACAAATTGCTTTCCGTCCTTGTATGCACTCACGGTGGCCAGTATCTCTTTAACGAAAACTTCGTGCTTTTTCTTATGCTCTTTGAGCTGCGGATAATTGACACTTTCCATGATTGCTTCTTCATCTCTAAAATGAATCATGACATACTCAACCAGTTCTTTCATCACCGATCTAAACGTTTCTTCCAAAACGTTTTTCTCGTCAAGGCAGGCATTATACAAGCTGTTGATCAAATACACCAAGTGCTTGTGCTGCTTATCAACGTGTGTAATTCCGACATTATAGCTCTGATCCCATGCAACAAAATCTGCCATCTTCTACTTCCTTTACGGCCGCTTCAAGAACCGCCATTTTATATGTATATCCTCTCATAGAGGCCGCTGTGCATATTGCATCGCCCTCTATCGAAGAGCATCGGCTTTTAAGAGCCAATTATAAAATTCCAAACCGCTCACTGCCGTATCAGGCTGAAAGTTTTTGCCGTCAACAAGCGGGATAATATCTTCTTCAACGGTTCCTACAATGGAATCAAAGTATACACCATCAAGCGGTACATCGGGAATAGGCAGTTTCCGCTTATTTGCATAATAGCGGCTGTACTTTGTTAAACGTTTTGTATCCCCGCCCGTTACAAGATGCCATAAAAACAGCGCTGCATCTTTTTTTGATGTAGAGCCGCCGAGAATATCGCTTTCGGGATTATACCAGCCGATCTTTTTAAGATGATCGGCAAGAAGCGGCGGTTTCCATTCAGCCGTACCTGTGATAAAGTCAAGCGCAGCCGTTGAATCTTGTGTAAGAACAGCCATATCGATCAATGAGATGGAAGCGCTTTGAAGAATTTTTTCGGATGACTTTGTTGCCGGGATTGCATCCAGTGTATAGAGTTGAGCGCTTTGTTCTCTTTCTTTCTCGTACCGCTGCCGGTAGACATCAGGCAGGAAAGCAAGAGAAGCATCAAACGCCGCAAGAGCGTTCCGGTAATCTTTTGCAGCGGCATACAACCCGCCTAATTCCGCACTGAGCCGGTAGTACGCCGTATTTTCGGCAACCCGTTGTTCCAAATAGATTCTCCGCTCATCCTGATCTTTTATCAGCCGCGCTTGGACAAGCTGTACATACTCATCGTATGCATCATACGCTTTTGCCTCATTGAGCTTTTTTTGCGCCGTTTGCAGCTGACGCTTTAGGATAAAGATGTCGGCATACAGCGCATAAAGCCGTGCCAGATAAGAAGAATCGGTAGACGGCTTTTTTAAAAGCGCCTCAAGCCCGCTTTGAATGTGCGCAAGTTTTTTCGGTTCCCGATGTATATATTGCAGCACGATATCCGCTTCCACGCTTTCCAGCGTTTTGATATTCGTCTCTCCGGCCGTACCGGTATAAAAAAGATCTGTCTGAACGGTAGCACAGGAAGCAGTTATCCCAATACACAAAACAAGAACGCTCATTTTCGTAAAACGGAAGAGTGAAAAAAAACGGTTCATCGCAGCGTTCCTCCTCTATATGCATGTAATTTCCGGTCAACACCGTATGTTATCAGCTCAGGGGCCTTATCGCCGTCTATGTCAAAGAGATACGGCCGGCCGGTTCCCGCTATGGGGAACCCGTCCACCGGAGCAAGGCCTGAGGTATAGGCATAAACCGCGTTGCCGCCGCCTGAAACCAGTACCTCATCGCTTCCGTCTCTATCCAGATCAAGCGTGCATACCGTATAATCGTCCGCTTTTCCCGTTTTAAGCGGCAGGGAATCAATGACCTCTCCCGTATCGGAGATTTTAAAGAGCCGGCCGTCGGCAGATACGACAAAAAAAGCTCTCGCCGTATAAGAATATGCCGGCGTTGTTTTACAGACAGCATATAGGTCGGCCGCTGTAAGTTCGGCACAATCCTCTGAAAGCGAGCGGATGGAAAAACGCCCTTCTTCATTAACCAGAGCAACGCAATCCTTGCCGTCTTTCTGTGTGAACATCAGCGGTTCCGCCGCAAAAATGCCGTCAAGCTCGACCGGTAGGCTTTCCGCTATGCGGCCGTCCTGATTGAATATGTACAGCTTGCTTTCAAAGGAACGGGGAAGCGCTGCAATCATGTTTTTGAAAACAATCGGCGCGCCGCGTAACTTCGATTCCATTTCATCGGAAAGGGCGTACGCTCCGTCCTGATCAGTTTTCAAGAGCGCCGGCTCCGAAAAAAGCGGAACAATAACGCCGTTCAAAGCAGCCGGTTTCGGCTGCAGCTTGTGAGCCGTCAGTACAGGAAAGCCGTCGAAAGGCTCTAAATGCTCATCTGTTTTATAAATCGATCCGCGTGCCGAAACCGCCCAAAGCGCTTGCAGCACAGGGACGCTGCCGGTATTTTTGAAATCAGCACTGATTCCTGCGCTTCCGTCCAGCATCAGCGAGAACGTTTCTCCCGTTAGAAGGTTCATTCTATAAACATTCGAACCGTTTGTCCAAAAACCGTATGGGATGCGGGCAGCCGTTTGTGCGCAAATAAAGCCTGTTTCCGGTTGCGTTTCCATCATACGCGGAAACGATGGAATTTCCTCAAGGCTGCGGGAAGCGGTTTTTTGGGTGTAAAAATCAAGATATATCTGTTGCCCTGCAGCAAAGCGTAAAGACAGCACTCCTTGTCCGTAATTTTTGAAAGCCGCTTTTAGCGCTGCATTTTGCTGTAAAAAGAATGGAATGCTCCTTTCAAGCGAGTAGTACACAAGAAAAGAGGTCTCAGGCGAGATACTTTTTGCGTACGTTTTCCATTGTTTCGTTTTTATCAGTAATTTACCGTCATCGATTTCTTTTTTGCACATACCGAGCGCTTCGGCGCTCTTTGAGAGATACAAGTACCCGTCTTGAATCATATAAAAAGGCTGCGGCAAATCGATTGAAAAGGCTTTCAATAATCCTGCAAGCCATGCCGGTAACACAATACGCGGAATCCGGTCGCCGTCGATTACAGCCGCAGTAGAGCGGTCTAAAAATATGGTATCGAAGAGGTCTTCCAATAGCCGGCGGCATTTTGCTTCATCTTTCACCGAAACAAAAAACACCGGATTTTGAGCATCCTTGTGTCCGAATACGCCGATTTCACTGCCGACCCATTCAAATACAAGCTGATTTAAATCTTTATGGAAAAAAAGTTTGCAGTTTTTTTCCGCTGTATTGAAAAGACGTGTCAACTCAGGCGTAAAAAACGGTTGCGTATTGCTATAGAGGAAATCGGGATCGCCTAAATTAAATAAGGTCAGATAGACCGCCGATTCAGGCAGCCGGGAAAGGACGCCGGGTAAATTTGAACGGCGGTTTAAAACGGCCTGAACCTCCGCCCGCTCCGAAACCCATTGAGAGGAGCTTCTTAACCCGATATGGTCATCATCGAAGGTAATGCTCTGTTTACTCAGCTCCGGAAAAGAAAGCTCTCTCATCATATTACCGATGACATTTTTCTGCTGCGCAATACCAGCCGTAAAGTAGGATGGATCGGCGTAGATATTGATTGCATCGCCGCTCCTATCCCGCAGTAAGGCTGTTAGCTTTTGCCCTGTTTCATCGGTGTTTTTACTCAGGCATGCCTGAAACAGTTCGTGCGAGGTTGCTGCAATGAGGAGATTTTTGTAAAAGCAGAGATAGAGGGATTGATCTTT
Source organism: uncultured Treponema sp. (assembly GCA_905372265.1). GTDB lineage: Bacteria > Spirochaetota > Spirochaetia > Treponematales > Treponemataceae > Treponema. Next base: position 9,560 of record CAJPOL010000001.1, on the reverse strand, counting down.
AGAGAGCGCAAACACAAAGCCCTGCACTGTTTTTCCGTCCAATGCAAAGGCCGTCTGGGAAAGTCCTTGAACGCCGTCTATCAATTCAGGCCTTATGCGGAGCATGAGAGGGAGCAACCGGGTCGCAGCTGACCGTATCCCTATATCGGAAACAAGGGCAACGGCATTCTTTTCATAAAACGCCGCGTTAACGGGAATATTGAGCAGCCGTTTGAACCAAACCGATTGGAGAACTGCGTTGGAACGCAGCGCGCGTACATTCCCTTGCAGCGCCGCCGTCTCCGGCGCGGACAGAAGCGAATCCGCCGCACTGAGATATAATCCTTTTTGTACTATCTCGCTTGCAGATGAGACGGTAACCAATGTATAAAAATTACCGGCGATATGGCGGGCAGGATTTTCGCGGTCTATCAATGAATAGAGAACAAGACCCGCAACCGGCACAAGGATAAGGCACAGGAGAATTAAAAAAAATACGGCGCATTTTTTTAAAAATCCGCCTTTCTGAGGTTTTTCAGTGTGCTGAGGAGCAGTGCTTTTAGGCTGTACGCTTTCGTGCTCCTGTGTTGTTTGAGTGTTGTCAGCCGGTATAGTGTTGCCGTTTTGCGAGACGGCATTTTCATTATGCTGTTCCGCATCGCCGTGATCCATCTGTATCAGCTCCTTCTTTGTTGTGGAGATACCCTATTATATGTATTTCCCCCTTGAACGTCCAGAATTTACAGATGAATTTCCATGAGTTTAGCATAAAAAACAAATCCTATGTTTCACGCGTCTAACTTATTGACAGTAATTTTTATTCGTGCGGAGGGTTTAATACCTGTCGTTCTTCTACCGCCACGGCTGGCGGTTGTTCCACGCAGTACCAATAATTACCTCGGTATCCGGCTTGCGCGCAGTTTAAAGTGAACCGGCTCTATTTTTTTACCGCCTGTTTTTCCTGCTTAACACCGGTGAGCATCATCCGGATCACACCGATAGTGCTGACGGCGGTAATGAGTACCGAAAAGGCCGAGGCGAGCGGCCAGTTACGGATCTTTGTTACCTGATCAACAATCAAATTGCCGAGCATATAAGAATCTTTACCGCCGATTAAAAGCGGCACAGTGTAGGAACCGAATACCGGAATAAAGGTAAAGATGACGGCAGTCAAGATTCCGGCGCGGATATTCGGCAGCATAACCTTGAAGATAGCCTGCGTTTTTGTCGCACCAAGGTCGCGCGCCGCTTCTAACAGTGAAAAATCAAACTTGTCGATTGCCGAAAAAATCGGAAAAACCGCATACGGAATAAACATGTAGACCAGCACGAGGATAACTGCCTGCCGGTTATACAGAAAAGGAATGCTTTCCGTAATGAGGTGCAGCTTTTTCAAGAGCCCGTTGAGGAATCCTTGGGTACCGAGTATCGAAATCCATGCATTTATTCTAATCAGTGAGTTTGTCCAAAAGGGAATGATAATTAAAAAGAGAAAAAACAGCTGATGTTTACTGCGTGCAACCGCATACCCTACGGGCAGCGCAAGCAGAATGCAGATCAGCGTTACTGTAATACTGACGCAGAGCGTCCGTACAAACAACAGTCCGTAACTTGCAGTAAAAAGCTGCGCGTATGCATTGACTGACGGTTTCCATATAACTCCGCCGTACAGCCCCTTTTGGAGAAAACTGTATACGCCGATGATGAGAAGCGGAAAGACAAAAAACACGGTAAACCATGCCGCCATCGGAAAGGCGTACAAAAAGGCAAACCGGCGCCGGGAATTATTGTGTATCATAGCCTTACGTCAAATCCTCGACGATATAGCCGTCATTGGCCGCCCACGAAACATACACCCGATCTTTCCACTCAATTTCAGGCCCGTCTTCAAGATAATTTTGATGCTGCTTAAAGACCTGCACTACTGTGCCGCAGTCCAGCTTTACAAAAAACTTAGACTGAAAGCCTGAATAAATCGGCTCTTCCACCTCGCCGCGGAATACATTCAGTTCTTTCGTCTGAGAGGACGGTTTTTCCAGCGAGATGCGGATTTTTTCCGGCCGTACGGTAAAACAGACCGGCTGTCCTATTTCGGTTTTATCGTAATCGGTGATTTTTACCGTAGTTTCCAGCGCCGGCGTATCAAGCGTAACCATAAAGCCGTCCGTGTGCGGCTCGCAAGCAGCGACGGTTGCGTCAAAAAGGTTTGTTTCGCCGATAAACTTTGCAACAAAAGCCGTAGCAGGCTGCTCGTAAATTTCATAGGGGTTGCCTATTTGCAGCACCTTTCCCTGATTCATCACCGCAATACGGTCGGAAACGGAAAGAGCCTCGCTTTGGTCATGGGTTACAAAGATAAAGGTGATACCGATTTGGTCGTGCAGCTTATCAAGCTCAATTAAAAGATTAGCCCGCAGTTTCGCATCCAGTGCCGAAAGCGGTTCATCCAACAGCAGTACACGCGGCTCGTTAATCAATGCGCGGGCAATCGCGACCCGCTGCTTCTGTCCGCCGGAAAGCTGAGACGGCTTTTTGTAGATATGCGCATCAAGCTGTACAAGGTGCAGATATTCTTTTACCCGCCGATCGATTTCATCCTGCGGGCGCTTGCGGAGCCGGAGCGGAAAAGCGATGTTTTCGTATACCGAAAGGTGCGGAAAAAGCGCGTAGGTTTGAAAGACCGTATTCGATTGCCGTTTATGAGCTTCGATACCGACGATGTTTTGCCCGTCAAAGGTAATCACCCCTGAATCCGGCTGTTCAAATCCGGCAATGATACGCAGCAGCGTCGTCTTTCCGCAACCGGAAGGCCCCAATAGCGAGAAAAACTCCCCGCGTTTAATGCGGATAACGGCATTATCCACTGCATGAAAATCTCCAAACGCTTTTGAAACATTCTCTATTGAAATTTCGCACCCTTTCACTGACGCATCGTTCCTCCCTTTTGAATAACCGATGAGCTATATTTGAAGTATTTACGCGTTTATGTCAATAAGGAAGCGAGGTCATTGCTGAATCCCTGAAGGAAAACATGTCTCCTATTGACAATTTTTTTATCATTTTGTATTTTATCGATATATAAATATTCTACACTTAGGAGGATTACTATGATTGTACGAACCGCTGAAGATCTGAATGCTTTAGTAGAGCGTGTCAAAGCCGCACAGCGAAAATTTGCGGAATTTTCGCAAGAACATGTTGATTTGATTTTTAGACATGTTGCGCAAGCGGCAAATGAGAACCGGATTGTGCTGGCAAAGATGGCTGCTGAGGAGAGCGGCATGGGCGTTTTTGAAGACAAAGTCATCAAAAACCATTTTGCGGCAGAATATATTTACAATAAATACTTAAATGAGCGTACCTGCGGCGTCATTGAGCACGATGCGGAAGCCGGCGTCGTAAAAATTGCTGAACCGCTCGGCGTTATTGCCGGTATCGTTCCGACTACAAACCCGACATCCACCGCTATTTTTAAGAGCCTTATTGCGCTGAAAACCCGCAACGGTATTATTTTTTCTCCGCATCCGCGTGCAAAAAACAGTACCATCAGCGCAGCAAAAATTATCCGTGATGCAGCGGTTGCCGTCGGCGCTCCTGAGGATATTATCGGATGGATTGATGAACCGTCCGTTGAACTTTCCGCACAGCTCATGGGACATCCCGGCATTGCGCTCATCCTTGCAACGGGCGGACCCGGCATGGTGCACGCAGCTTACTCATCGGGAACTCCCGCTATCGGTGTCGGCTCCGGAAATACGCCTGCCGTTATAGACGAAACGGCTCATATTAAAATGGCGGTCAGTTCCATCTTGCTCAGTAAGACTTTTGATAACGGCATGATTTGCGCGAGCGAACAGTCTGTCATTGTTGTCGATTCAGTATATAAAACCGTAAAAGAAGAATTCCTGAAACGGGGAGCCTATTTCTTATCGGCAGCGGAAAAAACAAAGGTCGGTAACACTATCATTAAAGACGGAAAATTAAATGCGGCGATTGTCGGTCAGCCTGCGTACAAAATCGCAGAAATGGCCGGCGTAAAGGTACCGGAAGAAACGAAAGTGCTTATCGGCGAAAGCGATACGCTTGAACGATCCGAACCGTTTGCACACGAAAAACTGTCCCCCGTCCTGGGTATGTTCCGTGCAAAAGACTTTGAAGACGCCTGCAATAAAGCGCAGAAGCAGATTGCCCTTGAAGGAATGGGGCATACTGCCGTGCTTTACACCGATGCCCAGAACACCGGACGCATCAACCTGTACGGCAGCAAAATGACTACCGGACGTATCTTGGTGAATATGCCCGCTTCTCAGGGCGCTATCGGCGATATTTACAACTTCAGACTTGAACCGTCTTTAACGCTCGGATGCGGAAGCTGGGGCGGTAATGCAATCAGCGAAAACGTAGGAGTAAAACACCTTATGAATATCAAGACCGTTGCGGAACGCCGCGAAAATATGCTCTGGTTTCAGGTGCCGCGTAAGGTATACTTTAAACAAAATGCTGTCAGCGAGGGGCTTCGCGATCTTTCCGACCGGAAGCGCGCATTCATCGTTACCGATAAATACTTGCATGAATGCGGTATGGTCAATCAGCTGACCCGTACCCTTGACGGCATGGGTATCGAACATGAGATATTCTCGGATGTAAAGCCCGATCCCGATTTAACGACTATTTACAAAGGCGTTGATCTGATGAATTCGTTTAAGCCGGATATTGTTATTGCGTTCGGCGGCGGAAGTCCGATGGATGCCGCTAAAATTATGCGGATGCTCTATGAACAGCCGCTGGTACAATTCGGCGAGCTCGCGCTCCGGTTCATGGACATCCGTAAGCGCGTATTCAAATTTCCAAAACTGGGAACGAAGGCTGTGCTTGTCGCGATTCCGACAACCAGCGGTACCGGCTCTGAAGTAACACCGTTCGCTATTGTTACCGATGATGCAAGCGGTATAAAATATCCTATCGCCGACTATGAGCTGACGCCTGATATGGCAATCATCGATCCCGATTTTGTCATGGGATTGCCGAAAGCGTTGACCGCTTATTCCGGTATTGATGCATTGGTGCATAACCTTGAAGCGTACGTTTCGGTTCTTGCAACCGACTTTACAAACGGTATTGCCCTTGAATCAATCCGCCTCATCTTCAAATATCTGCCTGCGGCATATACGGAAGGTGCAAAGAATCCCAAAGCCCGCGAAAAAATACACTATGCGGCAACCCTTGCGGGTATGGCATTTGCCAATGCGTTCCTCGGCATATGTCACTCAATGGCGCACAAAATCGGCGCTCAGCATCATACGGCGCACGGATTGGCGAATGCGCTGCTTATCACTGATGTTATCCGCTATAATGCAACGGAAGCTCCGCGTAAGCAGGCGATCTTCCCGCAGTACAAGTATCCGGTTGCCCTTGACCGCTATGCGAGAGTAGCCGATCATCTCGGACTTGGCGGAAAGACCAGTGAGGAAAAGGTTGAACGGCTGATTGAGAAAATAGAAGAGCTCAAACGCATTTGCGAAATTCCCGAAGACTTCCGCGCTACCGGCATACCTGAAAAGGACTTCCTTGAGCACCTTGATGATATGTCGGAAAAAGCCTTTGACGATCAGTGTACGACTGCCAACCCGCGCTATCCGCTTGTTTCCGAGCTGCGTGAACTGTATCTGAAGTGTTACTATGGAAAGGATTATGTACCGACCAATCCTGAACTGGCAAAGTCAGTCGGGATAAAAGTAACGCCGAAGCAGGCTGCTAAAAAGTAGAAGTGCTGGGTAAACGCATTAGACGTTCTTTATAATTTAATCAAACCGTAGAGTACGCGAAGGACGCAGAGATACATTGAGGTAAAGATGTAACACGCAATCTCTTTCACCTCCTTTGCGATCTTAGCGTCCTCTGCGGTTAATTAAAAATTATGGGAATCAACAACCCCGACGCGAGCGTCGGGGTTGTTGATTCCCATAAGGTGGTTGCAGTCGGCTTTAATACCCTTCATTACGACGCAAGCGTCGGGGTATTAAACCCTCCGCACGAATCAATTTTCACAGCTGCTATTTATGTGGTGGGTGAGGGGATTACCCGTTTTAGGCCGAAATTGATTTCTGCGGCAGTAGAGAAAAGCACCTTGACAGCGCAAAGAATCGCACTATAATAAACCCCATTATCTTGGATGAATAATGTTGTATGAAAACCGGCCGCATCTCTATTGTACTGACATTTTTATTGATCATGGCTATGACGCCTCTGCATGCCGAAAAATATGCGGTTGGAATAAAGATATGCTCTTTCAGCTCTCACCCCAAAGGATCACCTAATGCGCAATTTATGCCGTATAAATTCGATGCTAAGGGAATCTTCGTATACAATCCCGGCGGATCGTTGAGCTTTGAGTATTTTATCTTTGATGATCTTTTATCGATCAAATTGATGCAAGGATTATACGGTGACTGCGCACTTAAATTTCTCGGCTATTCGCATGCAGGTTTTAGAGTACGCTTTTTGAAAATCAACCGGTTTTCTATGAACATCGGGATTGGACCTACATTAATTTACCGGCAAAGTTGGTATGCACTCAATGGTTACGATATTTCAGAAAAAATTATGTACGGTTCCCCGTTTGAAAATTGGGAATATTTGTTCATATGGTACGGCGGCGAAATTGAATGTAATTTCCGTATACTTGAGCGCGCCGACTTATCCGTCAGCTTCGTTCCTGCCGGTATGGACTTAATCAATATCAATATAGGTTTTCGATACCGGTTTGGAACAAAATAACACGAGGAAGCCGGATGCCGTATTATGTAAAAAAAATTTCTTTGGATGATCCTCAACAACGGAAGCCCGTGATTGAGCTCTTGGAATCGGAGAGCTTACATATTGATTCCAGCCTTGATGTGTCATATGGGCTATTTGATGAGGCGGAAACGCTTGCCGCAACTGCTTCCGCCTATAAAAATACGCTGCGCTGTATTGCCGTGCGAAAAAACCTACAAGGCGAAGGCTTGCTGCCGCTTTTAATGACCGAACTGATTGCAGATAGGAATGAGCACGGTTTTTTTAATCTTTTTATCTATACAAAGCGGGAAGCCGCTCCGTTTTTTGAAAAGCTCGGATTTTATCCAATCGTTACGGTTGCCGGTAAGCTCGTCTTTCTGGAAAATAAAAAGAACGGTTTTGAAAAATACTGCGCTGCATTGCAAAAAACGGGGATGTACTCGGGATCGGCAGGCGCTATCGTGATGAATGCCAATCCTTTTACCAAGGGGCATTATTACCTTGTCGAACAAGCGGCTGCGGCTCTCGATCATCTGCACCTCTTCATGGTCTCGGATGACGCTTCGGCTATCCCTTTTGCGGTACGGGAGCAGCTGATTAAAGAGAATACTGCACATTTTAAAAATATTTCGTATCACAGAACCCAAGACTACCTCATATCATCGGCAACGTTTCCCGCTTATTTTCTAAAAGATTCCGATGAAGCCATTGCTTTGCAAGCTGCTTTGGATGCGGATATCTTTATCCGTATTGCCCATGCATTACATATTACACACCGCTTCGTCGGCGATGAGCCGTTTAGCCATGTAACCGGTCTCTACAACCGCATCTTGCAGGATTCGCTGCCGGCGCACGGGGTACAGCTGCATGTTATTCCGCGTAAAACCGAAAGCGGTGTTCCAGTCAGCGCTTCCGCCGCACGGCTGCTTCTGCAGCAAGAAGATTGGACGAAACTGGCTGATATACTGCCTCCGGCAACACTCCGCTTTTTTCAGTCGCCGGAAGGCAGCCGCATTATTGACAGTTTAAAACAAATAAAAGATATTACCCACTATTAAACATGTAATATGAGGAAATACCGATGAGAAAAATATACTTGACGATACTATTTGTGATAGCCGCTGCGGCGGGCGGAATAACCGATGCATTCTGCTGTACGGGATTTGTTGCGGGAAAGGATGCGACCGCTGACGGATGCCGCATTATTGCGCGGACGGAAGATTTGAGCGGAGCGCATAACAAAATTTTTAAAGTATACCCGCGCCGCAAGCGTAAAAAACCGGTTGTTTTTACCGATGCGATCGGGTTCAGCATTGAGCTGCCTCGATTGAGCTATCAGTATACTGCCATCTGCGACGCTGAACAGTCGGAGGGTATTTACGATGAAGTCGGCTTTAACGAGTACGGAGTTGCAATGAGTGCAACCGTTTCCGCATCTCCGGGCAAGGCGGCGCAGGAAGCAGATCCGCTCGTTCCGAACGGATTATCGGAAGCCTCTATAACGACGGTCGTTTTACCGTATATCACTACTGCGCGGGAAGGTATTGAACGGATTGCACATATTGTGGACACACACGGCGCCGCAGAAGGTAATATTCTATTTATCGCAGACCATAAAGAAAGCTGGTATATGGAAATTCTTTCCGGTCATCAGTATGCGGCAGTGAAAGTTCCTGAAGATTCGTACGCCGTTGTACCAAATCATTTTTTACTGGATAACGTTGATATATCAAGTAAAGATGTCATTGCATCAAAGGACTTAATCAATTTACCGAAAGCAAAAGGCTTCTATAAAGAATTCGGCGGTGCATTCCATGCTGCACTGACCTATGGAGAAGAAATAGGCGACTATGACTGCGTACGGCTGTGGGGCGGCCAAAACAAACTCTCGCCGTCAGAAAAAGTTTCTTACGACACGAAAGTATTTTCTTTGTGGAGAAAAGCCGACAAAAAAATCACCCTTGAAGACGTGATGGAGCTTCAACGATACCGCTATGAAGATACCGATAAAAATGCAAATTTGGCAGAAAATGCCTGCATTCGGCCGATCGGGGCTCCGACTTCTATGGAATGCCATATTATTCAAATGAAGCCCGAACTGCCGCAGTCTGTCGGCGGCGTAATGTGGCTGGCAATGGCGAATGCCGAACATTCAGTGTATCTGCCTTTTTATGGAAATATAACAGACACGCTGCAGCCTTACAAAGTAGAGGATGTGCTCTATAATCCGGCCTCGTTCTATTGGCTGATGCGCTCTATCAATATCATTTCCGCTTTGAATAGGGATATGTACGGTAAAAATATCCGCGCTTATTGGAAAAATTATGAGCAAAAACTTATTCAGGAACAGAACGCTAAAGATGCGGAAATAATCCGCCTTTACGAGAAGAAAGGGAAAAAAGCGGCGGCAAAATATGCAACCAAACTGGGATGCGAACAAGCCGCCGATGCATTTGAAAAAGCTCAAACAATATATGCGGAGCTGATGAACTTTGCAGCGCAAAATGAGGGCAGAATGCCTCGTAAAGCATTTGAGCCCTTTGCAGCGGAAAGAAAATAAGGACGGATATAAGCCGCCGGTAACCTCCGGCGTATGAACAGTGAGCGGCGGCGCAGAGGTAAAATGTGCCGCTGTCTGTCTTTGCAAGGCTATATCATGCCCTCGTCTTTCCGGTTATTCAAGGATTGCGGTTTCAACCATATAGCGGAAAGAATCGCCTGCCGATGTGTATTCGTTTTTTTCAATAATAAAGACGAGCGCTCCCGCCGTGTCATCAATGATGATCTTTTTAACGGCATAGCTT